>NZ_JBICJJ010000023.1:0-331567 GCF_043102985.1 Acinetobacter sp. YQ_14 | reverse complement strand
TTCGTATGAGTGGGGGTGTTTCTTTATTGGGGAAAAGGAAGATAATTAGAGTATATTTAGCTTATATAGAAAGTATTTTTAAAGAGCTAATATGGTTTATAAATTAAGTGATCAGTTAGATCACATAGGTAATCCAAAATATCTTTTTGAAGCATATGATGAATATTTAAAGACAAATAAAAATAAATTACCTGAAAGTCTACTAGTTCTCCTTGCATCTGACTGATGGTATGGTGGTAGTGGTTCAACAGCTCCCTATTATTGTGAATTAGATAATTTTGAAATTATTGATTTTGGAAAAGAATCAGCTCATCTTATCCTTATATTAATTAAGAAAGATCATCGAGACTATAAAGAAAAACCTTTTCGACTTAGATTGATTTATCAAGGTTTACTAGAACTCAATATTCCTCATCAAAAAGATATTTCAATTAATCCTTTTATGTGGCGCTATGATGAGTTCTTATTTTTTGATCCATGGAGTAGTTATGGACATAATGAAAGAATGTTTACTCATAATATTGAATGGGTTGGGAAAAATGTTTGGTCTATTACTGCGAAACAGATTGTTGCTACATGGGAAGATCTATAAAAGAGTATTAATTTTTTAAATTTAAAGAATGACTATGTCAATAAAATTGTAAAATAGACAATATAATTTTAATTCATTTATTAATCAAAGATATAGATGAATTGAATAAGTTTATACAACATATCTTTTTACTCATTGAGCTTAAAATTTAGTTTTTGTTGATATTAGATATTTGTATGCATTGGGTCGTCGCTGAAACCTATTCTTTTCCTTATGAGGCTCAAATCGCAAAGACTCAGCTCGAGGCGATGGCGATTCCTGCACGTATTGAAAATGAACATACAATCAATATGGATTGGTTATATTCTAACGCGCTCGGCGGTGTTCGTTTACTTGTACCTCAAGAGCATCTAAGTGTAGCTCAAAGTATTCTTGCTCAAGATTTTAGTCAAGATGTAGATCAAATTCTTGGTTCTGAACAGATTAGTTGCCCTCAATGTGGCAGTACGGAAGTAGAGCCTTATACACAAGGAAAGAAGCCAGCGTATTTAGTTTTTCTGTTGATTGGCTTTCCATTGTTTTTCTATAAGAATGGAATGAAGTGTAAGAAATGCCAGTACTTTTGGAACTAACTTATTTTAAGCATAGAGTTTCCACAATAATCTTATATGATTTGCCAATTTGAATCAAAATCAAAAGACCAGCCTTAATTGAGGTAGAGAAAAACACGCAATCGATTGATTGGGGGAGTAGCTTCACTGTGAAACATATTGCTGGATAGGGACGATCTTCTTTGGTGCTGCGAACATAGAACAATATTTTTAACGAAAATATCTTTTATTTGAGTAATATTTAATTCATCCTGCGTATGCTTGATTTAAGTGAATGTATACAAAGTGCTATAAAAACAAAAAAGAGAGAAAACATGAGCAAGAAAAAACAATTAGATAGTGTACAAACAGCAGCATTGTTGGACATATTGAAAAATCGTTTTGAACAGAATATGCAAAGACATCAGGGTCTAGCTTGGTCTGATATTGAAGATCAATTAAAACATCAGCCAGAAAAATTATGGTCACTGGATCAAATGGAAGTTACAGGTGGAGAGCCTGATGTCGTTGTGATTGATGCTGATTCATCTGAAATTATATTTTATGACTGTTCCATTGAAACGCCGAAAGGACGTAGAAGCCTTTGTTATGATCGTACTGCTTTGGATGCGCGTAAGGAACATAAACCTAAAAATAATGCGATTGACGTCGTTGAGACAATGGGTGTTGAACTTTTAACTGAAGCGCAATATAGACAGTTTCAAGAAATTGAAAATTTTGACTTGAAAACTTCTAGTTGGGTAAAAACACCAGAAGATGTTCGTACCTTAGGTGGAGCAATTTTCTGTGATAGCCGCTATGGTCGTGTATTTACTTATCATAATGGTGCACAGTCTTATTATGCGACACGAGGTTTCCGCTGTCGTTTAAAAATCAAATAAGCTCTGAAATTTGATATTTAATGATAAGAAATAAGATCTTTTTTAGTTATGAGCTTTGCCAAGCGCTTGCTTGGTTTGTTGTGTTTTGCTACCTTAGTGATCACTAAATATTCTAAAACAATGATCGATACTCGCTAGGAAGCAG
Source organism: Acinetobacter sp. YQ_14 (assembly GCF_043102985.1). NCBI lineage: Bacteria > Pseudomonadati > Pseudomonadota > Gammaproteobacteria > Moraxellales > Moraxellaceae > Acinetobacter > Acinetobacter sp. YQ_14. Next base: position 329,398 of record NZ_JBICJJ010000023.1, on the reverse strand, counting down.
AAAATGCAATTAAATCCAATGTATTACAATGAACAACATCAAGCCTTTGCTGACAATGTCCGTCGTTTTGTACAAAAAGAAATGACGCCATTTGTGAATGAGTGGGATGAGGCTGAAACATTTCCTAGAGAACTCTATAAAAAAGCTGCTGAAATTGGGTTGTTGGGCTTAGGTTTTGGCGAAGAATATGGTGGAATTCCTGATGCTGATCCATTTTATTCTCTATTAGCTGGTGTTGAAATGGCGAAGGCAGGATCGGGTGGCGTACATATTTCTTTGATGGTTCATACCATTGGTGCACCACCGATTCAGCATTTCGGTAGTGAGGAATTAAAAGCCAAAGTATTACCCGATATTATTTCAGGCGAAAAAATTTCAGCATTGGCGATTACTGAACCTGGCGGTGGTTCAGATGTAGCCGCATTGCAAACCAAAGCGATTCGTGATGGTGATTATTATATTGTGTCGGGCGAAAAAACCTTTATTACGTCAGGTATTCGTGCGGACTATTACACGGTTGCAGTTAGAACTGATCCGACCAAAACAGGTGCAGAAGGTATCTCGATGTTACTTATCGATGCACATAGTGAAGGTATTACCAAAACACCATTAAAGAAAATGGGATGGTGGGCTTCTGATACTGCACATTTACATTTTGATCAAGTTCGAGTGCCAGTGTCCAACTTGTTAGGTCGAGAGAATGCTGGTTTTAAAGTGATTATGAATAACTTTAATATGGAGCGGTTTTTCTTGGGAGTAGTGGCTTATGGTTATGCACAAGTTTGCTATGAAGAGGCTTTAGATTGGGCTCAACAACGTAGGACTTTTGGTAAGCGTTTAGTTGATCATCAAGTCGTTCGTCATAAATTAGTAGATATGGCAACTCAATTGACAACCACACGAGCTTTGCTTGAAGAAACAGCTTGGAAAATGACGCAGCCTCAATTGCAGGGTGCTGATCTCGTTGCTCAAATTTCTATGCTTAAGAATGTTGCAACTCGTACCATGCAATTCTGTGCGGATGCAGCCGTTCAAACACTGGGGGGGATGGGCTTTATGCGTGGAACGAAGTCGGAGCGTATTTATCGTGAAGTCAAAGTAAATATGATTGGTGGCGGTGCAGAAGAAATCATGAAAGATTTGATTAGTAAGCAGTTGGGTTATTGAACCTATTCAATACATCATTGAAAGTGCGGTTAACACACCGCACTTTTTTATTTAACGTTTATTCTAGTTCAGCGAGTTCTTCTAAAGAGATCTGACGGATTTCAAAGATGGGTTGTTTCAAAAATGAATTCAGCGTTTTGATATTAATAAAATTTATGTTATCTAGTGCAATACCTTCGATACTGTCTTTTTCCACATCGTAACGAATATCTGGAGTTTGTTCGATGAATTGTTTGAATAACAGTGGACTATCGCTTAACTCTGCAAGTGGTTTGTCCATCAAAGCTTCAAATTCATAGTCCATCGCATAAATATTGGCTTCCCACGACACATCACTAAAGTTCTCATCTTGACTCGAAATAATGCTACCAGTTTCATAACCTGTGAAATAGTCTTCTTCAGAGTTGATCCAGAGTACATAGCAAGGTTGTGTCGCATCGATTTCTAAGAGTTGATACCAGACAATACCTGAAATTTTGGCAAACTCGAAAGCATCATCTTCATTGAGTTTTGGAATTTCTCCATCATCAATATCAAATTTTTTGCCTGTTTTTTCTAATACAAAAGCTTCAAGTTTTTCATAGATTTCATCATCTACTTCGCCATTACCGATGTCATAGTTACATAGTTCATCATAATATAAGCCTTCGACAACCAAAGCTTTGTATGCCTTTTCCGCTTCTGCTTTATCCGTATAAATCTGTTTAATTGACCCAGTTGAAACGCAATTGGTCAGATGCCATTCATCGTTGTAAGCAAAATCATTTTGACGAATCACGTATTGGATATTACTCATGTTTATTTCCCCTTAAGTTAAGCAATTTTAGTTTTTAATTCTTGCAATTTGACTGCACTCGGTGGTGCGGCCATCCCATTATCCATCCACAGTTCAAAACGCATTGGATTGAAAAAGAAGTCTGGACTGATATCAAAATCAATCAACTTGGCTTCGCTTTTTCCCATCATTGGCAAAATGGTATTAATAAACCAACTATTGTGCGTAATCAGTAAGGACTTTAATTGACCGGTCACTGATAATGGCGAGAGTAATGTAGCTGACAGCTTTGGGTCATCAATCACATCAGCGTGGAATTTCTCTAGGCGTTTCGCTAGTCCATCTGAGGGGATATCCTGCATTGCTGCAACAAAGTCTCCGATCGTTGGAATAAAACGATGGTGGAAATCGACTAGCAAATGATCTTTTTCGCATAAGTCTTTGACTTCGATACTTTTGCCTGCACTATTTTCAAAGTGGTGTCCAAAAATCGGAATAATCACTTCTTGCACGCCCCAAAAAGTATGCAAGATACGATGGCGATTGTCAGTGCATAGCATTTTGGTACTGTCGATTAGAGCATGAATATCAATATAATCTTCAAGCTCGCCCCCACGACGTTTCACCGAGATATTGGCATGTTGAACTGGATTCATTTTTACATTTTTATAATCATTGATGTTTCTGAAAAATAGCAGTTTTTTAGGCAAACGCAAATAGAATAAATGGGCTAAACGTTAAGTTATGTCGTGATTAAAATATAAATAGTTCTTAGAAGACTTGATATTTATGATCTGTCCAATCTGTATTTAAAATTGCCCAGCGCTCATGGTCTTTCCATTCTTTTCCACCGACTCGAAGATATTGGCGAGAGAAGCCTTCTTTCACAAAACCTGCATTTGCGGCAAGGCGAATAGAGGACAGATTGTCTGGTTGAATATTGGCTTCTAGTCGATGTAGATTCAGTGTTTGAAATGCTTCTTGTAATAGAAGTTGCAGTCCGTGTCGCATATAGCCATGACCCGCATAGGGGTAAAAGGCCTCATAACCTAAATAGGCAGAATGGAAATGACCTCGAATAATATTTGAGATATTAAAGGTGCCTACAATGACATCATTTTCTATTAAGCAGACAAAATAACGATGCTCTTGAGTGAGATACTGCTCAAAGTCGTTCGGTGGGTAAGTCCAAGGTTGATGAAGTCGAATACTATTTTGATAGGCGAGTTTAATTTCTGCTAAATCATTTGGTTGAGGTTTGCGTAAATAAATATTTTCTATTTTATTCATATTGCTTTAGTTCATTTTCTAATTCTTCTTTTAAATCCAGAGGATCTATAATCCAAACGGTTGTTCCTAGATTAGGTAACACGCCTACTTTTAGGCCGCCATTATTTAAATTTGGTAGCCATGTTTCAAGAAAGGTATCTAACTGTATTCGTGATGGTTTAAGCGATGGGTAAGCTTCATAAAAAGCTAATGTGTAGTCAGCATGGGGCCATACAGGTAAATATTCGAGGTCCTGTTGCGGAGTAATAATTAGGAAATTTTCATTATTGTCTTCTAATATCCAAAGTTCCTCCCAATCACAAACTTTTGAAATAAAATGCTCATAACGTTGTTTGCTTGTTAACGCAAATACATTCTCTAGTTGTTTTGGATGCATTCGATAACTCATTTCAAAGCCATTTCCCAAACCATTTCAGTCAACTCATCAATTTTGACTTTACCTTCTGGTCTATACCAAGTCACAGTCCAAGAAATAGAACCACCAACTAAACGACGCCAGATAAAAGCATCATGTTTAACTTTACCGAGTACGCGTAATTTCTCAATGACATCGAGCCAAACTTGCTCATATTCATTGCGCATTTTTAAAAGATAATCTTGTTTTTCTTTAGAAAGGGCAAACCATTCATGCACAAGTACCGCCATGGCTGCGCCAGTATCGCCAGCAATCGAAAGTAATTCAGCTTTAATTAAATGACGTAATTGCTGTTCAGGATCATTTGAGCGTTCAGCTGCTTCTTTTAAACGGGCAAAATTATAAATGATGGTTTGTTCCATCACGGTTGCAAGAATTTCATCTTTACTTTTGAAATGATGAAATAAACTGCCAGATTGGATACCAATAAATTCACCGAGTTGGCGTACTGTGGTTTTGTCATAACCTTGTTTGTAAAATAGATAGGCAGCACCTTGCAATAAGCGCCCGCGTGGAGTGTCATCAAAACAAACAATTTTGGGTATTTGCTCAATTGAAGTTGCGATCATGCCGATTTTTCTATCCCGTCTCATCTAAAGTGTATTGTAACAAAATTCATTTCATGAATTGTCTTATCTTTTTATAACAAGCATTTGCCTGTATTTGTCTAATTTTGCCAATACAGCATATCATTATGCACTTTACAAACCAAGCACTTGCTTGGTAATGTTAAGTCGTTTTTAGCAATAACAATGAGAAAGCGCATGACAAGTGTCAAACAGGATGAGCAGAGGGTAATCACAATAGGCTGTGCATCAGGATTTTGGGGAGATACCAATACTGCTGCATTTCAACTCGTGCATTTGAGTGACATCGATTATCTAGTCTTTGATTATTTGTCAGAAATCACCATGTCGATTATGGCAAAAGCGATGATGACTGATCCAAATCATGGTTATGCACTAGACTTTGTTAGTCGCGTCATGTCGCCGCTGCTCAATAAAATTGCTGAGAAAAAAATAAAAGTAATCAGCAATGCAGGTGGGGTGAATCCACTGGCTTGTCGTGATGCGTTACAGAAAATTATTGATGAAAAAGGTTTAGATTTAAAAGTTGCTGTGGTTCTAGGTGACGATGTATTGCCAAAGCACACTGAATTACAGCAAAAAAATATCAAAGAAATGTTTAATGGTGAGCCTTTACCAGCACATGTTGCTAGTAGTAATGCGTATCTCGGTGCAGTTGCGATTCGTGATGCACTAGATTTAGGTGCTGATATTGTGATTACTGGGCGTGTGGTTGATTCGGCGGTTGTGCTTGCCCCATTATTGCATGAATACAAATGGTCACTTGATGATTATGACAAGTTGGCACAAGGTTCATTGGCAGGACATGTCATTGAATGCGGCGCTCAATGTACAGGTGGGAATTTCACCGATTGGCGTTTAGTGCAAGGCTTCGACAATATGGGCTTTCCAATTGTCGAAGTCAGTGAAGATGCTTCATTTATTGTGACGAAACCACAAGGCACAGGTGGACTGGTTTCAAATGCAACGGTGGCAGAACAAATTGTCTATGAAATTGGCAATCCGCAGGCTTATTTACTTCCTGATGTGACGGCTGATTTTAGCCAAGTGCATTTAGAACAAATTGATGAAGATCGAGTCAAGGTGACTGGTGCAACAGGTCGAGCACCAACACAACAATATAAAGTTAGTGCCACTTATGCCGATGGTTATCGTGTGTTAGTGAGTTTTTTGATTGCTGGGCGTGAAGCACCTGAAAAAGCACAAACCATTGCTGATGCCATTATCAACAAATGTGAACGAGTTTTGGGTTTGCGTTCTGTACCACCTTTTAGTGAAAAATCTATCGAAATTTTGGGTATTGAAAGTACCTATGGATCTCATTCTCGAATTCAAGAAAGCCGTGAGGTTGTGGTCAAAATTGCGGTCAAACATATGTTTAAAGAAGCTTGTATGTTCTTTGCTTCAGAAATTGCACAGGCATCAACAGGGATGGCTCCTGCATTGGCTGGGATTGTCGGTGGGCGTCCTAAAGCTTCGGCAGTGGTGAAGTTGTTCTCTTTCTTAATTGATAAAGATCAAATTAAGGTCGAAGTTGATTTTGCAGGGCAACGTCATCCAGTGCAGATTCCAACAGGTTCTGCCGATCAAGCATTTACTCAACATCCTGTGGGTGAGGTCGCAGTTTATCAGGGTGATGAAATTGAGGTTGCTTTAGTTGAAGTTGCACATGCGCGTAGTGGTGATAAAGGCAATCATAGCAATATTGGCGTGATAGCGCGCAAAGCAGAATATTTGCCGTGGATTCGCGCTGCTTTGAATGAGCAGGCTGTCGCTGAATATATGCAGCATGTTCTCGATCCAGAGAAATCAAGAGTGATTCGTTATGAACTGCCTGCCATGAATGCATTAAATTTCATGTTGGAAAATGCCTTAGGTGGTGGTGGTATCGCTAGTTTACGTATTGATCCACAAGGCAAGGCATTTGCTCAGCAATTGTTAGATATGCCAGTAAAATTACCTAGAAAACTATTATCTTGAGCTGCATTTACCTGGTGTTGGAGTCTCGTTTGTCGTAAAGCGGCACAAACGAGATTCTGATACTTTTTACATTATGTCTAACCCACAAGAAACCAGATAGTTATAGATTGAGTCATAGTATTTTTGAGGTCTTGTTGGATCTTTTCCATCTACAGCAGGAATAAAAATAACCATACCTTGTCGGGCTCGGGTTAATAGAACTCTATAAGCATTGAGAAGGTAACTTTTAGCTGAGTCTTTATTAATATTCTGCCACTTTGAACCTTTAAAGTTTTGAAATTTCCAACCTTGATCATAATAGAGGTTAATATCCCAAGCTACGCAGGTATAGTCGATTTCAAGTCCTTGGATATCGAACTCAGTCGCAATATCCTCTAAATAATAAGATGATCGGGTATCATCTTGATGATTTAAAAACCAATCAGTTGGAGATATATTATTCTTAACATAGATACCTTCTGCTTTTAGTCTTTTAGCGCCTGAACTTGTGATTAGTCCAATTCTTTCCGTACCTCTAGCTTGATGTCTTAACCAGTTTTTTGCCTTGTCTAAATCTCTCGTGATTTTAATTGGATAATTATGTTTGATGTCTTGGAAAATTTGAGCGGCTTGATCATTTTGATTGTCTAAAATGGATTGGATCAAGGATGCAACTTTTTCACTTCGAAATGAGCGGACAGAGGTGGATAAATGAAGATCAGTTTTTTGATGTCCATGTTGTTCTAACCAATGTGATAAATCTGAATTATTTAGATAGGTATTAGGTTCAGCCAAAATCTTATCTGAATAATAAATATCCCAAGATTGGTATTTTGTTTTTAACGACTCAATCCATTCTGAAACACCGGCTTCACCTGTATTGATTTCTTGTCCGCCTCCGATTAAACATATAATTGCACACCAATCTTCATGTCGATCCATTACACTGATTAAATATTCGGGTTCAGACATGTCAAAGTTTGTGATTCCCTTTTTCTGTTGCATAAACTTGGAGACTTGTTCTTTTTGCCAAGCTCTTTGTGCTTCATCGAAAACGACAACCTTTTCAATAGGGGCATGAGGCGTTCTTAAATTGTCATCTCTAAAATGATGAATATTTTGGATAAAAGCCTTTGCTTTCCTTTCAGCTTCTGTGCGTAATATTCTCTGACCACTCCTTTTAGCAGATTCTACTGAATCTCTGGTCAATGCTTCTCTCAAGACATCAACTAACGGACCATTACCAGATAGAAATACTGAGTGTTCTGATTCATCTGCTTTTAGTCGTTCATTTGCGATGTTTAGACCTGCAAGCGTTTTTCCTGCACCAGGAACACCTGTTAAAAAGCAGATTGATTTCCTATGCTGGGCTTTAGAGTCTTCGATAATTTTATTTATTAAAATAGAGGTGTTGGAGAGGTTAATTGCACCAGCATCACTTCTTGAAATTTCTTTAACACTATGGCCTTTATATAAAGCTTGAGCTGCTTCAATAATAGTTGGTGTAGGTTTATATACGCTATTTTCCCAAGTCTGAATATTTAAACTTTCTTCTATTTTTATATGGTCTAGAATTTTGATCAGCGTTGCTTTAAAGTTTTCTTTATTACATAGGATACAACTGTTCAGCGCTAGAGAGCTCTCAATCTGAGAGGTAGTATTAGGGGCATTCGTCGCGATAAGGATCGGGATAATCGTTTTATTATGACTTCTTTCATGAAAATTTTGTAAATCTAAGCAATAGTCAATTGCCTGATTTTGAGCATAGTTTGAATAACTTTTTTCGCCTACTTTGAACTCTATTACAAATATTAAATTATTTATAATTAATATATTATCTACTCGTTTTCCCATTCTAGGGATAGAGAATTCAAAATATAAGTGTCCACAAAACTCTTTAAGTTCCTGTTTTAGAAAATCAATTTGTTCAAGCCAAGCATTTTTCTGTAAATCTTCTAAATCATGTTGATGATGACGTGCAAGTTGTCCAAAAATGGCATTTTTATTTTCATTTAAAAAAAAATCTATTGAACTTTGATAATAGCTTGTATTCATTGTCAGTTTTTAAAATTTAAAAAAATCTTAGATTGAACAGCATGTTAGCACTATAAATAATATTTTAGCAAAAAATGACATTTTAATTTGAATAAGAAAGGCATCTTGGTACTTTACAAACCAAGCACTTGCTTGGTAGTGTGTATTCAGTTAAAAATAATAGATGAATGGATCATAAAACATGGGTTATCAATCAATTTTCAGGACAGATGCATTTGCTGACAAAGTTGTGATTGTTACAGGAGGAGGCTCTGGTATTGGCCGTTGTACTGCACATGAGTTGGCATCTTTAGGTGCTCAAGTGGTGATTACTGGGCGAAAAATCGAAAAGTTAGAAAAAGTCAGCCAAGAAATTATTGAAGATGGTGGCAAAGTCCATTTCATCGTCTGTGATAATCGCGATGAAGAACAAGTCAAAAACATGATCGCGGAGATGCTGGAAAAGTTTGGCAAGTTAGATGGTTTGGTGAATAACGCGGGTGGTCAGTTTCCTTCTGCATTAGAGAATATTTCTGCGAATGGCTTTGATGCTGTTGTTCGTAACAACTTACATTCAACATTTTACTTGATGCGTGAAGCTTATAACCAATGGATGGTCAAACATGGTGGCAGTATCGTCAACATGACCGCAGATATGTGGGGTGGGATGCCGGGAATGGGACATTCAGGTGCAGCACGTTCGGGTGTCGATAACCTAACTAAAACGGCTTCAGTAGAATGGGGGAAATCAGGTGTACGTGTTAATGCGGTTGCACCAGGATGGATTATTTCATCTGGGATGGATAACTACAGTGGTGATTTTGCCAAAGTAATCATTCCAAGTTTAGCTGGCAATGTTCCACTAAAACGCATGGGAACAGAGTCAGAGATTTCTTCAGCAATTTGTTATTTACTTTCTGATGCAGCGGCTTTTGTTTCAGGTGTGACTTTACGTATTGATGGTGCTGCTTCGCAAGGGACACGCATGTATCCATTGGCAGATGCAACAAATAATGAAGCCTTTAATGGCTTCCATCGAGCATTTATACCAGACATATTTAAAACAGATGGAGAAGAAAAATGAGCATTCTCCAATCTGAAATTGCAGTGGGTAGTGAACAGTATCAACAAAATCGAGATGCTTTATTAGCGCAACTTGCAGAAGTCCGTGCGGTTCAGCAAAAAAGCATTGATAAATCTTATGCGGCAAAGCCTAAATTTGATAAGAAAGGCAAAATTTTACCGCATGAACGTGTGCGTTTACTGCTTGATGCAGACTCGCCCTTTGTCGAGCTTTGTGGTTTAGTCGGCTACAACATGCATGATGATAAGGATGGTTCTGAAGCGGGTGGCGGTATTATCGCAGGGATTGGTTTTGTCAGTGGTGTTCGTGCCTTGGTCACTGCCAGTAATAGTGCGATCAAGGGTGGCACCATGTCACCGATGGGTGTACAGAAAACCTTACGTCTACAAAAGATTGCGCTTGAGCAAAAGCTACCGATTGTGACACTAACTGAAAGTGGTGGTGCGAACCTGAACTATGCGGCAGAAGTATTTACCTATGGTGGTATGACCTTTGCCAATCAGGCACGCATGTCTGCGGCAGGGATTCCACAAATATCGGTGGTGCATGGTAATGCCACTGCGGGCGGTGCCTATCAGCCTGGTTTATCTGACTATGTGATTGCTGTGCGTAAGCAAACCGAGATGTTATTGGCTGGTCCACCATTATTGTTGGCAGCAACAGGGGAAGTGGCAACGGCTGAGGAACTCGGTGGTGCAGAAATGCATACCCAAGTATCAGGTGTTGCTGAGTACTTGGCGGAAAATGATGCCGATGGTATTAGACTTGCTCGCGAGATTTTTGAGCATTTGAATTGGAAGGAACAAACCACTCGTTTAGATCAAAATTATAAAGAACCGCGTTTCGCACCTGAAGAATTGCTTGGCATCATTCCTAAAGATCCAAAGCAACCTTTTGATATGAAAGAGATCGTGGCTCGACTTATTGATGATTCAGATTTCCTTGAGTTTAAACAGGAATACGATGCTTTAACAATCTGTGGTTGGGCGAAAATTGGCGGAATGCATATTGGTATTATTACTAATAATGGCCCAATTACACCGCAAGGTGCAGTAAAGGCTGCGCAGTTTATTCACCTCTGTGAACAGACGCAACGTCCGCTGTTATTTTTGCATAACACCACTGGTTTTATGGTTGGAACGGATGCTGAGCAAAATGGCATTATCAAACATGGCTCTAAGCTGATTCAGGCAGTTGCCAACGCCACCGTGCCGAAAATTTCGATTGTCATCGCAGGTTCTTATGGCGCAGGGAACTATGCCATGTGTGGACGTAGTCTATCGCCTGATTTTATTTTTGCTTGGCCGAACTCGCATGTCGCTGTGATGGGTGCGGCGCAAGCGGGCAAGGTGTTAAGGATCGTTGCTGAGGGGAAACAAAAAGCTTCAGGGATGGAACCAAATCCACAAATGTTGGATTTCCTTGAGCAAAGTACCTCGATGAAACTAGAACAACAGTCGACTGCTTTATTCAACACAGCAATGTTGCATGACGATGGCATTATCGACCCACGAGATACTCGTAAGGTTCTGATCTTCTTGTTACAGACCATTTATGAAGCACAGCAACGTGAGTTAAATCCAACACGTTTTGGTGTGTCGAGATTTTAAAAATCCCTCCCGACCTCCCTTTAAAAAAGGGAGGAGTTCCCCTCTTTGTTAAAGAGGGGTTAGGGGAGATTAAATTTAAGGAAAAAATAATGAAATTTACCGCAGAGCATGATGCATTACGCCGTACCGCACGTCAGTTTGTAGAAAATGAACTCAATCCCTTTATTCCTGAGTGGGAGGAAGCTGGGCGTTTTCCTATTCATGACGTCTTTAAAAAAATGGGCGATTTAGGTTTATTAGGTATTTGTAAGCCTGAGGAAAATGGCGGTTTAGGTCTCGATTATTCTTATAATCTTGTGGTCGCAGAAGAGTTAGGACGTGCTGCATGTGGCGGTGTGCCATTGGCTATTGGGGTGCAAACCGATATGGCAACACCTGCACTGGCTCGTTTTGGCAGTCAGGAATTACGAGATGAGTTTTTAAATCCTGCAATTCGTGGTGAATATGTGGCATCGATTGCCGTGTCAGAAGTTCATGCAGGTTCTGATGTTGCAGCAGTAAAAACGACAGCAAAAAAAGATGGCGATGATTACATCATTAATGGCAGTAAGATGTGGATCACTAATTCACTACAAGCAGACTTCTTTTGTTTACTTGCTAATACCTCAGATGACAAACCGCATGTCAATAAATCGATGATTATTGTTCCAGCAAAAACGGCAGGGATTAGTTTTTCAGAACCGCTCAATAAATTGGGTATGCGTTCAACCACAACAGCTCAAGTCTATTTCGACAATGTTCGTGTACCACAGCGCAATTTAGTCGGTGCTGAGGGCATGGGCTTTATGATGCAAATGATGCAGTTCCAAGAAGAACGGATGTGGGCATGTGCCAATGCCATTGGTGGTTTGGAAAATGTGATAAAACAAACCATTGATTATACAAAAGATCGTACTACTTTTGGTCAGCCGCTCATTAACAATCAGTATGTTCATTTCCGTTTTGCTGAGTTGATGACCGAGATTGAAGCACTCAAAGCACTCACTTATCAAGCCTGTGAACAACACATCGCAGGCGAGAATGTCACCATGTTGGCGTCGATGGCGAAACTGAAAGCAGGACGTTTAACTCGTGAAGTTGCTGATAGTTGCTTACAGTACTGGGGGGGAAATGGTTTTATGTGGGATAACCCAGCGTCACAACTTTATCGTGATGGTCGTTTAGGCTCGATTGGTGGTGGTGCAGATGAAATCATGCTCGGAATCATCTGTAAATTGATGGATATTTTGCCGAAGAAACAGAAATAAAATAGGAGAAGAAAAATGACACTTTCAACTTCTCTTACTGATCTACAGGTTGATGACAGCATCCAACTTGAACGACACGGCAGCATTTTAACACTTTGGCTCAATCGACCTGAAAGCCGCAATGCCATGAGTTTGAATATGGTCAATGCCATTCAACAGGTATTTACCCATATTGAGAATGATACTTTGATTCGCGCTGTCATTTTACGTGGTCAAGGTGGTCATTTTTGTGCTGGTGGTGACATTAAAGATATGGCGGCATTGCGTCTCGAAGCAGCCAATGTCGGCAGTTTAAAGCCTTATGTGGATTTCAATCGTCGCTTTGGTGCCATGATTGAGCAAGTCGATCAAGCTCCACAAACTGTAGTGGCCGTTTTGGAAGGTGCTGTGCTAGGTGGCGGCTTTGGCTTAGCTTGTGTTTCGGATATTGCGATTAGTCGAGATACAGCACAGTTTGGTTTGCCAGAGACTGGTTTAGGTGTTTTGCCAGCGCAAATTGCGCCGTTTGTGGTGAAACGAATTGGACTGACCCAAGCACGTCGTTTGGCATTGTTAGGTTTACGCTTCAATGGTGACACTGCACAAAAATTAGGTGTGGTACATGATGTAGTTCGTGATGAAACTGAACTTGAGCAGTTACTCAGTGAGACCATTCAACACATCAAACGTGCCGCACCTCAAGCATCCCGAAATACCAAAGCGCTGTTACACCGTACTTTGAACGAACCTTTAGAATCTTTACTTGATGACGCTGCACAGCAATTTGCGCAAGCAGTCGGTGGGGCAGAGGGGCAAGAAGGTACGATGGCATTTATTCAAAAACGTTTACCAACTTGGACTGAGCAATAATGAAATTTTCAAAAGTTTTAGTCACAAATCGTGGTGAGATTGCCGTTCGTGTGATGCAAACCGCGAAAGCGATGGGCTATCAAACCGTCGCTGTGTATTCAGATGCCGATGCCAATGCTCGTCATGTTCAGGTTGCTGATGAAGCGGTTTATATTGGTGAATCGAAAGTTTCAGCATCTTATTTATCGATTGCCAATATTATTGCTGCTTGTAAAAAAACAGGTGCAGATGCCGTACATCCAGGTTATGGCTTCTTGTCTGAAAATACCGATTTTGCTCAAGCATGCAGCGACAACCAAATCACTTTTATTGGACCAAATGCTGCTGCAATTCATCTGATGGGGAGTAAACGCTTATCTAAAATTGCCATGATTGAAGCAGGTGTTCCTTGTGTTCCGGGCTATGAGGGCGATCAGCAAGGAATTGAATACTTGGCTGAGCAGGCTGAAAAAATTGGCTTTCCTTTGATGGTCAAAGCCTCCGCGGGTGGTGGTGGTCGCGGTATGCGACTGGTTCATCAATCTGCTGATTTACTAGAGGCATTAAAAACAGCACGTTCAGAAGCAGAAAATGCCTTTGGTTCTGGTGAACTGATTATTGAAAAAGCCGTGATTGCGCCGCGTCATGTGGAAATCCAAGTCTTTGGCGATATGCATGGCAATTATGTCTATCTATTTGAACGAGATTGTTCGATTCAACGTCGTCATCAAAAGGTTGTCGAAGAAGCACCTTGTCCAGTAATGACGCCTGAATTACGTCAAAAAATGGGTGAAGCAGCAGTTGCTGCCGCGAAAGCTTGTGACTATATCGGCGCGGGAACGGTTGAGTTTTTGTTGGATCAATCTGGCGAATTTTATTTCTTGGAAATGAACACGCGTTTACAGGTTGAACATCCTGTCACTGAGATGATTACGGGATTGGATTTGGTAGAATGGCAACTCCGTGTTGCCAATGGTGAAACTTTACCACTGCAACAAAATGAACTGACTCTAAATGGACATGCCATCGAAGTCCGTTTATATGCAGAAGATCCGCGTCAGGACTTCTTGCCGCAAACAGGCAAAGTATTACGTTGGCAACCTGCGGGCTCTGATGGAATGCTACCGAATGTTCGTATTGATCATGGCATGTCAGAGGCGGGCGAAATCAGTCCGTTTTATGATCCAATGGTGGCGAAGGTGATTGCTTATGGTAAAACCCGTCAAGATGCAATTCGTTTATTAGCGCGTGCAGTAGATGATTGCGTATTACTTGGTGTAAATAGCAATAAACAATTTTTGGTGAATTTATTACGTCATCCGATTATTGTGGCTGGCGATACCAATACTGCATTTATCCAACAGCATTTTCAGGATGATGTGAGCTTGCATCAACAAGTTCCAAGCATTGAAAGTCTAGCGATTGCAGCAACATTATTTGCACAACACAGGGCTTTAACGGCATGGCAAACAGGCATTGCAACGCCGTTACCATTAAAGTTGAAATGTGCAGATCAACAATTGTCACTACAAGTCGAGATGGATCAGCAGCAAGTCACTGTGCGATTATGTGATCAACCCTGTACGATTCAGGTTGTAGAAATAACGGATACTCAGATCATCTATAACGTTGATGGTGTGCGCCGTAAATTGAGTTATGTACTTGATCACAATCAACTCTATTTAGATGCAGCAAACGGTAATTTAGTGATTGAAAATATCACTTATGCCGCGCCTGAAGCTGCTGAAGTGGTGGGTGATGGTAAAATTCGTGCACCGATGGATGGAGCAATTGTGAATCTATTGGTCAATGCAGGAGACACGGTTGTTAAGGGACAAACCTTATTGATTTTGGAAGCCATGAAAATCCAACAACAGATTAAATCTGATGTGGATGGGGTTGTGGATGAGTTGATCGGGCAAATTGGACAGCAAGTGAAAAAACGACAATTGTTGTTGAATGTCTCAATTACATAAAACCGAATAATTAAAAAGCTAGGCTAGACCTAGCTTTTTAATAGCTTCTCTACTGCTTTTAAGGAGTTGGTGGAGTTTCCTTTTAATTCTTGAGTTGCAAACTCTGCTAGAGCTTGCTCATGCGCTAATAAATATTGAAGAAACACTTGAGTTTGAGCATCCGCATGTTGATTCATTCGCTCAAAAGTTTGCATAAAAGCTTTTGTACCCTGTTTAAGCAAATGCATCGCAACTTTCCACGGAAGCTTTGCCATCGCGATACCTGATGCTTTCGCTTGCAACTTAATGTGTGGTCGAATTGAGGCAGTGTGACCCTGTTGCGCTAAGAAATCTTCTAACCGTTGAAGTGTTTGAGTTTCCAGTTGTGCCAATGTTTTCCATTTTTGCTGTTGTTCTATAGAACGAGCATGTTGAGCAGCATTCAGAAAAATTAATTCTCCTAAGATTTCTGATTCAAGTGCAATATTTAAGTCATGTTGGAATTTGGGATAATTCATTCCATTGATTTCCAAAAAGAGGTGATGGGATATCACAAGCTAATTTTTCAAATGTTAGCAGTATAGGAAAAAATGGAATATGGTGAAATAGTCGCCACCCAAGTCGCTGGATGGCGCGAAAGCTAAGGAAACATTTTCAGTCTTAAATTTTCTAATCGTGTTTCATATTGCTGTTGCCATTCAGTGTTTGAAAGCTGAGTTTTTAATGGCTCCATATCTTGTTGTAATTGTTTTAATGCTTGTTGATATTGATCAACTTTTTGCTGCTGTTGACCTTCACGTTGTTCTTTAAGTTGCATATCAACTTGTTCTTGTTTGGTCAAATAACGCTCTTGTAAAGTCTGCTTTAATCGTTCTGTTTCAGCAGGATTACTTGAGTTTTGATTGAGCAAACGTAACGCTTGTTCATATATGCCAATTTTACTTTCCTGTTGAACTGCATCTGGATATTGTTGCTGTAATTCATCAAAGGCTTTAAGACGTTGTTCCGTGCTAAGGCTCGAATTATTTACCAAGTCATTGTAAGCAAATCGGTAATCTGCATATTGACGTTCTTGTCCAAAACCAAGTTTGGCTTCGGCTTGTCCTAAGGTTTGTTCTCTTAGTTCCCAGATCTGATTAAAGCGTTCCTTAGGCGATAAGCTTGTTGAGAGAACTGTACTTTGCATTTGCTGTTCATATTGCGGCATACGCTGTAATAAATTTTCAACTAAATGCGCAAATTTTTGATCAGGATAATTGGCTAAAGCTTTGACAAGCGCAGCATTGCAATCCTGAACTTTACAGCTTGCTTGAAAATCAGTTAAGAACTGAGTGATATTTCCTGGTTGTTGCTGCAACAGATGTAGTTGTTTTGATAAAGACTCTTGAAGAAGCTCATCCTGAGTTTTATTTTGCATCGTTTCATTCGTTGAATGTTGTGATGAATTTGTAGAGGCTGTTGTGGATTTGGCTTGCTGGGTTGCAGCGGAAGAGGCGGTGCTCTTCCAAACTACAATCCCGACCAAGACCACTAAAACAATAATTATTGTCAGTAATAGTCTTTTGTTCATACCGTTTTCCGAAGTTTAAGGACTGTAATTAAATTGTCCCATTACAGGGAAGTGGTCTGATAAATCCCAAGTCATATAAAGTGGGTCAGCAGTCGTACGTAAAATACGAACATCATTGCGTGATTGGATCGGTTGACGATGTGTATTTGACGCAACGATATAATCGAGGTATTCGACAGCTGTACCACCTGAACCTGCTGCACCAGCCAATTTATTGACACGAGGATCAAAAGTTGATGCTGTATAACCTGTGCTTGGAGCTGCGGTTGCATTGAGGTTCATCAGCATATTTTGATAGTCTTGAGGCCATAACAATTTATTGACGTTGAAGTCACCACCCATCAAGACAGCGTCAAAACTTGGAACATTTTGCTGATTTACAAGTTGGCGAATTTGCTGGAATTGAACTTGACGTAGCGCACGAGCTTCATCCGTATCAAACGATGCGGTATGTGTTGATGTCACATGGTACGCCTTACCATTTTTAATAATCTCAGCATATAGTACGCCCTTATCAGCAAAACAGTCCGTTCCAGTGCAATCTGGATAAATCAATTGTGCTGTTTTTACAATAGGGTATCGGCTTACGATAACTAAACCGCTATCAAATAGGTTATAGCCTGAACCTACAGGGATATGTGTTTGATATGGATACTGTTGTGCAAGTTGATTTAACATACCCGTACGAGAAGAGGCGAATGCTTCTTGCATCATAATCACATCATAACCACTTAGATGATTTGGAAGCTCTGCTAAACGCTCACTAATTTTACTCGCAACCATTGGTAAAGCGTAAATGTTATACGTCAATACCTTTAATTCATCTGCACTCGCAGAGACTGGTTCTTGTACAGTATTTTGGTGGATTGTGTAATGGAAATCATCATAACCACCTGTATATTCTGCCTTTACAGCAGCTTGAGCTGATAAGCCAGCATAGGTCGTATTGATACGATGTACATCACGATCAGAATACCAAGGAGAGGTCGTTGATGCTGTTTGGATACCATGTTTAATTGAACTACCAGACCAAGTGCCAGTCATAGTTTGTTTTAACGTTACTTGTGAATTACCACTTGTAACAACTGTATCAAAATTATAAGTTTTACCTGACTTTAAACCTGTATAACGGTTCATACGAAGAACACGTTTAGTCTCATAAGGTGCAATTTGAGTGGCTTCTTGAGCCCATTCATTTCCCTGTTCTAAAATGTCGGTCCCTGTATGGTTGACTTGTATTGATACAGTTTGTGGTGTGGTATTTGTGACAAAAACATAAGAATCAGCGAGCGCATCTTGCATTGCAAAACCACTCACCATTAACGCTACCCCTGCGCCTAGTTTTAAGCTCTTCAGCTTCATTTTTCTCTCTCCATAGTGCATAAAGTCTATGAACAAAGAACAATCAAAGTTATAAAATATTCATTATTGAAAAAATGATGATTGTTATTTGTTCGAAATTTATATTAGTGAAAATTTGTTTCTGATTCATGTAAATTTTTGACCACTTATCTGAACTAATTGCTTAATAATTATTATTTTTTACTATTATTGTGATTTATTTTGCTTTTATATTATTTTTAAAGAAAAAAAATACTCAATAATTTTCTTAAATGAAAATTACTGGGGTGTGAGTTTATCAATCTTTTGTTTTAAATTTTATGAAAAGTAGTGTTGTTACAGAAAATTGAAAAGAACTTTTATAACGAGCAAGAATGAAAAACCGACAGCCTTGGCCACTGTCGGTTCTTAATAATAAAGAAAAAAAGTGTTATGTTTGATCAGCAGCGACAATTGCAGTACTTGCTTGCTTTAAGCTGTAAAGTAATTGACCGAGTAAAACATCTTTATTACTGAGCGTTACCATCACCATTGGATGATGTGGAGCGGGGATGGATGTTAAAATCGCTTTCCCATTCTCAGCATCTAACGTGATACTCTGACAGCCTGTGAGTTGAATCTCATTTAAAAATGCGCTTACCATCGCCAAAATAGAGCTACTCACCGCAGCAAGTTTAGTACTGTTGTATGGATTCTTTTTGTAGATAGAAGCCAGCTCAAAGCCATCGGTCGAGCAAAGCATAATATAATCAATCCCACGGATATTGGTGATGATCTCATTGGCTTGAGCTTTAGCCAATTGGATAAGTTCAGTTGGCGCTGTACGTTGTTGACTTGGAATGCTGAACATAATTTTTCTCTTTTATAAAGTAATTAGTTTGTTGCTCTAAGATTCACTTCAAGTGCTGCAATAAGTGATTCAACCATCAGCAAAATGTGTTCTTGTTTTCTAGCATCAATAAAAAATAAAGGGTATTGGTAGTCATTTTGGATCAACCAATCTCGATAAATTGAAATTGGTTGTCCTTTGTTCTCATCTACATGAGTAATACCAATCGAGATATTTTTTGTATAGTCTTTAAATGTATCTAAATATCCTTCGAGTTCTTCGAGAGGGACTGTACTGTTATGATCAACTAGAATAATTGCACCAAGAGCTCCTTGGCAAATCACTGGCCAAATAAAGTCGAAACGCGCTTGTCCAGGCGTGCCATACAATCCAATTTTGGCGCCGTCGTCCAATGTAATTTCACCATAATCAATGCCAACAGTAGTTTGCATTTTATTATGAGCCTGACTATCTGTATTGAATGCTTCGGTCGCAAGTACAGGAATTTCAGAGAGAGATTTAATAGCTTCAGTTTTACCTGCACCCATGCTTCCTGCAAATACGATTTTATATTGTTGGAGAATCATAGTATTCCTTAAAGCCCAAATCGGCGTCTGATTTTGCCGAAAAATTTATTTAAAAAGCCGTTTTGTTCAGCGGATTGTTCATCTGTTTCTGATTTTAAATAATGGCTGTCTGATGCTGAAATAATACCGCCGTTATTGGATGCAATGCAGGCAGCAATAAATTGTTGAACCGTTTGAATAGGAAGTTTTAATTGAGTTGCGACTTGAGAGAGTTGAGCTCCTTGTATAAAACATGCTGCGAGTAAAAGCGTTGTTTTGCGGTCAGCACTTTTGAAAGGCTGAGGCCAATATTCGATTTTAAAGTACTCATTTTCGCTTGGTGCGAGCGCTTGAAACTCCAAAGAATGCCAAAAAAGGTTCCACAACCAATCTTGTAGATCGTACTCAACCTTACGAGATACCTTGGTAAAGTCAGAAGTCGTTGCAAAGCTATAATTGAAGCTATGATTGGTTTGAGTTTGTGTTCTCGTCGGCTCTAACCAAGCAATTTGGCTGCGTGTATCAATAATTGCTAGCGTGCCATGATCATCAAAAAGATGTAGCCGAGCATTCTCAGGATTTAACATATCGTTAAGAAATTTCTCATTTACAACATGATATGTCGAAACCTCTTCTTTTACTTGAGGTTGTTGTGATTGTTGATGTGACAAATAGCTAAGCAGTCGAAGATGAATCCAGTTTTTTAAAGCATCGGTTTGTTGGAATGGCAAATAAAGTGTGTTGTTTTCCTCAATGTTGCAAGCACCTTGAGCTTTAGAAACTTTTAAGCATGGTAATTTTTTTTCTTCGATAATACGTTGGATACCTTCGGTATCAAAAAAATTTTCGTTTATTAATAATAAGTCTATATTTGGATCGGCAATATTAATCCAGTTAATTCCAAATTCATTCGGTATTGTTTTTCTAAGTTCTATTTTTAATTCATCTGAAACTTTTAAACTTATACCTGAAATTGCGATATTAATGCAATGTCCATTCATAGTATCACTTTAATATTTTATAAAACATTGGACTGCACAACTTTAGTCTTAATACTAAAGACTAATAATAGACCGCTTGTATTATTTTAAATTTACTTACTGGTCAAATAAATAAAATTAAAATATATACAAGAAGTCTAATATATTAAAGATTCTGCAAAATTAATTAAGCAAAGTCTAATTCTTTCTCGAAAGTTTTAAGTTCGTGGCGAGCCATCGCTAGGTTAGATTTAGTACGGTCTAAAACGAGGTAGAGAAACAGATTGCCATTGCTTTCTAATGGACGGATTAAGTGATATGCCTTACCAAGTGTAATCAGGATATCTTCGATGTCATCGTTGAGTTTCAATGAGTTGGCAACACGGCGTTTTGCTCGAATAACCTCGGTATTACCTGCAGCTGCTAATTCTAAGTCGATTGCACCCCCACCTTGTGTTGCCAGCGCCAAACCGCTTTCTGTGTCTACTAACGCTGCTGCAACGAAACCATCAATATTTGTCAAGCTTTCTAATGAAATTTTAGCCATGATATTATCTCTACTAATACATCTTGTTTATGAATTTATATTCCCTACTTTTGTTTTAGATTATTCTTCAAAAGCAGTTAATTTCATTATAGGAAACTCTTTTATTAAATCAATCATGTTTGAAAATAATTAAAATCACAGCAGTGCTATTAATTGACAATTTTTGTCAATAAAACGTTTTAAAGTGGAAAGTGGGGATAATATTTTTAATTTTCTGTGATTTTATTCACAGTAATATTTTATTTTAAGTAAGTTTTTTGATTGTAAATAAATGTAAAATATTTTTTATTAAAAAGTTTTGAATTAATAATTAAATAAATTTAAAAGTATTTTAAGTGTATGATAGGAAAAGCATTTGTACTTTTCCTATCATCCTCTTTAATAAATTAATGCCCGATTAATTGACTATATGAGCAATAGAGTGACAGCAAAATGACCAATGCAACGATTGGGGAAAGCAGGTAAGACCAGCCTGGGATACTTGGTTGTTCAACGTCAAGTTCTTCTGCGTGATGAACGTTAGGCTGTGCTTGATTAACCATTTGATTGAACTCCTGCATGGTTGCTTCTAAAGAGATTTCTTCTTGTTCGATTGGTTTGGAACCGATGAGCTCAGTGAGCTGATTGGTCGACCAAACCCAATCTTCTGCTTGGCCAGAAAGATGTTCAACTTGTCCTAATAACAACTCTGCTAAGCCTGTTTGACCAAAGTTGCCTGTCTGATCCAATTGATTTAACTCATTAAACTGTAAGCTCACAATCTCAGAAATACTGGATTCTTGCTCTGATGCTGTTAATTTCGATTGGTTCTTTGCAGAGGTTGTTAGATGGCGTGCAATTTCTTGAATATAAAGCGGGTCAGTTGCTTTAATTTCTTGATATAGCTTTTGTGGATTCTGCTTCCAAAGGCTAATTAACTGACCCAATGTCAGCGCATTTACTTCCTCAACAAATGCACACTTCTCTTTGGGCGAGTATGTGCTAAAAAGTTGTGGTTTTTGAATTTTAATTTGTTCAGAAAAATACTGAACTAAGTCAAATGCCATCTCGGACGTCCTCTTTTATTTTTAATCTAAGATTCTTAAAGACGGCTTCTTCTTGCTCGGTTCCGCCTCTTGTTTAGTTTCATCTGTTTGCGTAATTGGTTGCTCTTGAATATCTTCATATTCACTTGGATCGAAAAATAATCCTTGACCATTTTCACGTGCATAAATGCCGAGAACAGCCCGAATAGGGACATAAATTTCTTTGGCCACTCCACCAAAACGCGCTGAAAAAGTAATTGCATCATTACTCATGTGTAATTGATGAATTGCATGAGGAGCTAAATTCAAAACGATTTGACCATCTTTCACAAATTGCTGAGGAACTTCAGTGTTCGGCTGAGTCGCATCAACTAATAAATATGGTGTTAGTTGGTTATCGCAAATCCATTCATAAATGGCACGAGCAAGATACGGGCGTGTTGGAGAAAAAGTGATTTGCTCAGACATAATTTATAAACTTGTTAAATCGTTGAAATGAATTCATTGTAGCTGTTTTTTTCTTGAGCTGTCATTGATTTAGTGAAAGAAGGTCGGCTAAAGATACGATGACAATACAAGAAAATAGGTCGACAGTGTTGTTGTGGTAACTCGATTCCCATGCTTTTTAAGCGCAAGAAGATCGGTGCTAACATACAGTCCAAAATTGAAAAGGTTTCAGACATAAAAAAGGGAAAGTGTTGAAATAGTGGAGTCAATGAAATCAGCGTATCTCTTAATTCTTTTTGCGCTTTTTGCTTTTGAGTTAAATCTAATGTATCTGCATGTCGAAGCATACTGTCTGCAAGCTTGAACCAGTCTTGTTCAAAACGCCAAATATATTGTCTTTGTTCTGCTCTTGCCATAGGAGCATCTGCATAAAGTTTATTCTGGCGATAACGATCATCCAAGTATTCTGCAATCACATTTGGGGAAAATAGCTTTAGATTTTGCTCAATTAGCATTGGTAACTGATTGTATGGATTGAGGTCAGCCAAATCCTCATCTTCATGATCTGTGAGAATCAGATGGTATTTAATTTGTTTTTCAGCAAGCAAAAAACGAATCCAGTGCGAACGGAAATCATCGGCATGACTATACAATGTGATGCCTTGAACAGGGCTTGGGGGATTTTCTAAAGACATAAATCCGAAAAATTATGATTGACTGTTTAGAATACTAAAATTAACGTTGGAAATCACTTAAAGCTTAAGAATATGATGATTCAAAATAAATCTAATATTCAATAAATTCAAAGAGAGAAAAATTAAATGAAATATTATGGCTTGATGATCTTGTCGAGTATGTTATTGCTGAGCAGTTGTGCAAGTGTGTCTAATCAAGGATCAGCAGTTGATGTTCGATCTGAAAATGATATGCAAATCTCAATTGCGGCGGATTCTTGTGATGATCAGAGTGCTGATGCTTGTAATGAGGTGCAAGATTACGGTGGTATCAAAAGTGAGTACGTGGTCAAGGGATGTAAAGTAACGATTTATAATAATGGGCCGATCAAAATGGTAAATGAAAAGACTGATCAGCCATGTAATGCACCAATCCCAGAAGACCATCCGTTTTCGACAAGAGAAACTAAGACTTATATGCAAGATGGTTGTCTTGTGACAGAGTATTCTACAGGTGATGCTGTTATGGATTGTTCTAAGAAGAAATAATCGGCAAATAAAAAAACCTCGGAAAAATCCGAGGTTTTTTGTCCAATTCGTAAAACGATTAACGTTTAGAGAATTGAGGACGTTTACGAGCTTTACGTAAACCAAGTTTCTTACGTTCAACTTCACGAGCGTCACGAGTAACGAAACCAGCTTGACGAAGAGCAGGTTTTAAAGTTTCGTCAGCAGCGATCAATGCACGAGTAATACCGTGACGGATAGCGCCAGCTTGACCACCCATACCACCACCTTTAACAGTGATGTAAAGGTCATATTTTTCAGTTGCTTCTAAAAGCTCTAAAGGCTGACGCACAACCATACGAGCAGTTTCACGACCGAAATATTGCTCTAAAGTACGATTGTTGATTACGAGTTTGCCTGTACCAGCTGATAAGAAAACACGTGCAGTTGCGGTCTTACGGCGACCTGTACCATAGTTAGTAGCCATGTGCTGTATCCCTTAGATGTCCAAAACTTGTGGCTGTTGAGCAGTATGAGGATGCTCGCTACCAGCGTACACTTTCATCTTCTTGATCATCGCATAACCAAGAGGACCTTTTGGCAACATACCTTTTACAGCACGTTGGAAGATTTCTTCTGGTTTGTGCTCAACTAATTTTTCAAAATTAGTTTCGCGAATACCACCAGGGAAACCAGTGTGGCGATAGTATTTTTTATCAAGTGATTTGTTACCAGTCACTTGAACTTGTTCAGCATTGATCACAACGATGTAGTCACCAGTGTCAACGTGAGGAGTATAAGATGTTTTGTGCTTACCGCGTAAACGACGAGCGATTTCAGTCGCAAGACGACCTAAAGTTTTGCCTGAAGCATCAACAACGTACCAGTCGTGTTGAACTTCAGCAGGCTTAGCGCTGAGAGTTTTCATTAACCACTACCTATTATAGTTGGTTTGAGCAAGGAATCGCCCAAACAAAAGGAGACCGAATTCTATATGAATTTGTAAAAGCGCACAAGAACAATTCCATCAAGATGTCATATTTTGCTGCAATGTGACTGATTTTGTAAACAACAAGCGTGGATGGAAATCATGATTATTTATCTTGTGAGTGTATAGGATTTACCCTATTATTTTTATACCAAGTAATTAAAAAATAGAATTATTTATTTGTTTTTATGGGGAATTTGATGGAGTTGTCGTTTTCTACAAAAATTGTTGTAGTTGCACTATTAGTCGGTGTTTGTTCAGCACAGACAAATGCTCGACGACTTTATAAATGGATAGATCAAACCAGTGTTACGAACTACTCTGAATTCCAGCCAAAAGAAGGTACTAGCCGAAAGCTTGAAGTTATCGAAAGTCGTGGGGATGAACATATCGACCCGATGATGGCTGTTACGAATGAAATGAAAGCGATTGAAATCCCTGTGGATCCGATGAATCTTCAAGACACATCAAGTGGCACAGCATCTCAAGCACCGAAAGCAACGACGCAAACAATTGTTAAGCAAGGTGTCCTTGCTGCTCAACCTTATGTGAGTCCTGCAAGTGGTGTGGTTGCTTCATCGCCAGTTGAAAAGAAAGAGCAACCAATTGCTGTTGTTGAGAAAAAGGAAACAGTCGTAAATCCAGTCGCTGAAAAAGTGAGTAGTAGTGTTGCGGTTATCGATAGACCTAGTAGTAGTGTGGTTGTCGTAGAGAAAAAAGATGAGTCTGCAACTGTTGCTCGTCCTGAGCATAAAAAGACACAGCAAAAGATTAATCCTTGGTCAAGATCACCAAATTTTGTACCTTCCAACTTAGTGCCTGAAAATTTACCGAAGTCTACAACGCCATAGCTAAGATGTTTTTCAAATGAAATACTATAGCTGCATTTAGATTTTCGCTACACTATATTGAAATCTAGATGATTGGCTGTTTCTATGCTTCCTTTATATGTGACTTCAGGTGAACCTGCGGGAATTGGCCCAGATATCTGTCTGAGTTTGGCGAACCGTGTAGATGAACGCCCAGTGGTTATTCTCGCTGATATAAAAATGCTAGAGCAGCGTGCTAATCAGTTAAATTTAAATGTTGAGATTGTTCCATATAATGGCCAAGTGCAATCGAGTTTAAAGGGGCAACTTTTTGTAGAACATGTACCTTTGAAAAACTCAGTTGTTCTAGGTCAATTGGATTCGGCTAATTCGGCCTATGTATTAGAACAATTACGACGTTCTGCTGATTATGCGATGACTGGAAAGAGTGTCGGGGTTGCGACAGCGCCTGTGCAAAAGTCAATTATCAATGATGCTGGTATTCGCTTTAGTGGTCATACTGAATATTACCAAGAGTTTGCGGGTGTTGATCGTGTGGTGATGATGTTGGCCACTAAAACTTTACGTGTTGCATTAGTGACGACTCATTTGCCTTTACGCGATGTACCAGATGCAATTACCAAAGAGCGCCTAAAGCAAGTGATTGATATTTTAATTCATGATCTAAAAACAAAATTTAAAATAGCTGCACCCCGTGTTTTAGTCTGTGGTTTGAATCCACATGCGGGTGAAGATGGCTATTTAGGGCGTGAAGAAATTGATGTGATCAATCCAGCTTTGGAAACTTATCGCGATCAAGGTATTGAAATGAGTCTGAGCTTACCAGCAGATACTCTATTTACTCCAGAAAATCTGAAAGATGCGGACGCTGTTTTAGCGATGTATCACGATCAAGGTTTACCTGTGTTAAAATCACAAGGCTTTGGTGAAGCAGTCAACATTACCTTAGGCTTACCATTTATTCGTACATCTGTCGATCACGGTACAGCACTTTCTCTTGCAGGCACTGGACAAGCAAAAGCATCGAGTTTGCATGTGGCAGTAGATTTAGCACTTGATTTAGCTCGAATCTCCCCAAATCCCTCTGCGTAAAAGAGGGGAGAGTTAAATCTGAAATTTTGAGTATAAATATATGTATCAAATTAATGCCCTAAACCCTAAAGATGAAGGGCATCAGGCTCGAAAACGTTTTGGTCAAAACTTTTTACATGACCAACGTGTGATTGCCAAAATTGTACGCTCAGTGAATCCGCGTGCCGGCGAAAATATTGTAGAAATTGGCCCTGGCTTGGCTGCGTTAACATCGCCTTTAATTGGTGAGTGTGATGCATTGACTGTTGTTGAGCTGGATCGCGATTTAGCAGCTGGTTTACCGGGGCGTGTACCTCATCCTGAACGTTTGACGATTATTGAAGCAGATGCTTTGAAATATGACTTTACTCAACTTTTTCAAGAGGGTCGTCCGCTTCGCGTCGTTGGGAATTTGCCATATAACATTTCAACACCTCTGTTGTTTCACCTCTTGGAATTTGGCGACAAAGTGAAAGACATGCACTTCATGTTGCAAAAAGAAGTGGTTGATCGTATTACTGCAACACCAAACACTAAAGAATATGGCCGCTTATCAGTAATGATCCAATACTTCTGTAAGCCAACGTTCTTATTCGAAGTGCCGCCCGGTTCATTTAACCCTCCGCCGAAAGTAACATCTGCTGTGTTCCGTTTAGAACCTTATGAAACTAAGCCAATCGTTGCAAAAGATGAGAAAGCATTGGCACGGTTAGTGGGGCATGTATTTACTCAACGTCGTAAAACCTTACGTAATAGTTTAAAGGGAATGTTGGCGGATGATGGTTTTGAAAAAGCTGGTGTTGATCCAATGGCCCGCCCTGAAACCTTGAGTTTAGCCGATTTTGTCGCATTGTCGGATCAAATGGTGGCTTAATGTCTAAACGCTATAATTATGTCATTGGTGATGTGCAAGGCTGTTTTGACGCATTGAAAGCATTGCTAAAAGAAATCCGTTTTGATCCTGATCAAGATTTTTTATGGTTCGCTGGTGATTTGGTTGCGCGTGGAGAGAATTCTGTAGGTGCTTTACGCTTTGTAAAAAAGTTAGCTGATCGTGGTGCTGCTGCAACTGTATTGGGCAATCATGACCTAACCTTGATTGCATGTGCGCGTGGTTTTAAAAAAGCAAAAGAGAAAGATGGTACGCAAGATATTATTGATGCCATAGATGGTGATGAACTGATTGATTGGTTGCGTAAACAACCTTTAAGTTTAAGTCCAAATGCTAAAACGCTAATTACACATGCAGGTGTTCCATGTATTTGGGACGCTGAGCAAACAATACGGTTGGCAAGCGAAGTACAGCAGATTGTTGGGCATGATGATCTGACCGTTTTGGATACTTTTCTTGCTGAAATGTATGGTGAACAACCTGATCTTTGGTCAGATGAACTGACAGGAATGGCACGATTGCGTTGTATTACCAACTATTTAACCCGTATGCGTTTAACTGATGCTAAGGGGCGTTTGGAGTTTGGTTTTAAAGATGCGCTTGATGCACCGATGCCAGTAGGTTTCCAGCCTTGGTTTGAGTTTGAAAGTCTGGCAGCACAAACCTATCACTTAATTTTTGGGCATTGGGCTGCTTTACAGGGCAAGACTATTAATCCTCAAATTCAAAATGTTGATGGTGGCTGTGTTTGGGGGCAGCAATTGATGGCGTTCCGTTTGGAAGATCAACACATGTTTGCGGTGGATAATCCTTTGGCTTGAATAAGTACAATTTGAGTTTGATCTAAATATTTTTATCTAGAGTTTGTTGGGGAAAATTATCTTAACGGAGTCTTGATAAATTCTCATCGGACTACAGAATCAGCCTACGGCTCGCCCTACTTTTCTTTTGGGAAAAGTAGGCAAAACCTGAGCGACGAATAGCAAAGATTAATAATCTTTGCCGTACCGTAAGATGAAAACTATGCTTGAGTCCTAGACTACGCACTTCGTTTATCTTGCGCTAAGCCAATGCTTAATCGCTTTGGCTTGCTCAGGTTGTTGATGACGTTTCCGAGGATCATGTTTCTGATCAAACTTAGGTTAAGTATTTATTGTGTTGTGTGCAAATACCCAGTTTCAGACTGGGCATTTTTTATTTTAAGACTGTCAAAAAACTGTCATACACTGATCATTAAAGTGTCAAAAATTATTTATAAGCTGTAAAGCATGAAAATAACGACACAAATGGATGGCGATATGCAAAGTACATACGCGACATCTTTATTAAAGCAAGATCAGTTTCCAGATAGTTTTAAATTCTACTTCAAAAGGAAACAGCTTAAAAATAAGCAAAATGAGTTTTCTGAACTTGAAGAACTCGTACGTCCCCGTTTAAAAATAGCAATTGTGACTGAAACATGGCCACCTGAAATTAATGGTGTTGCTTTATCAATGATGCAGCTTTGCCAAGGGTTACAACGCCTTGGACATAAAATCTTATTAGTCCGTCCAATTCAAAAAGCAGCATGTACTGAATTTCATCCTGATCAGGAATGTTTGGTCATGTCACAGCCAATCCCTAAGTATCCAAGCGTACAGTTTGGCTGGCCGCAGTACATTAAAGTATCTAAAGCTTTTGAACGCTTTTCACCAGATGTTGTGCATATTGTGACAGAAGGGCCTTTGGGTCTGACGGCACTCCAAGCTGCAAAGTCAAAGAAAATTGCAGTCTCAAGCGGATTCCATTCGGCATTCCATGATTTTAGTCGCTTCTTTGATTTAGCCTTCTTGGTAAAACCGATCCAGCGCTATTTAACATGGTTTCATAACAGTACGGATGTAACTTGTGTTCCAAGTCAATATACGGAACAAGCCTTACGTGGTTTTGGTGTGACATGTCCTTTAGTTATTGTTGGGCGTGGGGTAGATACCAATAAGTTTTCTCCGCAACATCGCTCGCAAACGCTAAGACAACAGTGGGGTGCCGACGCTGATACCCGTGTCATGCTATATGTGGGGCGATTATCTCCTGAAAAAGAAGTGGATGTATTGATTAAAAGTTTTCATGCTCTGCAAGCACAACAGGGTGAAAATGTTAAATTTGTGATTGTTGGTGAAGGGCCTGATCGAGCCCGTTTAGGAAAATTAACAACCTCGAAAGACGTTATTTTCACTGGTAGTTTGAGTGGGCAAGCGCTTTCTGAAGCATATGCGAGTGCAGATGTATTTACCTTTGCGAGTCAAGCTGACACTTTTGGAAATGTCGTTTTAGAAGCAATAGCAAGTGGTCTGCCTGTCGTGGCATATGATTATGTTTGTGCGCATCAATATGTAAAACAAGAAGTAACAGGATGGTTGAGTCCGCTTGGGCATACATCCGATTTAATCCAATCCATTTGTCATTTACCAGCGCTTCCAAAACTAAGACAAATGGGATTGCTGGCGAGCGAAAGCGTACAAGAAAGTAGCTGGCAGTTTCCCGTACAACAATTAGAACAAGCACTTTATCAGGTAGCAAAGGAGTCTCCCATGACCTCTACCTAAAGTATCCTCAGAAAGGAGAAAAATATGAATCTTCAAAATGCAAAAATAAAAATACTAGATTTAGATTTAAAAGGGTGTGTATACCTTAACCATCTCTCACATTCTCAACGTATCGCCTTATTCTTTAAAACGATTAGTCGTTTGGGCGATGGGCCATTTTGGTATGTCATGTTGTTGTCCGTTTGGGCTTTACAAGGCTTGGCATATGGTCTTCAAATCTTATATCTAATTGTCGCAGGGTCGGTTGGTACGCTGATATACAAATATCTAAAACACAAAACAACACGGCCAAGACCTTATCAAGTTCATCAAGTGATTGTCCTCGGTGAGCGACCTTTGGATCATTTTAGCTTTCCGTCAGGTCACACTTTGCACGCAGTTATGGTGACAATTACTTTAGGTTATATACAGCCAATTTTGCTGATATTGATGTTGCCATTTACTGTATTGGTTGCATTATCAAGAATGGTATTAGGTCTTCACTACCCAAGTGATGTGATCGTCGGTGCGACAATCGGTACGACAGTTGCAAGTAGTATTATTCTCTTAGCACCAAGCTTTAACATTGTTTTGTGAGCAATCGGGTTGTGAATTTCTCAACAGAAAACTATTTTTTCAAGCGTATGTTTTGTTAAAGTAGCTCCAATCTCAAATATTTATTCAGGTTGTCATATGGGCTTACGTTGGACTGATACGATTGATATTGCAATTGAACTCGTAGAAGCACATCCAGATGTTGATCCACAATGGATTCGTTTCACAGATTTACATGCATGGGTTTGTGCTTTACCTGAATTTAATGATGATCCTAATAAGTCAACAGAAGGTTTGCTAGAAGCAATCCAAATGGCATGGCTGGATGAAGTTCGATAAAAATTCATCAGAAATCGCTGAACTTTTACAGATTCAAGCTGATTATTGGCGATGACATCGGTATAATGCGGCAAATTTTTTTAGTTTACACCATAATAGGAGTCAATCATGGCGATTGAACGTACTTTATCTATCGTTAAACCTGATGCAGTTTCTAAAAACCACATCGGTGATATTTTTGCTCGTTTTGAAAAAGCTGGCTTAAAAATCGTTGCAACTAAAATGAAACACCTTTCTCAAGCTGATGCTGAAGGTTTCTATGCAGAGCACAAAGAACGTGGTTTCTTTGGTGATTTAGTTGCTTTCATGACTTCAGGTCCAGTTGTTGTATCTGTTCTTGAAGGTGAAAATGCAGTTCTTGCTCACCGCGAAATCTTAGGTGCTACTAACCCTAAAGAAGCTGCTCCAGGTACAATCCGCGCTGACTTCGCTGTAAGCATCGACGAAAATGCTGCTCACGGTTCTGACTCAGTTGCTTCAGCTGAGCGTGAAATCGCTTACTTCTTTGCTGATAACGAGATCTGCCCACGCACTCGTTAATCCAAAGCATTCGAACCAGATAAGTGGTATACTGCTTATCTGGTTTTTTGTTTTCTATAGATTGAGTTGTGTAAGTAATGCACAGCATTTCTAGCGTTGATATGGTTTAGGTAAATATTCATGAGTTCTGCAGTGGTCGTTTCATCAGAAAATTTAGATGAAAAACAACAGTCTGTTTCTACGCCTGTCGTTCATGCTGCCGACAAAAAAGTGAATCTACTAGGCATGTCACGTGCAGAGTTAGAAAAGTTTTTTGAAGATTTGGGTGAGAAGAAGTTTCGTGCTGGTCAGGTCATGAAATGGATTCACCAATTTTTTGTGACTGATTTTGCTGAGATGACCAATATCTCAGGTAAGTTAAGAGAAAAACTAGAAAAGATTTGCGAAATTAAAGCCCCTGAAGTGGTGCACCGTAATTATTCTAAAGATGGAACACGTAAATGGGTGTTTCGTGTAGGTGATGGTGAAGGCTCTTTAGTTGAAACTGTTTTGATTCCTGCTGAAGATAAAACAGGCGCAAGAAAGACGCTTTGTATTTCTTCACAGGTGGGCTGCGCACTTGACTGTTCATTTTGTTCGACAGGAAAACAAGGTTTCCAACGTGATTTAACACCAGCTGAAATTATTGGTCAGTTGTGGATGGCGAACTATTCCTATATGGAAGACGTGCCTGTTGCAGAGCGTGAACGTACTGTGACCAATGTGGTGATGATGGGTATGGGTGAGCCATTACTCAACTATGATGCTGTACTCAGCTCAATGCAATTGATGTTAGATGATTTTGCGTACGGAATGTCAAAGCGTCGTGTGACTTTATCGACCTCAGGCGTTGTACCTAAAATTGATCAATTGGCACAAGATATTGATGTCGCTTTGGCGATTTCTTTACATGCACCAAATGATGAGTTACGTAATGAACTTGTTCCAATTAATAAGAAGTATCCACTGGAACAACTGATTGCTGCATGTCAGCGTTATTTAGCGAAAGATGGTAATGAAAGTGCTCGCCGTCACGTAACGATTGAATATGTAATGTTAGATGGCGTAAATGATCAACCAGAGCACGCACAACAATTATTAAAATTATTGAAAAACTTACCGAGTAAGATCAACTTAATTCCATTTAACCCGTTTCCACATGCGCCTTATGGTCGCTCAAGCCGTAATCGTATTATCGCATTTCAAAAAACTTTGTCTGATGCAGGATTTGTGTGTACGATTCGTCAGACACGTGGTGATGATATTGATGCTGCGTGTGGTCAATTAGTGGGACAGGTTGCTGATCGCACGCGTCGTGCTGAACAGTGGAAAAAGAAAGTGGCGCAACGGCAAGAAATTTTGCGCACACAAGGATAAAACTTGGGGAAAAGCGTTGAATACAACTCGATCAAAAACGATTATAGCAACTACTATTTTGTTCACTGTATTGGGTCTAACCGCCTGCCAATCGACAAAGACAACAAAAGATCCTGAAAAAGCTGTGCAAGTTCGAACACAACTTGCAGCAGAATATATTCGTACGCGTGACTTAGACTCGGCTAAGCGATCATTAGATCAAGCCCTGAAAATAGATTCGCGAGATGCAAATGCCAATATGATGATGGGAATTTTGCTACAACAAGAAGGTAGCAAAACCAATATGGAAAAAGCAGAGTCTTATTTTAAGCGTGCAATTTCTTCTGAACCTGATAATGCCCAAGCTCGTAATAATTACGGTACATATTTGTATCAAATGGAGCGTTATAATGAGGCGATTGAGCAGTTTACGATTGCAGGTGCAACCTTAGGTTATGATCAACGTTTTCAATCGTTGGAAAATCTTGGGCGAATCTATTTAAAACTGGGTGATGTTGCGAATGCTGAAAAAGCATTCAAACAAGCGCTACAAGCAAATCGAAATGCGACAATATCAATGTTAGAGTTGTCGGAAATTTTCTATTTGCAACAAAACAATAGAGATGCATCGCAACTCTACGAACAATATGTTCGTAATGTGGGGCAGAAAAACCAAGGTGCTCGCGCGCTTTGGATAGGTTTACGCATTGCTCGAGCGAATGCGGATCAGTTAGGAATGCAAGTGTTAGTCAATCAGTTGCGTGCTTTATTTCCTGATAGTCCAGAATATCAACGTTATTTGCAATTACAGTACAGTACTGAGGCCGTATGGAAATAAATCCAAATTCACATCAGCCAACTGGCTCAAACTCACCGTCGCCTACGTTAGGAAATATTCAACGACCTGGTGAGTATTTGCGTCAAATTCGTATTGCACAAAAGAAAGAACTTGAAGAGATTGCAAACGTATTGAATATGCCAGTCAAAACTTTGACGGCATTAGAGCAAGATGATTATAAATCTTTGCCAGAAGCAACCTTTATCAAAGGATATTATCGTGCATACGCAAAATGTTTAAATGCTGATGCGAGCGCGATCATTCAACGTTTCGATGAAATTTATGCGAATGATACGGGCCTTAAAGCAAGTCATGCTTTGAGTAACTCACCGATTAAAACCATGGGTAAGTTAACTGGTTCAAAGAGTGTACGTAATCGTCAGTGGTTAAAGCGTATTGTGATTTTGGCTGTCGTGCTATTGTTGGCATGGTTAGCTGTGATGGCCGTGCAAAACTGGACTTCAAGTCACAAAGATGATGCAGATGTACCAAAGATTAAGAACTCTGAAGTTGAGATTCTTCCAATGGGGAATGCAGTCGCTACTTCTGGAGATCAGCTTGTCTTGAACTTTAGCCGACCAACATCTGTGCATATTGTCGATGCCACAGGTAAAGTACTGGCAACAGGTCGTCAAGCATCAACTTTGAATTTGAGTGGTGAGTCACCGTTTCAAATTCGCTTAGATGATGCGACAGCTGTAGCATTGACTTTAAATCAGGAACAAATTTCTTTGTCTCCTTATACTGTCAATGGAAAAGCAGAATTCCGTTTGTCTCGTTAATGCCAAAGAGTAGAGCTATACGATGATTGTGAACCCCATTAAACGCCGTCCAACACGTAAAATTCGTGTTGGTTCTGTGTATGTCGGTGGTGATGCGCCGATTAGTGTTCAAAGTATGACGAATACTGAGACTTGTGATGTTGATGCAACTGTTGCTCAAATCCAACGTTGCGTAGATGCTGGTGCAGACATCATGCGTGTTTCAGTTCCATCAATGGAAGCCGCTGAAGCATTTGGTGCGATTCGTAAACGCGTTTCTGTGCCTTTAGTTGCTGATATTCACTTTGATCATCGTATTGCATTGGCAGTTGCTGATTACGGTGCAGATTGTTTGCGGATTAACCCAGGTAATATTGGATCGGATCAAAAAGTTCGAGAGGTTGTTGCCGCAGCTAAACATCATGGTATTTCAATCCGTATTGGTGTGAATGCAGGCTCTTTGGAAAAAGATTTGCAAGTCAAATACGGTGAGCCAACGGGTCAAGCTTTGCTTGAATCTGCAATGCGCCATATTGATATTTTGGATCGTTTAGATTTCCATGAGTTTAAAGTCAGTGTAAAAGCATCGAATGTGTTTTTGACCATGGATGCTTATCGTTTACTTTCTCAGCAAATTGACAATCCATTGCATTTGGGTGTGACTGAGGCAGGTATTTATCGTACAGGTACAGTGAAGTCAGCAATCGCCTTGGGTGGTCTGTTGATGGAAGGTATTGGTGATACCATGCGTATTTCGCTTGCAGCTGAGCCTGAAGATGAAATTAAAATCGGTTTCGATATTTTAAAATCTTTGGGTTTGCGTTCAAATGGCATTAACTTTATTGCTTGTCCAAGTTGCTCACGTCAGGAATTCAATGTAATTCAGGTGATGCAGGCTTTAGAAGAGCGTTTAGAAGATGTGCGGACACCGATGGATGTGTCTGTCATCGGGTGTAAAGTGAATGGCCCGGGTGAAGCAAAAGAAGCGGATATCGGGGTGGTGGGTGCTGCTCCACGTTCACTTGTGTATCGTAATGGCGAGAAAAGTCATTTAATTGATACAAATCAGTTGGTTGATGAAATTGAAACAATGGTTCGTCAACGTGTTCAAGAGCTTGAAGAAGCAAAATCTAAAGAAATTATTCGTAGTTCATCATGAGTTCAATCGTCGCTATCAAAGGTTTTAATGACATCCTTCCATCGCAAACTGCGGCTTGGAGAAGTCTGGAACAACAACTTGCATCATTGATGGATGCTTATGGTTATCAACAAATCCGTTTGCCAATCGTTGAGCAAACTGGATTATTCAAGCGTGCTATTGGTGATGCAACCGATATTGTTGAAAAAGAGATGTATACCTTTTTTGACAAAGGGACACCGCCTGAATCACTGACTTTGCGTCCTGAAGGAACTGCGGGTTGTGTGCGTGCGATGTTGGAACATAACCTATTACGTGGTGCAACACCGCGTGTTTGGTATGTTGGGCCAATGTTCCGCTATGAAAAGCCTCAAAAAGGTCGTTATCGTCAATTCCACCAGTTTGGTGTGGAAACCTTTGGTGTGGCAACGCCTGATATTGATGCTGAAATCATTCTGATGACCGCTCGTTTGTGGAAACGTATGGGTGTTGCAGCGAATGTTCGTCTTGAACTGAATACTCTGGGTGAAACAGATGAGCGTGCAGAATATCGTGCTGCATTAGTCGAGTTCTTAAATCAGCACAAAGATGCATTAGATGAAGATTCTCAACGCCGTTTAACCACCAATCCTTTGCGTATTTTGGATTCTAAAAGTGAGTTTACGCAAAAGATTTTGGAAAATGCGCCGAAATTGCACGATTTCTTAAAAGAAGATTCTCTCAGCCACTTCCAACAACTACAGCAGTATTTAACCGATGCTGGTGTCGAGTTCGTGATTAATCAAAAACTTGTTCGCGGGCTTGATTATTACAATAAAACGGTATTTGAATGGACCACAACCATGTTGGGTTCTCAAGGCACTGTTTGTGCTGGCGGTCGATATGATGGCTTAGTTGGTCAGTTGAAAGGTAAAGCTGATCAATCAGTTCCAGCGGTTGGTTTTGCGATGGGGATGGAGCGTTTATTGCTTCTACTTGAGCAAGTTGAACAAGCAAAAGTTGTTCGTGATTGTGAAGTTTTCTTAGTAGCTGAACCAGCTTATCAATCGAAAGCTTTGGTATTAGCTGAACAAATTCGTGATCAGCTTGAAGCAGTGAATAGTTCGATTCGATTCAAAATGGGTTCACAGGGCAGCATGAAAAGCCAAATGAAAAAGGCTGATCAATCTGGTGCGGTTTTCGCTGTGATCTTGGGTGAGCGTGAATGGGAATCTCAACAGCTATTGGTAAAAGAGCTTGCAACAGCAGAACAGTCTCAAGTGGCATTGAATGAGCTGACAGCATTTTTTATCGAAAAATTTAAACAATAAATTGCACAATATCTAGGAAAAGGACAATCACATGAGTTTAAGTGATGAAGAACAACTCGACCAGTTAAAGTCGTTTGCCAAAAAATATGGTTCTGCAATTATTAGCGGAATTCTCATTGCCTTGATTGCCTTTTTCGGATGGGAATATTGGCAAAAGAAGAATCTTACTGAAGCTCAAAGTCAAACGGCCAAAGTGCAAAAGTTAATGGACGAAGCAAAAGCTGCCTCAAGTCAGCCGAACGCTTTTGCAACATTATCTGAAGCCGCAGATAAAATTGTGAAAGAAGATCCTGATTCAGTTCAAGCGATCCAAACACAATTTATTTTGGCTAAAGTTGCGTATGATAAGCAAGATTATGCTGCTGCTGAGAAAGCATTAAAAAAAGTTGAAAACTCAAAAATTAAAGATGCTGGTCTGTTACAGATTGTCAAACTTCGTTTGGCTGATGCTCAGTTAGCACAAAAGAAATATGATGATGCTTTAAAAACTTTGACAGCGGTGACTGAGCCATCATTCAAAGCAACAGCCGATGAACTTCGTGGTGATATTTATGTTGCTAAGAAAGACAATGAATCTGCTCGTAAAGCGTATCAAAGTGCATGGGATGATCTCGTTAAGCGTAAACAAGAACGTCAGCTTTTACAAATTAAACTCGAAAGTGTCGGCGTTTTAGTAGATGATCCTGAAATCGATAGCCCGATTGTAGATACCAAAGTGGATGAGTCTTAATGCAGAATAAACTAAAACTACCTTTGGCGATTGCAATTGCTTCAGCTTTATTGGTTGGATGTTCGAGCAATAAAGTAAAAGAAGCAAAACCAAATCCATTGCCAAAAATCACGCAACAACAAAATTTAAACCTCGTATTTTCTCAAAGCGTTTCCTCAACGAACGCTGCTGAAGCTTTACGCTTACAGCTAGATACGGATAACGGTGTGATTTTTGCTATTGATCCAGATGGTCAGGTTTCTGCGTATCAGGGTAAACAGCGTCTTTGGAAAAGTAAAATCACGAAACAAGAACTGACGGCTGGTGTTGAGGCTGGTGAAGGTGTTGTTGTTATCGGTAACCGTAAAGGGCAGCTTTTTGCTTTAGATCAAGCTACTGGTGAACAAAAGTGGACGACACAGCTATCAGGTGCGATTTTATCACCTTCATTGATTGAGTCAGGTCGTGTTATCACACTTGCCAATGACGGTACTGTATTTGCGCATGACGTGGTCACTGGACAGCAAGTTTGGGCATATAAGCTTCCAAATGTTCAGTTTAGCTTACGTGGACAGCCAGCACCCGTTGCATTAGATGAGCGTACAGTGTTAGTCGCTTCTGCAAATGCTTATATCTATGCTTTAGATATCATCAGTGGTGTACCTCGCTTCCAACGCCGTGTTGCAATTAGTGATGGCCGTTCTGATATTCAGCGATTGATTGATATCGTGGGTGATCCTGTTGTTGCTGGTCAGTTCTTGGTGACAACAAGCTTCCAAGGTCAAGTAACAGTAACCGATTTAGCTTCACAACGTGTAGTGTGGAGTGAAGATGCAAGCAGTACAAATCGACCTGAAGTTGCTGATGACAAAGTATTTGTATCAACAGTTGATGGTAAGCTGAATGCATATAACCTTACTACGGGTGAACTACTTTGGCAAAATGAAGAGTTATTAAACCGTAAGTTAAGCAATCCAGTCATGCTTGGTCAAAACCTTGTAGTAGGCGATTTGGATGGAGTGATTCACCTTATTGATCCGACAACAGGTAAGTTGGTTGGTCGTGCAAAAACTAGCGGTGAAGTGCAAACCTTACGTGTGATTGATAATCAACTTTATGTGTCGACTCGAAAAGGTGCATTAAGCATTTGGCAGAATCGTTAATTTTACCTTCTCTTGTGGTAAAATATTCGATTAGCTATGGCTAACAAAAGAATGATCGGGGTATTTGTTTAGACAAAACCCCGAATTTTTATTGTGATCTGTGATCACCAAAATCTTCCATACTATTTCTGATACGATGTCATCTAGCGTGGCTCGTCTGAATTAAGGTTAATTTATGAAACCCGTTATTGCGCTCATTGGTCGTCCAAACGTCGGAAAATCAACGCTATTTAACCAAATCACAAAAAGTCGTGATGCTTTGGTTGCTGACTTCGCTGGTTTAACTCGTGACCGCAAATATGGTGACGCGGTTTATCAAAATAAATCTTTTATCGTTGTTGACACTGGTGGTATCGGTGAGAGCGAAGGCGGTATTGATTCGTACATGGCTGAGCAGTCAAAAACAGCGATTCATGAAGCAGATATTATCGTTTTTGTTGTCGATGCTCGCGCAGGTTTATTGGCTTCAGATGAGCAAATTGCACGTGAACTTCGTACATTAGGCAAGAAAGTATATTTAGTTGCAAACAAAGTAGATGGTGTTCACGCTGAAGCTGCCTTAGTCGAGTTCTATAAACTTGGTATGGGTGAGCCAATGCAGGTTGCTGCGAGCCACGGGCGTGGTGTACAGCAAATGCTTGAAGAAGTATTAGCTGAGGTTCCAGAAGATGAAAACCCAGATGAACATAATAAAAATACAGGTTTACGCTTAGCGATTATTGGTCGTCCTAACGTAGGTAAATCAACCTTAGTCAACCGTTTACTTGGTGAAGAACGTGTGGTTGCATTTGACCAACCTGGTACAACCCGTGACTCAATTTATATTCCTTATGAGCGTGATGGTCGTCAATATACATTGATTGATACTGCGGGTGTTCGTCGTAAAGGTAAGGTCGATGAAATGATCGAGAAATTCTCGATCGTTAAAACACTACAAGCAATGAAAGATGCGCATGTCGTTGTGGTGGTGGTTGACGCTCGTGAAGGTATTGTTGAGCAAGATTTACATTTGATTGGCTACGCGCTTGAAGCAGGGCGTGCCATGGTGATTGCGATCAACAAATGGGACAACATGACCGAGTATGATCGTAAGCAATGTAAACTTGATGTGGAACGTCGTTTTGACTTTATTCCATGGGCGAAAATCCATTTGATTTCGGCATTACATGGTACGGGTGTGGGCGAGCTTTATCCATCGATTCACCGTGCTTATGAATCTGCAAATCTAAAAGTTTCTCCTGCGAAACTGACTCAGATTTTAAGTGATGCGACGGAGGCTCACCAGCCACCAATGATCAGTGGCCGTCGTATTAAAATGCGTTATGCGCATATGGGCGGACAAAATCCACCAACCATCGTAATTCACGGCAACAAGGTCGATAAGACTCCAGCGGATTATCGTCGTTATTTAGAAAATGTATTCCGTAAAGTGTATAAGCTTGAGGGCACACCAGTCCGTATTGACTTTAAAACGTCAGAAAACCCATTTGAAGGACGTAAGTCACAAGTGGATGAACGCGTTGCTGCACGTAAGCGTCGTTATGTTCAGAAATTTAAAAAAGCAGAAAAGAAATACAAGCGTTAAGCTAATCTTGAAGCAAAAAGCCCAAACTCTGCTTTGGGCTTTTTAATTGCGCTTTTTTAGATGA
The DNA here is from genome assembly GCF_043102985.1 of Acinetobacter sp. YQ_14. Taxonomy (NCBI): domain Bacteria; kingdom Pseudomonadati; phylum Pseudomonadota; class Gammaproteobacteria; order Moraxellales; family Moraxellaceae; genus Acinetobacter; species Acinetobacter sp. YQ_14. Next base: position 289,279 of record NZ_JBICJJ010000023.1, on the reverse strand, counting down.
ATAGTATTAATTAATAATGCATTTATTTGTTAAGTTTAATTTCATAATTTATATCAACATTGTGGTTTTTTAATATATTGTTGATTTAAGTATTTGATATATATGTAAAATAATTTTTTGTTAAATTTCGTACTAATGCTATAATGCCACCGCTCAAAATCCTTGTTTTAATGTTTTTTAATATATTTGGATTCAAAATTGAATGTTTAAGTTACATCTAACGGAACCGACATTGACTTATGCACAGCAAGATTATGCTGCGCTTAGTGCTGTTCCTGCAATGCAACGTCGACGTTTATCTCCATTGGCGAAAATAGCTTTAAATAGTGCTTTGAATGCTTTAGATGGCTGTCGGGTAGACTATATTGTTTGGGCTTCAAAATATGGTGATGAACAAAAAACATTGGATATTCTACAAGATGTATTACAAGGTCAAACGCCATCACCAACACAATTTTCAACTTCTGTCCATAATGCTATTGCAGGCTTGTATTCTATTTTATGCCAAGATGATACGCCTTCAACAAGTTTGAGTTGTGAATGGACAGAAGCCTTAATAGAAGCCTATGCCGTGTTGAAATCATCACCTGAAATACAGCGTGTTTTAGTCGTGTCCTATGATCAAGCTTTACCCAATGTTTATTGTGATGCCTATGATTTTCCTGCATATGCTTTAGCATGCGTAGTTAGCCTTGAAACTCCCAATTTAGAAATCATTGACTTATCTAATCCTGATTTAATAGAGAGTTTAGCGTTTTACAAATTTTGGCAATCTGAAAATATTCCACAGTCTAGAGTGAGATGGAAAAAATGCTAAAAGCCAATAAAATCAATAAAAAAGCTAATTATGCGTGGCGTGTTGCTGCAACAGGTTTCAGTTTTGCAAGTTTTGGTGCAGGCGGACTAGGGATCGCAACAGTTGTTGCTCCACTTGTAAATTTAACAAGTCGTAATTCAGAGACTCGTCAACAGCGTGCGCAGCAGGTGATTCGATATAGTTTTAAAGGCTTCACTGAAATGATGGTCAAATTAGGAATTATGACCTATTCAATTGAGGGTTTAGAAAAGCTAGAAAATAGTCGTCAAGAATTAGTTATTGCAAATCATCCGACATTAATTGATGTGGTTGTAATGATCGGATTGATGCAGCAGGCCAATTGTGTTGTTAAACAGTCTTTGTGGTCTAATCCGTTTACTAGAGGTGCTGTACGTAGTGCTGGTTACATTCTAAATGCAGGGTCACAGCAGTTCATTGATGATTGTGTCGAGCGTTTAAAAGAAGAAAATGCGGCGTCATTATTGATCTTTCCTGAAGGAACTAGGACTGAAAAAGGTGAGTGTTTGAATGAGTTTCAACGCGGCGCAGCAAATATTGCAATTCGAGCCAATGTGCCGATTCGCCCTGTTTTGATAAGTTGTACACCGTCTACCTTAACTAAAAATGAAAAATGGTATCATGTGCCGTCACAGCCTTTTCATATTGAAATTAAGGTGCTGGATGCAATTGAAGTTAAAGATATTTTAGTTGATTCAGAAATTTCACCTAAGCAGGTGCGCCAGTTGAATCAGAGTTTTTATCAAATTTTTAAAGATGAGTTGTCGAAAAATGAGCAATCTTGCTGATGAATTAAAACAAATGATTATTGATGTTCTCGTACTTGAGGATATCAGCATCAGTGATATTGAAACCGATGCACCACTTTTCGGAGAAGGCTTAGGTTTAGACTCTATTGATGCCTTGGAGTTAGGTCTTGCATTGAAAAAGCGTTATAACATTCATTTGAATGCAGAATCAGACGAAACTAAACAACATTTTAAATCAATTCAAAGCTTGGTTGCTTTGGTTGAAGCACAGCAAGCAGTTTAAGGAGTAGATCAATGTTAACCCAAGAACATGTGCTGGCTAAATTAAGAGAATGGATGCAGGATCTATTTGAAATTGAACCTGATGATATTCAGCTTGATTCAAATTTATATGAAGATTTAGATGTTGATAGTATTGATGCAGTTGATTTAGTGGTAAAAATTAAAGAGTTGACTGGCAAACAAGTTAAACCAGAAGACTTTAAAGCGGTTAGAACAGTGCAAGATGTTGTCGTTGTTATCCAGAATATGACTGCTGAATGAAACATCTTTTTAGAGGGATACTGATCACATTTTTTGTGCTCTATCCCTTTATTGTTGGTTGGAGCTTGTCTCACGGACAATTTGTTTGGGTGAGTGGGTTATTGGTCATCTTAGGTATCGTCCGACTTATTAGCGCAAAAAAAGATTTAATGTTACCGCTCACAGGCTTAGCGATTATCTGCGGTGGGCTAAGTCTAATTTTACAAAATCATGCTTGGTTAAAGCTTTACCCTGTTGGGATGAGTTTAGGCGCACTATTTATCTTTGCTTTAACATTATATAAGCCACCTTCGATGATCGAACGCTTTGCGCGGTTAGTTGAGCCAGATTTACCCGAATCAGGGGTAGAGTGGACGCGTAAAGTGACAATCGTTTGGTGCATATTTTTTATTTTTAATGCGTCAATTGCTTTGGCGACGGTATTTGCCCCAACACAAATTTGGGTCATTTATAATGGCTTTGTTTCTTATGTTTTGATGGGGCTTTTGTTTCTCGCTGAGTTTATTTTACGGAAACGCCATCAACGTTTAAATCAGACAAATTCTTAAATGGTTCTGGGTAATGATTGCACCTATTTATTTTTATAATGATTTTAATTTAGCTAAAACTTTTTGTATTACATCTGAGTTGCAAGATATTTCCTATGCAGTTTTTTGGCAAGATGTTATTAAACAATCAACTGAAATTAAACGTTTAGAGCAACAGACGTGGGCACTATGGGAACAAGATAGTTACGAGTTTATTGTGCTTTTATTTGCGGGCTTACTCGCAAATAAAACAATACTCTTACCTCCAAATCGTGTGAGAGATTTGGAACAAAAGTTTGAGCAAGACAATATTTATTTTTTATCAAGACAAACTTTATCCACATCTGAACATTTGATAGATCATTCAAGCTTACTTGAGCTATGTAATGAAGAGTTTTTAAGTCGCACAAAAATGATTTTTTACACGTCAGGTTCTACTGGCGAGCCGAAAAAGATCGAACGAACTTTAATACAGCTGTTAAATGAAGTTAGGGGCTTAGCTGAAAGTTTTGAGCTTGATGAACAATGCGTGGCGATTGCGACCGTGAGTCATCAACATATTTATGGGTTACTGTTTAAATTATTACTGCCATTGGCGACACAGCGTTGTTTCTACAATCCACAATTGGCTTTCCCTGAAGATGTGATTCACGCCCAAGATTGTTTAGCTCAGCGAGCGTTGGCGAATTATGTAATTTCTAGCCCAGCTTTGCTCAAACGTTGGACCAAAGATCTGCTATTAAAACAATCTGAAGTGATCTTTAGTTCTGGTGGAAAGCTTGATGTAGGTGTCCGAAATCATCTTAATGTGGCAATTGTTGAAGTTTTAGGGAGTTCTGAGACAGGCGGAATCGCTCATCGTTGCGAAGATCATGCTGCTTGGACTGCTTTTAATAATGTCGAGATTCAGATCTCAGCACAAAGTCAATTAATGGTGATGAGTAATCATGCGAGTGAACAAGGATGGATTGTTACAGGGGATGCTGCTGAATGGAGTGACGTGTCTCAGAAGCAGTTTAATTTATTAGGGCGTTTGGATCGCATTATAAAGCTTGAAGAAAAACGTTTGAGTTTGGACGCGATTGAACAAAGTATTAATCTGTTGAGTGAGGTTGAGCAAAATCATACGTTATTACTCGATCATCATAATCGTCAGATGCTAGGTTGTATTGTGGTTTTGAGCGTAGAAGCACAACAACAGTTGCGCGATATGGGTAAAGCTGCTTTTATAAAACAGCTCAAACAACAACTTCAGTTTCAACTTGAATCAATTGCAATTCCTCGACAGTGGCGTTTTTTAAGTCAAATTCCACAAAATGCTCAATCAAAAATCAATAAAAATTATCTGAAGGCATTATTCTCAGTGATGTTAGAACCCGTTATTTTGTCTCAGTGGCAAGAGCAAGACAGTGAATATTTGAGTCTAGAGTTTCCTCCTGAGCTTGAATGCTTTAAAGGGCACTTCCCACATCAACCCATTTACCCTGGGGTAGGGCAAATCAGTTTTATTCAAAAGTTTGCAAAAGATATTTGGCCAGACTTAATTTGGTGTCAGGGTTTTGAGCAATTAAAGTTTCAGAATTTGATTCGACCCTATACGGTCGTAAAGCTCAAATTAAGCCGCAAAGAGCGTAAAGTAAGTTTTGAGATGACAACAGAACAAGCGACACTTGCATCTGGACGTCTGCTGTTTGCTGTTGATGGGTTATAGGATTTCAGGCATGTTGAAATATAGTATTGTTATTCCAGTATATAATCATCCGCATTATTTAGCTGATTTGGTGCATCATCTCGAACAGTTTCAGTATCCGATTATTCTTGTAAATGATGGTAGTAATGCTGAATGTACGTTAATTTTACGTCAATTAGAACAACAAAATGAGTTGGTTTACTTAGTTGAACATGAGGTGAATCAGGGCAAAGGTCAAGCGGTGATCACGGGTCTACGTTATGCTGCCCAGATTGGAATGACACATGCTTTACAACTTGATGCAGATGGACAACATCATTGGGATGATGTGGCAAAGTTTTTCCAAATATCGCAACAACAGCCTCAAGCAATGGTCATTGGTCAGCCGATTTTCGATGCTTCTGTTCCTAAAAAACGCTTATACGGACGATATGCAACTCATATTTGGGTCTGGCTAAATAGTCTATCTTTTGAAATTAAAGACAGCATGTGTGGTTTTAGAATTTATCCGCTAAACAAAACTATTCCGATTTTGGATAAAGCAAGATTCCAACCGAGAATGGGCTTTGATAGTGAGATTCTAGTGCGCTTAAAATGGGACAATACACCGTTCATTAATGTTCCTACACCTGTGATTTATCCAGAACATGGCGTCTCACATTTTGATGTATGGCGCGATAATATTGGGTTAAGTAAAGCACATGCGACGCTCTTTGCGGGGATGCTCATTCGATTTCCTAAACTCATTTGGCAAAAAGTTAAGGCTGACCAATGACGGATTCTCCGCAAAGCGCTAGTGACACTTGGCACGACATCAAAGAACGTGGTGGACTGTTGCCACTGATGTTAATGCTAGGGTTTTATCGTTGTGGTGGGCGCTGGTTATGTCGGATTGTGCTGTACTTTATTATCATGTGGTATTGGTTATTCGCTGTAACTGCTCGTCAGGCATCATTACAATATTTACAGCGTTTACATCGCTTTGCAGGCACTCAGTCGCCATTTCAGACACAGCCTACATGGACTAATAGTTATACGCATTTCATGCAATTTGGCGAGTGTATTCTCGATAAAATTGAGGGCTGGCTAGGGCATATTCCTGAACAAAGATTACAATTGTTTGGTCATGAACATTTTCAACAGCACTATCAAAAAGGGACGATTATTATCGTTTCACACTTTGGTAATATTGAGTTGTTGCGTGCCATGAAGTCCGAGCATCCGCAGAAGATTAATGTTTTGGTTTATCAAAAACATGCTTCGCAATTTAATCAGTTTTTAAAAAAAATTAATGATAAAGCGGATGTAAATTTAATCTCTGTGGATGAGTTAGGGATCGAAACAGCAATCCTGTTACAAGAAAAAATGCAGCAGGGCGAATGGGTGATCGTGGCGGCAGATCGAGTTCCTGTACAGTCTGATCGTGTACAGAACGTTGAATTCTTGGGTGAGACAGCGACTTTGCCACAAGGGGCATGGATCTTGGCCAATCTATTAAAAGTGCCAGTCTTGGCTGTATTTTGCTATCGTGTGCAGCAAAATTTCCAAGTGCATATTCATCATATTTCTGATCAGGTTGATTTACCAAGAAAAAATCGTTTGAGTGGTATGCAGCAAGTAACACAACTATATATTGCCTGTTTAGAGCAACATTGCCTACGTGCGCCGTATCAATGGTTTAATTTTTATCAGTTTTGGACAAAATAACGTGAATGCAAGTCAAATTGAAGCAATGGTCAAACCGACGCTCGTTGTCGGTGAACAGGCACTGAGTATTGAAGATGTTGTTGCTGTGGCTCGACAAGAATATCAAGTGGTATTGCCTGAAAGTACAGCATGGCGTGATTTGATTCAGCGTGGTGCGGACTTCCTAGATCAGTTGTTACTAGATGAAGGTGTGATTTATGGCGTGACCACGGGCTATGGAGATTCCTGTCTGGTAGAAATCCCAATGCATCAAGTCAATGAGCTACCATTACATTTATCGCGTTTCCACGGCTGTGGTTTGGGTGAGAACCTTGACTTGATTACTGCTCGTGCGGTTGTAGTAACACGATTGTGTTCGTTGGCGCGTGGTTACTCTGGTGTTTCATTGACATTGTTAGAACGTTTGGTCTGGATGCTGAATGAAAATATCATTCCTGTGATTCCATCTGAGGGTTCTGTTGGTGCAAGTGGTGATTTGACCCCTCTATCCTATATTGCTGGTGCATTGGTTGGCGAGCGTGATGTCTACGCTCAGGGGCAGATTGTACCGATTGCGCAGGTTTATGCAGAAAAAGCATTACAGCCAATCACGTTACGCCCTAAAGAGGGTTTGGCATTGATGAATGGTACAGCAGTCATGACAGCTATTGCTTGTTTAAACTATAAAAAAGCGGAACAAATTGCACTGGCCAGTACCTTGGTGACAGCTTTAAATGTGTTGGCATTAGAGGGTAATCCGAGTCATTTTGATGAAGTTTTATTTGCTCAGAAACCACATCAAGGGCAACAGCAAATTGCACAGCACTTGCGTGAATGGTTGAATAGTGAAGTTCAAACTGCACACCAAAGTCCGCGTTTACAAGATCGTTATTCTTTACGTTGTGCTCCTCATATTGTTGGGGTATTTGAAGATTCTAAAACATGGCTACGTCAATTTATTGAGAATGAATTGAATTCGAGTAATGACAATCCGTTGATTGACCCTGTGAATCTACGTGTATTACATGGGGGGCATTTTTATGGTGGGCATATTGCTCAAGCTATGGATAGCTTAAAGATTATGATCGCCAATATTGCTGATCTAATGGATCGCCAAATTGCTCAGTTAGTTGACCATAAAATGAATCATGGATTAGCACGTAATTTAACTGGTGCGACTACAGAGCGTTTGCCTCTGAATCATGGTTTTAAAGCGGTTCAGATTGGTGTTTCGGCTTGGACTGCTGAAGCTTTGAAACAAACCTTGGCAGCCTCTATTTTCTCTCGCTCAACAGAATGTCATAACCAAGATAAAGTCAGTATGGGAACGATTGCAGCGCGTGATGCGACACGTGTGATTACCTTGACGCAACAAGTGCTTGCTGCTTTGTGTTGTGCCAGTGTTCAAGCCATTCATTTAAAAGGGATGGTCACTGAGCTTAGCCCGACGTTAACAGCTTTTGTGGAGTGGACGTTACAAAGTTTTGCCTTGCTCGAAGAAGATCGACCGTTGCAAACTGAATTGCAACAAATCATTGATCGTTTCGACAACTTTGAACTGTTAAATCAGTTCCAAGTAAATGCTTAGGAGACGGGCATGCAAGCAGATGTAATCATTGAAATTCCATTCCATGATGTCGATACCATGAATGTGGTTTGGCATGGGCACTATTTGAAGTATTTCGAAATTGCACGTTGTAAGTTATTGGAGCAATTTGGATATAACTACAATCAAATGCGTGCATCGGGATATGCATGGCCTGTGATCGAAAGTCATGTCCGTTATGTACAAGGAATTGAATTTGAACAAAAGATCTGTGTACGTGCCATTCTAAAAGAATGGGAAAATCGCTTAAAGATTGAATATTTGATCTTTGATGCGACGACTGGACGACGTTTAACCAAAGGTTATACCACTCAAGTTGCTGTGAATATGGAAACACGAGAGATGTGTTTTCAGTCGCCACAGGTTTTATTTGATTGTTTAAATGCGTGGGATCAGTTTCAGGAGCGTGGCAATGCTTAAGATTTCGATTTTAAATGTCTTGACCTCGCTACGAAATAAAACCCAGCGAGTCATCCTACAAACACTATTATTCATATCTATACTGGGTCTCAGTGTTGTTGCTTCAGCCAATAATGAGCAAGTTTCGACGATTTTTAAGGAGTTATCCAAAAGCAATATTGTTCGTGCTGATTTTGAGCAACAAAAGAAGCTTGCCAGTTTAAATAAAACCTTTGTGTCTAATGGTTCACTAAGTTTTGTAAAAGCAAATGGTGTGCTATGGCAAATCAAGCGACCTGTTCAGGCCGATTTGATCGTGACTCAAAAAAAACTGGTTCAAAAAACCCAACGAACTTATAGTCAGATTCAAATTGATCAATCACCTTATAGTTCAGTAGCAACTTTGTTTTTACAGCTCATGTCGGGCGATGAAAAAGCTTTATCAAAGAATTTTAATGTCGTGTCAGCCAATTATAGTCCGTCAGGTTGGAACATTGCGCTCACACCAAAGTCATCATTATTTAAAAAGTTATTTGTACGTATTGATGCTCAAGGACAACAATATGTCGATAAGATTGTGATTCAAGAACAAGCCAAAAACAGCACAACAATTTTATTCCGAAATCAAACGACTCAACCCCATCAACTGACGGCTGCTGAAGATGCGCTTTTCCAATTGGCAAAATAAGTGTACTGCCATTTGGTTAGTGTTATTAACCGTTGTCGCACTGACACTAGCGATTGCATGGCTGAAAAAAGATATTCATATCCAAACCAATATCTTTGCGCTTTTACCAGAAACGCAGCAGAATCCAGAACTCGCGAAAACTCAGCAATATATGAGCGATCAGCTCAATCAAAAAGTATTTGTTGTCTTAGAAAGTAAGAATCAGCAGAGTTTAGAGCAAGCAACGCAGTTATTTGAAAAACAATTACAACAGAATGCATTGTGGAAACCTTTAAAGCTACAATTGGATCTAGAACAGTTTTCTAAACAGTTATATCTTCATCGTACTGGTTTACTCAGTCAGCAAGATCGTGAGTATTTACAGCAACAAGATTATCAGGCATTGACTGAACAAAGCTTGATGCAGTTGATGAGTGTAGGTATGCCGATCACCGCAGAATCCTTACAACAAGATCCTTTGATGTTGTTTCCTCGCTATATGTTGAATGTGGCAACGCAACAAGCGTCAGGCAATATTGAACTTGAACATGGTTTTGCCACGATTCATGATGATCAGCAGATTTCGCGTTTATTGGTACTAGAGCTAAAACAGAGCCCTTATAATATTGATTATCAAGAGCAAGTGACCGCATGGACTGAGCAAATACAGCAACAGCTTGCTACCTTGCAAGTAAAATCACATTGGACGGGGACGATTCTCTTTTCTAACTTTGGAACACAGTCCGCGAAACAAGAAATCTCAACGATTGGTTTTGGTTCAACAATAGGTCTGATTTTATTGGTTTGGTTTGGCTTTCGTTCATTCAGACCCTTGCTCACAGAGTTTATTGCAGTATCAACTGGAAGTTTACTGGCATTTGCCGTGACGCATTTGGTTTTTGGTGAAATCCATTTAATGACTTTAGTCTTTGGGGCGAGTCTGATAGGGGTTTGTGTCGACTTCTCTTTTTATTTTATGGCGATGCAATCACAGCATCGTCAGATGAATGGATTCCGAATCCTTAGACCATTGTTACCAAGTTTATTTATGGGTTTAATGACAACTGTCGTGGCCTATATTTTTCTAAGCTTTACTCCATTTCCTGCTTTTAGACAGATTGCAGTTTTCTCGATCGTTGGATTAGTTGCGGCATGGGTGACAAGCGTGTTGTTGTTGCCAAGGTTGCCTGCACTTAATGCACAACCTGCGATTCGTCATTTAGCTTGGATTGGGCAAGCGAGAGAATGGTTTCAGCAACATCATAAAGTACGATATGGCTTAATTTTTAGTGTAATTGTACTGGGTGGCTTGAGCTTATTGTTTTTACAGTCTAATGATGACATTCGTAACTTACAAAGTATGGATGCCAAACTCAAACAGCAAGACCAATACATTCGCTCACGCTTTGCCCAGCAGCAAAGTAGTGATTATTTTGTGGTTCATGGCAAAAGCAGTGCTGAGCTTGAACAACATGAAGCGAAGCTGATTCAGCAGTTACAAGCTTTAAAAAATCAGTCAAAACTGGAAAGTTTTCAGGCTTTAGGTCAATGGATTCCACCTTTAGCGCAGCAACAACACAATGTGCAGTTACTCCAACAGATACCTGAAGTGGCGCTGAGATCATATGCGACGAATTTAGGTTTAAACTTCTCTGATATATTACTTTGGCAGCAGCGACTAAAGCAGCAACCATTATTGAATGAACAAATTTTTCAGCAGCATCCATTAGCATTTCTGCAAGTCAGTCCGACAGAGCGGTTGGTGATGTTGAATGGGGTACAAGACAATACCGATTTACTTGCGCTGCAAAATGATGATGTCACCCTTCAGCAACCCGTCAGTGAATTATCTGCATTATTCAAACAGCATCGCATACAGGCGGAATCACTATTGATCTATGCCTTGTTGGGCCTAGCAATTATATTGGGATTGGTATACGGCAAGCGTTCAGTCATGCCGTTAGTTTTACCTGTGAGTTTGGCTTTGTTGAGCACCTTTGCTGTTCAGGCATGGATGGGAGTAGAAATTAATTTATTTAGCATCATGGGGACATTTTTAATCATTGGGATTGGCGTGGATTATGCGATTTTCTATCGACATGGGCATGATCATCCTCAAGTAGTTGGCATGGCATTATTTTTGTGTATGATGTCGACCCTATTGGGTTTTGGCTTGTTATCGTTGAGTCAAACTTATGCGATTCATTGCTTTGGGATTACGGTTTTACTGGGTGTAATTTTTTCATTTATTTACGCAACTTTATTAACACCATCTGATCAAGAACATATTGTGAATTTACAAGAGCATTAAAAGATTTTAATTTTTTAGGGGTAATGATGAATAAAATAGAACAAGTTGATGTGGTCATTATTGGTGCTGGTCCATCAGGAAGTTCGGCTGCAGCTTTGCTTAGAAAAAAAGGCTATGCGGTGACCATTATTGAAAAGCAATATTTTCCACGCTTTTCAATCGGTGAGTCTTTATTACCTCAGTGCATGGTATTTTTGGAAGAAGCGGGCTTGTTGGATACAGTTCGTGAACATGTGCAAACACATGCTTTCCAATTTAAAAATGGTGCAGCTTTCCTCTGTGGACATAAGCGGAGTCATTATAATTTTACTGAAAAGTTTAGTGATGGTCCTGGTACTACATGGCAAGTTCGTCGTGCTGACTTTGATAACTTGTTAGCTCAGCAAGCACAAGTAAATGGTGCTGATATTCGCTTTGGGCATGAAGTGATTGCTGTCGATGTGGATGTACAGCAGCCATTGTTAACTGTGTTAAATGAGCATCAACAACAATATCAGATTCAAGCTAAATTTTTATTAGATGCGAGTGGCTTTGGTCGAATTTTACCAAAGCTTTTAGATTTAGAAAGTCCTTCAGATTTTCCAGTTCGTCGAGCGCTCTTTACACATATTGAAGATGGAATTAATGATCAGGGCGATTTTGACCGTGAAAAGATTTTAATTACGGTACATGAAAAAGACCGCCGTGCATGGTATTGGTTAATTCCGTTTGCAGATGGACGTGCATCTTTTGGTGTTGTCGCTGAACAAGATTTCTTTGATCATTATCATGTCCAAGATGCAACACAAAATGAGCCTGAAGCCTTACTCAAACGAATCTTGGCTGATGATCCAAGTCTATCTAAGCTATTAGCCCAAGCCAGATTTGATACGCCTGTTAGAACATTGGTTGGTTACTCAGCAAATGTAAAGCATTTGGCGGGTTCTAATTATGCATTATTGGGTAATGCAGGGGAGTTTCTTGATCCTGTATTTTCTTCTGGTGTGACGATTGCATTAAAGTCTTCTAGTCTGGCAGTTCCTCTACTTGATCGTGTGTTGCAAGGCGGACACGTGGATTGGATGCAGGCGTATGAAATGCCATTACGCAAAGGGATTAACGTGTTCCGTGCTTATGTGGAGTCTTGGTATGAAGGGGAGTTTCAAGATGTAGTATTTTCAAGTAATCAAAATGAAAGTATACGTCGAATGATCTCTTCTTTATTGGCTGGTTATGCATGGGATGATCAGAATCCAATCTATAAAAATGCGAAACGACGGTTAGGGACTTTAGCTGAATATTGCCGTGAAGGCTTAGCACAAGAGCAAGCTTTAGAGATTTAATATGCAACGAATATGGATCGCTTTATTGTGTTGTAGCGTTTTAGGGGTAAGTGGTTGCCAGCTGACACCTCATGCACAGGGCTTGCAAAGCAGTCAGTGGGGCGCTCAACACTATCAAAGACAAGACCAAGTTGAAGTGCAATGGAAAGATAAGAGTTTTAGCTTTTTATTGTATCAACAACAGCAAGGACAGCAGCTTAGTTTTGTTGCGTTAGCTTTGACGGGCCAGCCTTTATTTCAACTCCAATTTGATGGTCAAATGGTTACGGTACAACAGCGAATTCCACAAATGCGTTTATTGCCGTTTGAGTTTGTCGTGCGCGACCTGCTATTTGCAACTTATCCAAGGTTTGATCAGCTGGGTCAACAGAACGTGAAAGTACAGTCCATAGAAAATCAACAGCAAGTTTTCATCGATGGAAAATCGATATTAAAGATTCAGAAGCAAGCAAATACGATTGAGTTAGATAATCTTCAAGTCCCTTATCGTATGACGTTAAGCCCAATTGAAAATACATTAAATACCGAGCAATCAGAATCAGCGGTGCAGCCATGAGTCAGACTATATCGAAAAAATCTCAATTCCAAGCGATTGGTATTCCTGTGAGTGTCGGTCTTTCTGCATTAGGTTCTACACCTATACACGTTCGTGGCCGACTGATTCAATCTGAAAATACCTTAAACTTAGAAACAGGTTTTTTAGCTGATCGTCCAGTTTGGGTGGGGCGCTATACTGAATCTTTGATCGAAAATATTCCTGATAATTTAAAAGCTTTTGATTCTCGAAATTTACGCTTTGCCTTGACTGCTTTGCAGAAGATTGAAACAGCGCTAAAGCTTGCTGTAGCAGAAATCAGTCCAAAACGATTGAGTATTGTGGTTGGAACATCAACGTCAGGAATTTCTGATAGTGAAACCTTACTTAAGCGATATTTCGAAGGAAATACAGCACTAGATATTTCGCATATACCACAAGAAATGGGATGTTTGAGCAAAGCATTGCAATCTTATTTGGGCTGGCAAGGCGCTGCTTATACAATTTCAACAGCGTGTTCTTCAAGTGCAAAGGCTTTTGCAGCAGGACAACGCCTGATTCAAGCGGATTTAGCCGATGCCGTGCTTGTGGGGGGCGTTGATACCTTATGTCAACTCACATTAAATGGCTTTAATAGTTTGGAAAGTCTCTCCGCTGACATATGCCAACCGTGTGGGGTAGATCGAGATGGAATTAATATCGGTGAAGCTGCAGCCTTATTTTTATTAACTAAAGATCAAGCACCGATCATGCTTTATGGTGTTGGTGAGTCGATGGATGCATGGCATATCTCAGCACCGCATCCAGAAGGTTTAGGCGCTGAAAAAGCAATGCAAATCGCGTTGGATACAGCAGATGTTTCATCCCAGCAAATTGGATATGTCAATTTGCATGGCACAGCAACACCTCAAAATGATGCAATGGAAATTAAAGCTGTTCGAAGGGTTTTCAAAGATGTGAATGTTCCTTTAAGTAGTACTAAGCATAAAACAGGTCATTGTCTAGGGGCGGCTGGTGCGATCGAAGCATTCATTTGTATGCAAGTGCTCAAAGATCAGGACTGGTTGCCATCCCATCAGCATACCAAGATTGATCCAGCGTTAGCAGATCAAAATTATGTACAGCAACAACAGCCTTCGACTGCGATTCAATATGTCATGAGTAATTCATTTGCCTTTGGTGGTAGCAATATCAGTCTATTATTTGGTGTAGGAAAATAAATGAAACTTGATGCAATTCAATATATTCCACATGAGCAGCCGATGGTATTCATTGACCATATTGTGGAAGCAAATGAGGGCTATGCGGTTGCTGAGTTGACCATTACACCAGAGTTAATGTTTTGTGAAAGTGATGGATTGCCAACTTGGGTAACTATTGAAATTATGGCGCAAACCATTAGTGCTTACTCTGGATGGAGAGGACAGCAATTACAGCAGGAACCTAAAGTTGGTTTCCTACTAGGGACACGTAAATTACAGTTACCTTTTGCATATTTTAAAATCGGTCAACTTTTGAAGATTCGGGTTGAACAACAGTATTTACATGAAGGCTTAGGGCAATTTTCTTGTGAGATTCACTGTGATGAGCATGTGATAAGTGCCATGTTAAGTGTGTATGAACCAACAGATCAATCGACATTAGCGTTATAAGTTTGGGAATAACAATGAGTAGAAGAATATTGGTGACGGGTTCAAGCCGTGGCATAGGTAAAGCAATTGCATTGCAATTAGCTCAGGCTGGGTTTGATGTCACGATTCATGCGCGTTCGCGTGAGGCAGAAGCGGCACAGGTGGTTGAACAAATTCAGCAACTAGGACGAAGCAGCCATTATTTACTTTTTGATGTGAATGCACGTGAATCGGTCAAAGCGATATTAGAACAAGATGTGGAACAACATAGTGCCTTTTATGGCGTTGTCTTGAATGCGGGTTTAACGCATGACGGGGCATTTCCAGCATTAACCGATAACGATTGGGATGAGGTGATTTCGACGTCATTGGATGGTTTCTATAACGTACTCAAACCTTTGATTATGCCAATGATTCATTTGCGCAAAGGTGGACGCATTGTGACGTTATCCTCTGTTTCGGGAGTCATGGGGAATCGTGGTCAAGTGAATTACAGCGCTGCAAAAGCAGGTTTGATTGGTGCAACCAAAGCTTTGGCTTTAGAACTTGCCAAGCGCAAAATCACCGTAAACTGTGTTGCTCCAGGTTTAATTGAAACAGAGATGGTGACAGAAGAAGTAAAACAACATGCCTTAAAAATGATTCCGATGCAACGCATGGGGCATGTGGATGAAGTGGCAAATGTCGTGAAATTCCTATGTTCTGATGATGCTTCTTATATCACTCGCCAAGTGATTTCGGTAAATGGGGGCTTAATTTAATGAAGCGTGTTGTTGTTACAGGAATGGCTGGGATTACCTCATTAGGTGAAACAGCGGATGAAATTTTTCTTAAGTTTCATGAAGGTAAAAGTGGTATTTGCTATATGCCTGATTGGGAACAGTATCCAGATCTCAGAACTAAACTTGCTGGTCCAGTGACTAATTTTCAGATCGCTAAACATTTTAATCGTAAAGTTACCCGTGGTATGGGGCGTGTTGCATTGATGTCGGTGATTAGTGCTGAAAATGCTTTGCAGGATGCTGGATTACTTGGCAATGATGTCTTACAAAATGGGGAGACTGGCGTTGCGTATGGCTCGTCTGCTGGGAGTGTTGATGCCGTTCGTGAGTTTGGCAATATGTTGATTGATCAGGATATGAGTAAGATCAATGCAACAACGTATATCCGCATGATGTCACATACTAGTGCTGTGAATATGACGGTTTACTTTGGTTTAAAAGGTTTAACCTTACCAACCTCAAGTGCATGTACATCAGGATCAATGGCAATTGGGCAGGCTTATGAAGCCATTAAATATGGCAAACAAACGGTAATGATTGCTGGTGGAGCAGAGGAGTTGAGTGCTGCTGGTGCTGCAGTTTTTGATGTTCTATTAGCAACCAGTGGGATGAATGATCAACCTGAAAAATCACCGCGTCCATTTGACAGTCAGCGAGATGGATTAGTGATTGGAGAAGGTGCTGGCTGTTTGATTCTTGAAGAATATGAGCATGCCAAACAGCGCGGCGCCAAAATTTATGCTGAGATTTTAGGCTATGCCAGTAATACTGATGGACAACATGTAACCAAGCCCGATACAGAGAGAATGGGGCAATGTATGCAAATGGCGCTTAAAGATGCTGCTTTAGATGCGAGTCAGATCGACTATGTGAATGCACATGGAACTTCAACTGATCAAGGTGACATTGCCGAAAGCCAAGCGACGGCTCGTATATTAGGCCGTAAACCTATCAGCTCACTCAAAAGCTACTTTGGTCATACTTTAGGTGCCTGTGGTGCAATTGAAGCATGGTTAGGAATCGAAATGATGCACCGTGGAGAATTAATTCCAACTTTGAATTTGGATGAAGTTGACCCACAATGTGGTGATTTAGATTATATTACTCAGCAAGTTAGAGTGAGCGATATCAATATTATGATGAGCAATAACTTTGCTTTTGGGGGAATCAATACCTCACTTATTTTTAAACGTGGAACATAAGAAGGGGCATAAGAATGTCAATTAAACAAATATTTTTAGCAGCAGTTTTAACAACAGGTTTTACAGCATCAGTTCATGCTGCGGATGCTGTACATCATTTTGATTTTAAATCAGCAGTTGATCGAGCTGTGGCTGATGGTACGTTAGATGGTTCCGTGAAGTTCTATTTGAAAGGGAATAAATCTGGCGGACGAGTTCTCGAAAAAGAAATTGTGACTAATCAAAAGACCAACGGTTTCGGAAAATCAGCTGAAAAAGCTTGTGACTGGGTGCTTCGTTCGGCACTTATTCAGTTGGATAAGGCTGCAAAAGCACGTGGTGCAAATGCTGTAACAAATATCGTAAGTTATTATAAAAAGAATGAAAATCAAAGCTCTACTACCTATGAATGTCATAAGGGCATGGCTGTGGCTGGCGTTGCTTTAAAAGGTGATATTGTTAAGTTCTAATTTTTGATTGAGTTGAGCCAATGATGACACGTGAGATTCAGTTGCATATACATGCTTTGGCTCAACTTTTAACTCAAACTAAATCAGACTTTCCTAGCTTTCGTGATTTTAATGTTTATAAAAAAGAACAGATTCAGGCGTATCGTAATCAGCTTTTAGCAAAGCAATTGAATTGTGATAAGAATACACTCATATTTTCTAAGCATGAGCATGGTAAACCTTTTTTATCATCTCACCATCTTCACTTTAATCACTCTCACAGTCATGAATATTATGCTTTGGTCATGAGTCAACAGGTGAAAGATATTGGTGTAGATGTTGAAGAATTAGGGCGGAAAATAAGATTTGATGCCTTTGCACAACATGCCTTTCATGTAGATGAATACAAAACTTGGCAACAGCAAGGACAAGACAGGGAATATTGGTTTAAGGTCTGGACAACCAAGGAAGCGATATTAAAAGCGTCTGGTTTGGGTATTCGTTTGGATTTAAATAGTTTGAATACAAACGTTCATCCTGAACAAAATGGAGGAATGTGTACTCATCCGATGATTGGAACATTTGCATATCAAAATTTTATTTTAAATCAGAATATTGTGGTAACAGTGGCTTGGCGTGCAGAGCCATCATGTCGAGGATTTCAGTTTCCACAAATTAAAATCAAACAAGATTAGAAATAAAAACCAGCATAAAAACGCCAGCATTAAGCTGGCATTTTTTGAATCATCATAAAGTTTAGATTTAAGGAATCTCTTCTTCATCAAATTCAGGTTTAACTTGTACAATGAAGTCTTGACGGTTCAAGCCACGCCATAAAGCAAATGCAGTACCGATATAAATCGAAGAATAAGTACCGACAAATACCCCTATAATCATAGCTAAAGAGAACCAGTGTAGACCATCACCACCAATGAAGAACATTGCAAGTACGACGAGTAATAATGTCATAGAGGTGTGAATCGTACGGCGTAAAGTCTCAGTTAACGCAATATCCACAATTTCAGTTGGTGTAGCGCCACGGATCTTACGGAAGTTCTCACGAATACGATCCGATACAACGATGTTATCGTTAAGTGAGAAGCCTATAATTGCTAAAACTGCAGCAAGTACGGTTAAGTCAAATGACCATTGGAATAAAGCAAATGCACCAAGGATAAGGATGATATCGTGGAATAACGACATCACAGCACCCATCGCGAGTTTAAACTCAAAGCGAATAGTGACGTAAACCAGCATTAAAAGTAATGCTAGTGCAACTGCACCCGCTGAACGAACATAAAGCTCGTTACCGACTGCACCACCCACCGCATCGACTTTATGTACTTCAACGGTATTGTTTGGTAGTTGGACAGCTGTAGTGATTGCATTACTCAAGTCTTCAACTTGCAGATCTTCTTGAACAGGCATACGAACGATCAGGTCAGTGTTACTTCCTAGCGTTTGTACAACCGCATCTTTAAAACCCGCTTTATCCAAGGCTTGAACAATTTGACTTGGTTGAACTGCTTGTTTGTAATTCAATTCAGCAGAAATACCACCAGTAAAGTCCAAACCTAAGTTCAAACCTTTCGTTACGATAAAGAAGATACTAGCAATCGTCAGTAAGATCGAGAAGATTGCAGCTGGTTTAGCAATCTTCATGAAAGGGATGATCTTTAAATCATCTGGACGACCGTATTGTTTTGAGTCTTGTTGAGTCAGATTTGTCATATCAATCTCCTTAAATGCTCAACTTCTTCAAATCACGACGTTTGCCATAAATGATTTGTACAATTGCACGAGTCACCGTAATCGCTGTAAACATTGAACAGACGATACCGATCATGAGGGTCACAGCGAAGCCTTTAATTGGGCCAGTACCGATTGCAAACAAGATGAATGCAACAAGGAATGTGGTTAAGTTCGAGTCAAAAATAGTGTTATAGGCTCGATCATAACCCGCGACAATCGCCTGTTTAGGCGAGGCGCCCCATAGAATCTCTTCTCGTATCCGCTCACAGATCAATACGTTTGCATCGACGGCCATACCAATGGTAATCACGATACCCGCAATACCCGGAAGGGTGAGGGAAGAGCCAATCCACGACATTACTGTAAGAATCATTGCAAGGTTAAATACCAATGCAAAGTTTGCGATCAAACCAAATACACGGAAGAACACAACCATCCAGATCGCAACCAGTAAGAAACCGATTTGCGTTGAAAGAACACCCTTATCAATGTTTTCTTGACCTAGACTAGGGCCAACTACGCGCTCTTCAACGAAGTACATTGGTGCAGCTAAAGCACCCGCACGTAACATTAATGCTAGTTCTGCTGCTTCTTGAGGTGAGTCAAGACCCGTGATTCGGAATTGTGAACCCAATACTGCTTGAATCGTTGCCGCATTAATCACGACAGATTCTGTATAAGGTGTACGAACTTCAGTTTGAGTACCAGTTTGTGGATCATTCACATAGCTAATCTTTTGTTTATTCTCAATAAACAAAACAGCCATGCGTTTACCAACTGCATTACGTGTCGCATCAGCCATCAGCTTACCGCCAGCGCTGTCTAAGGTAATATTTACCTCAGCACCACCAGAGTCTTGGCTAAAGCCAGAGCTTGCATTTTGGACGCGCTCACCCGTTAAGATACGGTTACGATTTAAAAGCAGTTGGCGACCACTGTCTAAAGATTCATAAGCAAAAACTTCAGTACCCGGAGGGAGTGGTTGACCATTATATTTTCCAGAATATGGATCAATATACTGATCATTACTATCAGAAACTAAACGGAACTCTAAGTTTGCAGTACGACCTAAGACACGTTTTGCTTCAGCAGTATCTTGAACACCCGGTAGTTCAACCACAATACGGTTATTACCTTGAGTTTGGACTAAAGCTTCTGCAACACCGAGTTCATTAATACGGTTACGTAAAGTCGTTAAGTTTTGGTTGACTGCATAAGACTGAATTTCCTGACGACGTGCATCAGAGTAAGTGAGTCTTAATGTTGCACCATTAGCCGTTGCAACTGATTGCTGAGTAAACTCATTACCGTTACGACGTAAGAAGTCTGCGGCAGCATCACGATCAGCACTATCCGCGAATTGAACCGTAATGGTGTTATTGTTTAAAGCAAGATTGTTAAATTTGATTTTGTTATCACGAAATTGACGACGCAGATCAGTCGCAGACGTTTCTAAACGTTGACTAATCGCTTTATCCATGTCGACTTCGAGCAAGAAATGTACACCACCACGTAAGTCCAAACCGAGTTTCATCGGCTTAGCCCCAATCTTTTGCAGCCATTCAGGTGTGGTTGGCGCAAGGTTGAGAGCAACCACGTAGTCATCACCTAAATCACGGCGTAACACTTCTTTCGCTTTTAACTGTGACTCAGTTGTGTCCAAACGTAATAAAGCCGCATTATTGGTGAAGCTATTATCATGACTGCTAATGTTGGCAGTTTTTAAAATCTGCTCAGCTTTTTGCACCACAGTTTGATCAATCTGAGTCCCTGCTTTTGCCCCTGAAATTTGGACAGCAGGTTCATCTGGATACAAACTAGGAAGTGCATATAACGTACTGACCACAAGAACAACAAGGATCAGTAAATATTTCCATGCAGGGTAACGCATTCGTTTTCTTCTTAAATGAAAAAGTCGTGCTAAGGCACGACTATTTTATGATTAAAGGTTATTTAGAGTGCCTTCAGGAAGTACTGAAATAACACTTGCACGTTGGATTTTTACATCAACACCACGGCTGAGTTCAACAACAGCGAAATCACCATCAATTTTAGTGATTCTACCCATTAAACCACCAGCAAAAACGATTTCACTGCCTACGCCTAAACTTTCAACTAAAGAACGGTGTTCTTTAGCACGTTTCGCTTGAGGTCTCCAGATCAAGAAGTAGAAGATTGCAACGAAAACAGCAATCATCAATATGTTAGCCATTAAGCTTGGACCTTGTGCTGCTGCAGGAGCGGCGTGAGCGGTAGAAATGAAAAAGCTCATTTTAATTTCCTAATCAAATAAAAGCGAAAAAATTAACAATAAATTCCAATTCGTTTTGCAATGTACCTTGTCTTGCGTTTAGGCGCAAATCTTGATGCATCAATCTTCAGGGCAAGGTGGAACTTCTAATCCACGACGAGCATAAAAGTCCTGAACATATTCATCAAAAGTGCCATTGTCCAATGCATCACGCATACCTTGTGTAAGGCGTTGGTAATAACGCAAGTTATGGATTGTGCCGAGCATAGATGCCAGCATCTCACCGCACTTCTCTAAATGATATAAATAGGCACGCGTAAAGTTTTTACAAGTGTAGCAATCACAATGTGGGTCTAAAGGCCCTTTATCATGGCGATATTTACTATTACGAATTCTTACCAGACCATCGGTGACAAAATAATGACCATTACGTGCGTTACGAGTTGGCATCACACAGTCGAACATATCGACGCCACGACGAACTGCTTCTACGATATCTTCGGGCTTACCTACACCCATCAAATAACGTGGTTTGTCATGTGGCATTTTATTCGGTAAATAATCAAGCACCTTGATCATTTCATCTTTTGGTTCACCAACAGATAAGCCACCAATCGCATAGCCATCAAATCCAACCTCTAAAAGACCTTTGAGCGACTCATCGCGTAAATCTTCATACATCCCACCTTGGATAATGCCAAATAACGCATTTTTGTTGTTCAGCTCATCATGGTGATGTGTTTTACAGCGTTTCGCCCAACGTAAAGAAAGCTGCAATGATTTTTGTGCTTCTTCATGGGTAGCAGGGTAAGGTGTACATTCATCAAAAATCATCACGATGTCTGAATTGAGTACCTGTTGGATCTCCATTGATATTTCTGGAGATAAGAACACTTTTGAACCATCGATAGGAGAGCGGAAAGTTACACCTTCTTCTTTGATTTTACGCATTGCACCTAAGCTGAATACTTGGAAGCCGCCTGAGTCAGTCAGAATCGGTTTATCCCATTTGATAAACTCGTGCAGACCGCCGTGCTCTTTGATGACTTCTAAGCCAGGACGTAAATACAAATGGAAAGTGTTGCCTAAAATAATTTGTGCCTGAATTTCTTCAATATCACGTGGCAACATGCCTTTTACAGTACCGTAAGTACCAACGGGCATAAATACAGGTGTCTCAACAACACCATGTTCTAAAGTGAGTCGACCACGACGGGCGCGCCCCGACTGACCTAATTTTTCAAATTGCATGACACCAATCCATCAAGGCGAAAAAACAGTTCGCTGATCAAAAACGGCTATTTTCCTTGATTATGGCGTGTAGTTCTACTACTAAATGTAGCCATAACCAAAAAATAAAAAAGCCAATTCAAGTGGAGGCTTAAATTGGCTTTAGAATGATGGGACTTGAGTTTAAAAATTTGGTTTATAGTCAAAATTTTCAGTCGCAAGATTATCCCTAAATGGGCGAATTTCTTTCTTCGATAATGTCAGTGTATTGATCAGGTTATTTGGGAAAACTTGGATGTGGTTGTTGAATAACTCAACATTACGGTTAAAGATTGTAATCGCAGCACCAACATTTTCGTTTTGCTCTTGAATGTCATCCATCATTTTGCTGTAAAGCGCATCAGCCTTTAACTCTGGATAATTTTCTACAACGACGTTGAGGCTACGGATGAGTTCTTTACTCATTTTTTCGATGCTTTGTAGTTGAGAAATATCAGTATCATTAACATTTAAATTAAGGATTTGCTGACGAAGCTCTGTAACTTTTTCTAAAGTTGATTTTTCAAATTGAGTATATTGCGCCAAGGTTGCTTCTAAAGCCTCTAAAGTTTTTACTTTTTGGCGTTCAAAGTTAGCAACCTCTGACCAAGCTCGTTTAGTGGCATTGAAGTAACGCACAATCGTATTGCGAATATTGATACCCCACACAATCAATACAACAAACATCCCCAAGAAAATGAGCAAGCCCATCATTGTCGTTCTCCTTATTGTTATTGCTATAAATCCGCTCTTTTGAAAATAGAGCAACTGTGTTGAAAACAGTGAAATGGATTTAGCGAATTAAGTTAAGCATGTGTTGCTGAAATTTTTGATATTGAGGCATGGTCATGGTGCGTAAATGACCGCGCAACGCCGGAATATCATGAACTTCGTCTCGTTTACTTGTGGTTTGAAAGAGGTCTTGTTCACCCACATAGCAAAGAATCTGCTCTTGATGATGATAAATTAAATCACCACTAAAATGTTGAAAAAAATCATTTAACTTGAGCGTCATACTTGGACCAACCTCTCTTGCGAGTTGATGTTGGTCGCATCCAAAAATATTGATTTTTCGGTTAATTAAAATATCGCTACTTTGCCAAGAACGCGTATACGGTTCAAAGAATCGTGAGCGTTGATTGCTTACAGCAATACCGAGTGCTGGCATTTGGAAGATGAATGCACCCCATAAGTCCTTTTCAATTTCTTTTACGATTTTTTTATCAGTATTACTATCCTGAAAAATAGGCATTTCACTGACATATTGATATTTAAACACTAAGACTTGATGTTCAATTTCACCATCATTCCATGTTGTAGAGGCGTAATAGGTGATTTCATTTGATTTATCCCCACGATTGAAAAGTGGGAAGTATTGCTTTAATCGACTGATAACCAATATCGGTTGTGCTTGGATTGGAAGGTATGCTGGAAGTTGTTGAAACTTTAATCCATAGCGTAAATCAATCATTCGTTGTTCAAGATAATGAATCACTTGTCTGAGTGGTTGTTGCGATTCATAAAGCAGATAGGCTAAAAATCCTGTGAAGAATGCACCTAAAAAGCTCCATATAAATTGGATATGTGGATGGAGAAAAAAGCCAAAAACTAAAGTGCTAATACTGGTAATGGCTAATAAATAGGGGAGTACATTAAAAAAACGGAGACTATGATCTTCTCGCCAAGGATGTAATTTATCTAATAACTCTTGATCACTATGAGACGTTTGTCCAGCTTCCCAAAGTCGAGCAATATTTCGAAAAACCTGTGCATTTTTTTTACGTCTGATATGTAAGGCTTCTTGTACTGTGTCGATCGGCATGGGATTAGTCGGTTCATTATAATAAATCTGTATGATTTAGATTATGCTTTAAATTTCAGAAACTAAGAAGTGTCTTAATCGTGCTTTTTATACTTGGCGAATTCATTAGAGTATATGGAGTTGTTTTTATTGTTCAGCTAAGTTGATCTATAAAACTCATCGTATTTATTCCGAAATAACTTAATTATTTCACTAGACTTATCTAGCTCCCAATCTTAGAAAGCTAGATAAGATGTGAATTTTATGAAATGTATTTTTGCAAATTTATAATTAGTTTTTTATTACTAAAGCAGAACTTCTTAAAATTTTGCTTGGTCAATCAACATCGCATCGCCATAACTAAAGAAACGATAACGTTGCTCAACAGCATGTTTATAAGCCGCTAGAATATTGTCGCGATTCGACAAAGCTGAAACCAACATCAATAAGGTCGATTCTGGTAAATGGAAGTTGGTAATCAAACGATCCACGATACAGAATTGATAGCCTGGGTAAATAAAAATTTGCGTATCGCCTGTCCAAGCGGCAATTTGTCCTTGATTTGCTTGTGCCGCACTTTCTAGGGCACGAGTTGCTGTTGTGCCTACCGCAATTACTTTATTTCCACGAGCTTTGGTTTCTAAAATCAAATCAATCGTTGCTTGTGGTACATCGCACCATTCACTATGCATAATGTGATTGGTAATGTCAGTTGTACGCACAGGCATAAATGTACCTGCGCCAACATGTAATGTCACAAAAGTTTTTTGCACACCTTTTGCAGCTAGTTTTTCCAATAAATCTTGGTCAAAGTGCAAACTTGCTGTTGGTGCTGCAACACTAGCAATTTTTTCAGGATCGTGAAAAACCGTTTGATAGCGTTCAGTATCAATGTCTTCAGCTTCACGATTGAAATATGGTGGAATCGGTAACTGTCCATATTGATCAAGTACAGATAAAATAGGTTGCGAAAACTTAACGACAAATAAGTTTTCATGGCGGCCTTGTACGGCTACAGGAACTGCATCATCACCAATATAAAGTTCTGCACCAGCTTTGGGTGAGTTGCTCGATTTAATATGGCAATGCGCTGTATGCGTATCCAACATACGTTCAACGAGGACTTCGATCGCACCACCTGTAGCACGTTTTCCTTTTAATCGTGCTTTCATGACCTTTGTATCATTGAGTACGAGTAAGTCTCCATCTTCCAATAGATCTAAAATATCGGTAAACGCGTGGTCGTGATACTGACCGTTTGCATCGATATGGAGTAGGCGTGATGCACTACGGCTATCTAGAGGATAGCGAGCAATAAGTTCATCTGGAAGATCAAAAGAAAAGTCGGAGAGTTGCATATTTTTCTTTACCACATATGAAAAAACCCCAAACTTTTAGTGCTAGTTTGGGGTTTTGAAATTCTGGTCCCGAGGGTCGGACTCGAACCGACACGTCATCTCTGACAGCGGATTTTGAGTCCGCCGCGTCTACCAATTTCACCACCTCGGGAAGAGTGCGATGCTTTGTGTTGCGTATATTACCTTGTTTAAATGTCTTGTCAATCATGTAAAGCTCGTAGTTGTTGAATTTTAGATCAATTGTTTCAGTTGGTATTGAAGAGTTTAAGTGATACCTATTTTCAGTTCTTTGTTTTAGAGAGATATTTTTAATGAAATTTCACGTTTTGTTGCGAATTGATTGATTCTACAATTGCGTTTTTTGTTAAAGTTTGTTAATACTAAGTGATAGTTTTCTCATTTTTTTAAATAAAACGTAAACAACGGTATAACGATAATATTCGAGAGGCGTGCATGGCTATTCAATTATTAGAATTACAGCAAGCCGAAAAGCTAAGTGCTTGTAAACTATCTCTTTCTATGGGTCTTAACTCAGACCAAAACACGCTTGAACAATTCTTACAATTTAACCGCAAGTTGATGCAGACTAGTACAGCTTTACTCGCCTTTCACCAAGAACCTTATTTATGGCATCGCTGTTCAGAAAAATTAAAAGCAATTGATACCGCGAAAATCACAAAAAGTTTAAATACGTTATTTGTCAACGATGATCTGATTGACCATTCACATTCACAATATCCAACATTGATTGGTTTTCTCAATGCATTGAAATGCAAGGCGGAATCAGCCATCGCAGTACATTTGCGACATTCTGACCAAACATCTTTAGGTTATCTCATTCTACTTGATACAAAAGTATTGGAATTTACTGAAACGCAAAAACAACTTCTTCAAGAACATTGCAAAAACTTTATGCAACAGCTTGAGTTAAAGCTAAATCATGATGAATTAAAAGAATTATATGAACAAGAATCTGCATTAAATTTTAGTAAAACTAAGTTTTTCTCGATCATTTCCCATGACTTACGTGCACCATTTCATGGTCTCTTGGGCTTCTCTGAAATTTTAGCCAAAGAACGCGAAACTTTGGATGAGTCTAGTATTCAAAATATTGCTGACTACCTCTATGACACATCACAGTCCACTTACAACTTATTGGAAAGTTTGTTGAATTGGGCGATGGCCGAAGGCGGGCGTTTTGTTTATCACCCAATTAATTTTAAATTACGACAGATCACAGATATTGTGACGGATATTTTAAAAACCTTAGCTTTGAAGAAAAATATTCAACTGATTAATCAAGTAGATGAAAACCTAAAAATCTATGCTGATATGAATATGATCACTTCTTTGATTCAAAATCTTGTGTCAAATGCGTTGAAATTTACGGATATTGATGGTTCTGGAAAAGTTTACATCCAAGCCCAAAATAAAGGTGAAATGGTCGAGATTAGCGTAAAAGATTCTGGTTTGGGCATGACCGATGAGCAAATACAAAATCTATTTCAACCACGTATCACCATGAGTTTCAAAGGTACGGCTGGCGAGAAAGGTGCCGGTTTAGGTTTGTCTTTGTGTAAGCGTTTTGTTGAACTCAACCATGGTGAGATTGATGTGGTTTCTAAGGATGGTGAAGGGACAACATTTAAAGTGACATTGCCTGCTGAGCGTGAACACGTTGATTTATGTACAGATCAACATAAAAGTAAAGCAAAATTAGCCTAAAGAGATTTTAAACATAAGCTTGTAACTGATATAACTAAACACGATGAGATGACATCGGTAGAGCCTTTTTATATGAATGCGGAACAGCTACAAAAAACCTTAGTTGCAAGTCAGTATGCAGAACAAGTTTTAAACCTATACCAGTCACAACTAGAACAAGATTATTCAGAAGATCAATTTCTTTGCTCGTTGTCTACACAAAGCATCCATCAAAAAGTCCAAGAAACTGTTGCAGAGATCAATGATGAACAGGTATGGATGAAAGCGCTACGTATCCTAAGAGCGCGTTTGATGTTTCGTTGGATTTGGCAGGATGCTAACCAGCTTACCGATGTGGTGACCTTAACCCGTGAATTATCTGATTTTGCCGATGCGAGCATTTGTGCCGCAAAAGCATTTGCACGTATCCCACTTGTTGCCAAGCATGGAGAACCAATCAGTTATGAGGGGCAAGTTCAAGACCTGATTGTTATCGGGATGGGGAAATTAGGTGCACAAGAACTTAATCTTTCAAGTGATATTGATCTTATTTTTGCCTTCGATGAACAAGGTGAGACCAATGGTCGAAAATGCATAGATGTACAACAGTTCTGTATTTTATGGGGGCAGAAACTGATCTATTTACTCGACCATATTACCGCAGATGGTTTTGTATTCCGTGTAGATATGCGCTTACGTCCTTGGGGCGATGGTTCTGCGCTCGCGATTAGCTATATGGGTTTAGAAAAATATTTGAGCCAGCACGGACGTGAATGGGAACGCTATGCTTGGATCAAGGCAAGGGTTATCACTGGCGGTAAAGCAGGTGCTGACTTGATGGAAATGGCACGTCCGTTTGTGTTTCGCCGCTATGTAGATTATTCAGCATTTGCTGCGATGCGTGAAATGAAAGCCATGATCGAACGTGAGGTCATGCGTCGTAATATTGAGGATGATATTAAACTCGGTGCAGGAGGCATTCGCGAAATTGAGTTCATTGTACAGGTCTTCCAATTGATTTACGGTGGTTCAAAACGTGAATTACAAGATCGTCAATGTTTAGCGAATTTGCATCATTTAGGTGAAGCAGAACTCTTAGACCAACAATCCGTTGATGATTTGGAAGATGCTTACCTGTTTTTAAGACGTGTTGAGCATGCAATTCAAGCGCTGAATGATCAGCAAACACAATCATTACCAACTGAGCCTGAGTTAAGGCAGCGCATGTTAGATACGCTTGGTTTTGTGGATTGGACTGCCTTCATTAATGTGTTGAATCAGAAGCGAGATAAAGTCAAAGTACAGTTTAAGCAATTAATTCAAGAAAAAGAATTTTCAGAACCGATTGATGATTTTGTAAAACTTGAGCAGAAATTAGATGCTGTACTAGATGACGATGCAAAGAACCTCATTCAAAACTTTTGGCATGGGCAAGCATTAAGGAAAATTCCTGCCAGTGCTTTAGAGCGATTGAAAAAGTTTTGGCCGCATTTGATTGAAGCGATTTTACAGTCAGATCAACCGCAAATGGCACTGTTAAGATTGATGCCATTAGTCGAATCAGTGCTGCGTCGAACGGTATATCTAGTCATGCTGATGGAAAGCCGAGGTGCTTTACAGCGTCTAGTGAAAATGGCAACAGTAAGTCCTTGGATTTGCGAAGAATTGGCGCAATATCCTGTGTTGCTGGATGAGTTTTTATCGATGGATTTCGGATTACCTCAACGGCAGGATTTAGAAGATTCTTTACGTCAGCAATTACTTCGTATTGAAATTGATCAAGTCGAAGATCAGATGCGTGTACTCCGCTTATTTAAGAAGAGTAATGTGCTGACTGTCGCGGCGAGCGATGTACTTGCAGAAAGCCCATTGATGAAAGTGTCTGATGCACTTACAGATATTGCTGAAGTGAGTGTGCAGGCGACTTTAAATTTAGCCTATGAATCAGTCGCACAGCGACATGGCTATCCTGTGAGTACGACAGGAGCGCGCTGTAGCTTGGATGCAAAAGGTTTTGCTGTGATTGGTTATGGCAAGCTCGGTGGAATCGAACTGGGCTATGGCTCAGATTTGGATTTAGTCTTCATTCATGCTTTTGAAGAACAAGCTGAAACGGATGGTCGAAAGAGCATCAGTAGTGCTGAGTTTGCGATCCGTGTTGCACAGAAATTCATGTCACTCATGACAACCCAAACCTTAGATGGTCGTGTGTACGAAATTGATACACGTTTAAGGCCGTCAGGAGAGGCGGGAATGTTGGTGACCAGTCTAAAAGCATATGAGCAGTATCAACAAAAAAGTGCTTGGTTATGGGAACATCAAGCCCTTGTCCGAGCGCGCTCAATCGCAGGTGAGGCAATGCTTTGCCAGCAGTTTGAAGAAGTTCGTTGTCAGATCCTGACACAAGTCCGTGATGAAAATGAAGTTCGTGAAGAAGTGTTAAAAATGCGCCAGAAAATGAAAGATCATTTGGGTTCATCTTCTGAACAAAAAAAACATGGGATTTTTCATTTAAAACAGGACTCAGGTGGTATCGTTGACATTGAATTTATGGCACAGTATGCAGTGCTTGCATGGAGTGGGACGAATCCTGATCTCGCCCATTTTTCCGACAATGTAAGAATTTTAGAAGATGCTGCTCAAGCAGGCTGCTTATCAAGTGAAGATGCCTCAGCATTGATACATGCTTATCTCCGTGAACGAGCTGAGAGCCACCGTTTAGCACTTGCAAATCAATCCATGCAAGTTAATGCTGCGGACTGGCACGATACCCGCGAGATCGTTTGCAAGTTATGGCAAAGGTTAATTGATCCAAGCGCAACAATTGCATTGGATAGTGAATGATTGTGTAGTAAAAGTTTGGAGTATGCGCCGTGAATTTGGCTGATCGTGATGGTTTTATTTGGCAAGATGGAAAAATGGTTGATTGGCGTGATGCAAAAATTCACGTCTTAACACATACTCTGCATTACAGTATGGGGGTTTTCGAAGGCGTCCGTGCTTATGAAACCCCAAATGGAACAGCAATCTTTCGCTTACAAGATCATACAAAGCGCTTATTAAATTCTGCAAAAATTTATCAAATGAATGTTCCATTTGATCAAGCGACTTTAGAACAAGCACAAATTGATGTCGTGCGTGAAAATAAGTTAGCTTCTTGTTACCTACGTCCATTGATTTGGATTGGTTCTGAAAAATTAGGTATCGCTGCAACTGAAAATACTGTTCATGCTGCTGTTGCTGCATGGGGCTGGGGTGCTTACCTTGGTGAAGAAGCGATGGCTCGTGGCATTCGCGTTAAAACATCTTCGTTTACGCACCATCACCCAAACGTGACGATGTGTAAAGCAAAAGCATGTGGTAACTATACAGTCTCGATCTTGGCTCACCAAGAAGTTGCTCGTGCGGGTTATGATGAAGCGATGTTGCTTGATCCACAAGGTTTTGTCTGCCAAGGTGCTGGTGAAAACGTATTCTTGATCAAAGATGGCGTATTACATACTCCAGATTTGGCAGGTGGTGCACTTGAGGGGATTACCCGCCAAACAGTGATTACGATTGCCAAAGATCTTGGTTATGAAGTCGTTGAGCGTCGTATTACGCGTGACGAATTCTATATTGCTGATGAAGCATTCTTTACAGGTACGGCTGCTGAAGTTACGCCTATCCGTGAATATGATGACCGTGAAATTGGTTGCGGTTCTCGTGGTCCTATCACAACAGTAATTCAAAAAACATTCTTTGATGCTGTTCAAGGTCGTAATGATAAATATGCAGATTGGTTGACTTATATCAAATAAATGACTGAAATGTTGAAAAAAGCGAAGCATAGGCTTCGCTTTTTTATTGCTGGTTTGTCAAAAGATTGCAATTAAACCATCATCAATCTTTCATTTTAGTTGATTACGGTGTCTCTAAGTCGAATAAAAAATAGAGATCGAATGAAAATTACTGTCGTTGGTGCGGGTTATGTAGGTCTATCGAATGCCTTATTATTTTCCAAACAACATGATGTGATTGTACTAGATATAGATAAAACACGGGTAAAGAGCATTAACCAAAAAGTGTCACCTATCAGTGATACTTGTATCCAAAACTACTTAACTGAAGCCAGCATTGAGGCTACATGCGATAAAGAATTTGCTTATCAAAATGCAAAACTCATTATCATCGCAACACCCACCAACTATAATCCTGAAACCAATTATTTTGATACTTCAAGTATCGAAGCGGTCATTGATGATATCCAAAAAATAAATCCAAAGGCGTTGATGATTATCAAATCGACGGTGCCTGTTGGTTATACCAAAGAGATTTCTAAAAAGTTAAAGCTTAAAAACCTCATTTTCTCCCCAGAATTTTTAAGGGAAGGGCAAGCCTTACAAGACAACTTATATCCTTCGCGAATTATTGTGGGCGAAAAGTCAAAACGCGCTGAAAAGATTGCCAAGTTATATTTGAAAGCGACGGTAGAAAAGAACGCCGTGTTATTGTGTGTGGATTCTACCGAAGCTGAAGCAATTAAGCTTTTCTCCAATACTTATTTGGCCATGCGTGTCGCTTTCTTTAATGAGCTTGATACGTACTGTATAAAAAACAAATTAAGTGCTTTGGATATTACGACTGGGGTTGGTTTAGATCCTCGGATTGGTGATCATTACAATAATCCATCCTTTGGTTATGGTGGCTATTGCTTACCTAAAGATACTAAGCAGTTGTTGGCGAATTATCACGATACACCTCAGGAATTAATCTCCGCGATCATTCGCTCAAATCAGACCCGTAAACAGGCGATTATTGCGGATATTTTAAGCCGAAAAGTCTCTTGCGTTGGAATCTATCGACTGACGATGAAAGCT
The DNA here is from genome assembly GCF_043102985.1 of Acinetobacter sp. YQ_14. NCBI lineage: Bacteria > Pseudomonadati > Pseudomonadota > Gammaproteobacteria > Moraxellales > Moraxellaceae > Acinetobacter > Acinetobacter sp. YQ_14. Next base: position 257,372 of record NZ_JBICJJ010000023.1, on the reverse strand, counting down.
GATTCTGATAATTTTAGAGAGTCTGCTGTGCATGATGTACTACAAGGTTTAGCCGATGAGGGAATCCGCGTTGTGATTTATGAGCCAACCTTGGATGTGAAAGAGTATCTAGGTCATCCTGTTATTTCGAGCTTACAAAAATTTAAAGCAATGTCAGATTTGATTATCGTAAATCGAATGGTACCGATGTTCTGTGATGTGATGGAAAAAATTTATACCAGAGATTTATTTGGCATTAATTAAGCTTTCTCAATTTTGATTAAGTTTTTATTTGTATAGTCTGTTGGTGAAATACCGACAGACTATAAGGGTTTGACGAATTAATAATAAAAAATAATATAAGGTCTATGCTAAGATAGCCTCACATTCAGTGCATATTATTTTTTCGCTTTGGCTACCAAATGCTTGAGCAAAATAATATCTAAGGCATTAAGGTTAGCAGATGGTAGACATTCAACAAAATTCGGCAACTCATGAAGACAATGTTATTTTGTGCATGAAATGGGGAACCAAGTATGGCGCAGAATATGTCAATCGTTTATACAACATGGTTAAACGTCATCTTACTTTGCCTTTTAAAATGGTTTGTCTAACAGACCGCACTGAAGGAATTGATCCTAATATCCAATGTTTTCCGATTCCATCACTTGATCTGCCTGAGGGTAGCCCTGAGCGTGGTTGGAATAAACTTTCAACTTTTGAACCTGATCTTTATGGCTTAAAAGGTAATGCGCTTTTTCTAGACTTGGATGTGGTGATTGTCGATAACATCGATTGTTTCTTCCAAGAAAAAGGTGAGTTTTTGGTGATTCATGACTGGAAACGACCTTGGCGTATTACAGGAAATAGTTCAGTTTACCGTTTTAAACTAGGTGCTTTCCCTGAAATTCTGCCGTATTTCCGTGAACACTTTGATGAGGTTCGCCAAAAATTCCGTAATGAACAAGAGTACCTCTCTTGGTTTGTGCATAAAGAAGGTAAGCTGAGTTATTGGAACAAAGACTGGTGTAAAAGTTATAAATATCACTGCTTACAAAAGATTCCATTGGCTTATTTCAAACCACCTGTAAAACCTCAAAATGCCAAAATTATTATTTTCCATGGTGAAATTAATCCGCCTGATGCAGTCAGTGGTGGTGGTGGTAAGTGGTATCGCTATGTACTGCCATCGGACTGGATTAAAGATGCTTGGCAATAAGCCTTAATCATATTGGAAAAGGTCGAGTTTGATTTATGAAAGATAGCGTGCAAGCGATTGATATTGTTATTGCTTGGGTGGATGGTAATGACATCAATTTAAAAAACAAACGCCGAAAGTTCATGAATCAAGCTGAGCCTTCTAATGCTTTAGAAGATACCCGCTTTGCCAGTAATGATGAAATTTATTTTTGTATTGCTTCAATCCTAAAGTTTGTTCCTTATAGCGGAACAATTTATGTGGTCACTGATCAACAGCAACCGAAATGGTTGGATCAGTTTGAACAGCAAGGGCTTTGTGAAGCTGGAAAGATTAAGATTATTGACCATCGTGAAGTGTTTAATGGCTATGAGTCAGCTTTGCCGACGTTTAATTCATTAAGTATCGAAAGTATGTTGTGGAATATTCCTGATATTTCTGATTACTTTATTTATCTCAATGATGATTTCTTTTTTAATCAAGCGTCACATCAGCAGGACTTTTTAGTTGATGATCAGATGGTTATTTACGGTCATTGGCAGAGTAATTTCGTAAAAAAAGTTAAATATCTACTGCGAAAATTTGTACAAAATAAGTTTGGGAAAATTGCCCAGCCTAAATACTCTATGGCTCAAATGCTCAGTGCAGACTGTGTTGGACTCAGTCGTTATTATGAAATTCATCATCGTCCGCATATTTTAAGTAAAGCGCTTTTAGCGAATTATTTCGGACAACATCCATTATTCTTACAGCAGCAAATTCGCTTTAAATTTAGAAATATTGATCAGATTTTACCTGTAGGGCTATCTAATCATTTGGCTATACAAAATAATCAAGCGATCTTGAAAGATGATGTTGAGATTGCCTATTTGAAAGATGGGCGAGACTTAGAGCCTTTTATTCAAGCTTTATCTAACGAACATATTAAATTTGGTTGTATTCAAAGTTTAGATCAATTAGAACAGCGTGATGAGCTGCGTATTCGTCATGCACTTGTTGATAAATTTAGAGAAGTTTTGCCTAGTCAAATCCAACCAACTATTGCAGGATAAGCGAAGGAAAATTAAATGAAAGTCGTTACTTATCTTATAAATCTAGACGGTAGTGATCAACGTTTAGCAAGTGCAACTGAGCAATTGCAACAAGCAAATTGGGAGTTTACTCGTTTTCCTGCTTATGATGGACGTGGTAAAGCATTATCCGAGTTTAAAAATTATGATGATGCAAAGGCTCAGGAAATTTTAGGGCGTAGCTTAATTAGTTCAGAGTTGGGTTGTTATCTGAGTCATTATGGCTGTGCTGAAAAATTCTTGCAGACCGATGCAGATTATCTTGTTGTTCTCGAAGATGATATTCAAGTCTTGCCTGATTTTAAACAGAAAGTAGAGACATTATTAAATTACCTTGATGAGCATAAGGCGCTTGATTGGTATGTGGTCAATATTGCCGCTAAAAAGAAAAAATTAGCGAAAGATATTTTACAGATCGACAGTTTTAACTTGTGGCATGCTTATTATTTTCCGATCCGTGGTGTAGGTTTGATTTGGTCTAGACGTGGTGCTGAAGAATTTGTACGCTTAGGTAAAACCATGCAGGTTCCAGTCGATATCTTTTTCCAAAGCTGGTTAAGTAAAAATGGTAAAGGCCTAGGCGTGTGGCAGCCATTTGTTCAACCAGCAGGATTAGATAGTGATATTTTAGGCACAGTTGCGGCGCAAGGCATTAAACGAAAAGAGCTAGAAAATCGTAGCTTTTCGCATGGACTCAAAAAGCAAAAACGCATGTGGCGAGATCGTTATTATGCTTTTAAACATTTGATCTCTTAATACTGTTCGAAACTGAGCAATTTTATGAAAGTCTTTAAAAAATTATTCTATCTCTTAAAGTTTTATACGATGTATGCGAATAAAAAACGGGATATGAATGATGTCATAGACAATTATGCAGATATTATTGTTCTGAATCCGACAGAGAAAAATGCCATTATTCCTAAAATCATTTGGATGTACTGGGAGGGTGTATTACCACAGTTCGTAGAGAAATGTGTCGAAAATATTAGAACAAAAAATCCTGACTATGTTGTGAACTTTTTAACGCCTGATAATGTTAAAGCATTTTGCGACATTGACTATCGCCGTTTAGCACATGCGACACCTCAGCAAAAGGCTGATCTCATCCGTTTTGACCTCATTTATCAATACGGTGGAATTTGGTTGGATGCCAGTACGATTGTTTATGAAAATCTTGGTTGGATACAACAGCTTGTTACTGAGAATCAAACCAATAGTTTTGCATACTACCGTAAAAAAAATACGACTTGCCCAAATTTCCCAGTTTTAGAAAATTGGTTATTGGCGAGTTCGGCAAAGAATGTCTTTTTTAAGTATTGGTTTGATGAGTTGTCTAAGGCGATTGAAATTACACCAAAGCTGTATATTCAAAAAATTAAAGAAAATGATGCAGATTATCAGGACTTGTTCCAAGAAATCGGTCGTTTGGAATATCTTGTGGCATATGTTGCCTGCCAAAAAGTTATGCGTAACGCTCTTCCAAGTATGACATTGATCAACTGTGATCGAAATGCTTTCTTCTATCAAGTGAAAAATAAGTGGGTGAAAGAAAAAGTATTGATTGATTTTGCAATCAATTATCCGCCTGCTGATATGCCGAAGCTGATCAAATTGGCTGGTAAAGAAAGAGGAATCTTGAGCCGTTATTATGCGAAAGCAATGTATTTTAACGACTCATTCATCGATATTTAAATTAATTAGTTTTAGGGTGTTAAGGGTTGCTCAAAGAACTGTTTTAACACGTCGTACTTTGGTTGTTTTTCGAAATATTTCGCTGACTCAAGTGAACCAATAATCGACATGTGACGACCATCTAGGGAGTAGGGTGTATTGCCATTTGCCATTTGATTTGGTCTGAATAAATCATCACGCGTCAGCAATAGTGTATTGCTATGTTTGTACACCATATTGTTGATTACCTCTGTAGCGTAACGCTGTTGAGTTGCTCTATCACTCTTCATGTAATTATTAAGATTAAAGTCTCTATGTAACCACATTGCTCTTTTGAACAATAAGCTAATATTCTTTTTAAATGCATATGGCTCTGACATTACAATCACTTTTTTATGGTGCTGCTCTGTGATATCTAACAGATTAGCAAAACCACTTTGTTGGCTTTTTCCAACAATATCTGACCAACGACCTGCAAAAATCAATACATCATATTTATCCATATTCTTAGCAAGATAATCACGGTTGATTAGACACTGCTCATAGGCATCAGATGGCTGATCTCCAGTAAAGGCATCATTAAGACTTGGGTAACACCAGTTTGTCGAAACAACTTGGATCTGTAGGTTAAGCTTTTTACCAATTTGATCCCAAAAAGGATTGTTATGGCCAGCAAAAGAATCGCCGAACAGTAAGGCCTTCTTCGCAGTAGGTTGTTTTGATGCAATAGAACAAGTTAAACCTTGAGTTCCTACATTAAGATTATCGTCACCTTTAATATTATAAAAGCACCAACCATTTGCGATTGCAGGCATTTGAATTTGTTCTATGCTGGATAGATATTTAGAGCTTGCTCTGTCCTTTACACCATCTTTGCTGATGAACTTATAAATAGGATATGACGCAATTAGAACAGCAAAGAATAAAACATAAATATATTGAGGTTTGAGCTTTTGCAGGAGATTACGACTACTTTCTATGTATTTATAACTTAACCAACCTAAAAATAGTGAAAGCGTAATTGCGAGGCTTAGATTAAGAAAATTATGTGGAACAAAGAAATAATTCAGTAGGAAAAATACAGGCCAATGCCATAAATAGATTGAATAGGATGCGCTACCAATACTTTGCACGATGGGTGTTTGAGTGAGAAAAGAGTCTTGGCGGTTTGCGATTAGAATCAGCATTGTACCTACAACGGGTAACAATGCTGCATAACCAGGCCAAGGTGTACTTTGTTTTAAAATTACCAAACTAGCAACGATAAGCATAAAGCCGATTGCTTCAGTTAATTTTTTGAGATGTGTATTTAACTGTGTGTTTCTAAAATAATAATAGACAAGACCACCAGCAATCAGTTCCCATGCCCGTGTAGTGAGTTTGAAAAATGCATACATGGAGTCTTTAGGGGTGATATAAATTGAATAACTCAGTGAGGCAATAAATAAGATGCTGAGAAAGATTCCAATGTGTTTTAGCCCTTTGCTTAATTTCCAATAAATCACCAAAAGGATGGGGAACAATAGATAAAATTGCCATTCAACAGCAAGTGACCATGTATGTAACAGTGCTTTCTCATGTGCATCTACTGCAAAGTAATCTCCAGCTTGTCGGTAATAGAGATTATTTGAGAGAAACGTAAGGCTATAACGTGCATCTTTAGCAAATCTTTGAAAATCTTCAGGAATAAAGATAAACCAGCCAAGTATTGTGAGACATACAACGAGAACGAGTAATGCTGGGAAGATTCGGGTGATACGAGATAAATAAAAGTCACTAAAGGAAAACCGATTTTTCTCTAGTCTTTCAATAATGATCTTTGTCATTAGGTAGCCTGAGATGACAAAGAATATGTCAACTCCGAGGTATCCTGCTGAAAAGCCTAAAATTTGGAAGTGAAAAAGAACGACAAAAATTACAGCGTAAGCTCTTAGTCCATTAATGTCAGTCCGAAAGTTATTGACGCTCATGCAATAATATTTAGCTAAAACTCTAATTGTATGAGCGAATGATTAATTCATGATTAATTTGATTGTGTATTTTTATTAAAGGCTTTTTCTACACTTATTGTATAACTTCAAAAGATCGCTTTTCGAAGGATTCAACGGCACTGTTTGGAGAAAGATTGTAAACGTTAATTTGATGTTCTTTAAAAAATAATGCAGCAGCATCAAATGCACGTAATACAGTCTCGCTATGTATGTCGAGTAACGTTGGCTGCTTATCATCAGTTGTTTCATAGAAGCGTGGTTTAGAAAAATTGCTCATATCTAAGCCAGCAATAAAAATTTCTGTGTAGTTGAGCGAGTTAACAATTTGTAGGGCGACATAGGCAACGGTAAAGTAATCAAATATGCCGTTAAAAATGTCTTTTGAGAAACCAAAATCATCGTGAATGAAAAAGTGTTCTGCCGTTTTATTCACGAGCATTTCTTCATCAAGAAACACTTCCATGAGGTCTCTAGTGATTGTTTCGATAGTTTTGATACTACATTGAATATCTGTAAATTTAATTCGTCTAAGAATCATATCTAGACAACGAGGTGTGGTGTAAAAAGTACAATTGCTTTGCAGTACTTTCTCGACCAAATCAAAGCGAGCATCCACAAAATTATGGTCAATGATGATATAGCTGTTGTAATGGATATTTTCTAAAGCAATCGCACCATTCACGCCGATATAGTCTATATCTGTTTTCTGAAAAACTTCATTTGGAAGCTGCTGAATAGAAGGCCCTGTCGCAATCAACATGCACTTTGAATTTTTTGCTGGTTGGATCATCAAATTATCTGAAACAAGCTGCTTCTTAAAATAAACTTTTTCTAAACGACCATGTTCATTACGTTGTACACGATAAAGCGGCCAGAAACGACGATTGTGTTTATATGTTTTTGGGTAAAAAATCTTATAAATGAATTTATAAATGTTTCGTAATAAAGTATCTGAAAGAGATGGAAGCATTTAAAAACTCAGCAATGATTAAGCTAAAAATCTGTTTATTATCGTAAAAACAGTCAGGACTAGAAAAGTATGGAGAGGGAGATTGTGCTATGACAATCTCCCTAATATCTATTAATCATCAAGAGAGAAGCTTTTCTTCTTGAACTTTGATTTAAGACTATCGATAGAGCGAGTGAACCAGCTCTTTTCATCTTCTGGACGAGTCACTTTATTGCCGTGATAATTGATTTGTGTCGCTTTAGAAAAGTCCCCAAAAGGTTCTACTTTATAATTCTCTGGGCGATAACCTGCTGCTAAAGCTTCGTTGTAATACTGATCAAATAGCTCCGTGAGATCTTGTCTTGGATGTGGCATGATTTTTCCATCAAACCAATGTTTTTGTCCTGATGCCTCTAAGCGTGGCAGGGAATATTTGTGACTAAACTGTGTACCCATGTCTGAATAGTGCAGAATTTTAATCTGCTCAGCAGCGAGACCTTCACCATCAATATTATTATAAGAGTCTTGGTAAGGTTGAACTAGCTCAGGCTTATCTTTCAAAAGTTGCATTAGCTTTTTGTGGCCATCAGGATCAGCTTGAATGTCTTTTAAAGCAGGTAAATATTGCTTAGCTTTCTCGCAGTCCCAAACGCATGTACATAGACGAGCTGAATTTTTGCCTCCTTTGGCAATCACGATCGCATCTTCAGCTTTTGGATGCGCCCACAACTCCGCGATATCACATAAAACCACGACATCGGCATCCATATAGATTGCGCGCCCTTGAAAGTTACATGATTCTGGAATCGCCCAACGAAAACCTGAAAAAGGTGTTGCCCATTTTTCTGTATGCCATCCTTCGCCAGTTGCTTGATTGGTATACCACGGGCTTTCGGGATCATGGCTGAGTTGCATCCATATAATTTCAACTGGGTGTTGCGTGTGTTTACGAACGCTATAATCTAATACCATCATCTGTTCAAGATCACAGTTGTTAGGGTCGCAACCCACAAAAATTTTAATTGCTTCGCTATTCATATTTACACACTTTTCATAAATTATAAGAATCAATACAACAAAAAAAAGAGATCCCGTTACTTAGAGAACGGTACAGCAACGACTCTACTCCCTATTGTAATAATTGCCTCCTAAATTTTCTAGTGCTGATGTTATCAAGCTTATATATAACATCTAAATAAAATCAAAAGCTTAAATCAATGACTGCCAAAAAAGACAAAAATTAACGTTTTAACTTTAAGTACTACAAAAAGACGTAAAAATATACAGATTTTTATTTAAATGGAAAAATATTTATATTTAATTATTTTTAAAATGTAATAATATTCAACATATATTTTATACATAACGGTAAAATAATTTTTAAGCTCTTTCTCTATTTAAGAGAAACTATCTTTAGATGAAATTATGAAAAATTTTGTTATTAGTCTTGCTAATGCTCAAGAGCGTCGCAAACATATCGTATCGGAGTTTGGAAAACATCAGGTTGCATTTGATTTCTTTGATGCAATTACGCCTGACCGAATTAACCAAGTTGCTGCAGATTTATTATTAGATATTAAAACAACAGATTTAAGACCTGGGGAAATTGCTTGTTTATTAAGCCATGTGGTTTTGTGGAAAACAGTCGTTGATCAGAATTTAGATTTCATTGGTATTTTTGAAGATGATATTTATTTGGGCGAACAAGCAGCGAAGGTTCTTTCGAGAACTGAGTGGATTCCTGAAGATGGGCATATTATAAAAGTTGAAGCATTTTATCCAAAGGTAACAACCTCAATAAAGCTAAAACAAATTAAATGTATCAATCGTAAGTTGATGCCACTTAAGTCAAAACATATGGGGACTGGAGGGTATATTTTATCAAATCAGGGGGCTAAAGCGTTATTGGCATTTATTCAAAGCTATAAGAAGTTGATTCCTATTGACCACATTATGTTTAAAGATTATTTGCGACAGGGTAAATATGATGTTTATCAGATGTGTCCTGCTGTTTGTATTCAAGACTTTATTTTGATGCGAGATAAGACAAATTTTCCGAGTTATTTATCTCACGACCGTAAGTTACGAAAAGGGGATAATATTCGAGTAAATCATAAATTGATGTTTAAAGACAAAATTGCGAGAGAGTTTGTCCGACTGTCTGCTCAATTGATTCGCTTTGTAAAAGCAGAGTCAATTGTTAAGATTAAATTTAAGTAATTTACTGTTTGATTTATATAGTCTTTATTTGATCTTCAAGACTGGTGATGTTGACTAAGGCACTATGAGAAATTAAGATTATCTTTTATTTTTCATAGTGCATAGGGCTTTTATGCTAACAATTTTTGGCTTTCACACCGATGATAAATTATATAGAAAGCATGCCCAAATTTTGCAACGTTCAGCTGAAAAATTTGATATCAATGTTCAGTTTAGTGAGTTTTCGAAAGATGACTGGCAAAAGATCATCGCGTTTAAGCCAACATTCATTGCAGGTATGAGACGAGACCTAAAAGGTCCTATTCTATTTGTAGATGCTGACGCTATTATTCTTAAGGACATTCGTCCTTTTTTTGAATCGCTTCAAGAAGATATCGCAGTACACTATATCAATGGTACACGTTTGATTAGTAGTACAGTATTTATTAATGATACACCAAATGCTCGTCTATTAATGGATGAGTGGGAGCGTAGACAGTTAAATCAACCAGATCGTTGGGATCAAGTGGTGCTACAAGAACTTGTTGATGAGTGGGTTGAAGAGAAACGAATCACACTGAATAAATTACCACCCAATTATACCTTTATTTTCGATACATCACGACGTACCTATGGTGATAGCGTTGAGCCAATCATTGAACAGCTTCAAGCAAGTCGTGACAAGCGTTGGATTGATAAGTACCAGCGTAGAAATAGTTTCCATCAATGGTTGATGCGAATCCCTTATCTATTAAAAAGTACCAGAAAGATTGTTGGACGCCATAATGTTGTCAATAATCGAGCAGAAAGCCTTGGTATTGATATTCGTCTTACCATTGATGATTTGATTTAAATGTGTCAATGAATAAAAAGGCTCTATATTTATAGAGCCTTTTTATTACTTATCTTTTTTAATAATAGATCGTACAAAATATCGAATAATGAGAAAAAGCTGAGAAAAATTGATTTTTTTAGCTAAGTCTTTTAGCTGTCTTTTCTCTAATAAAAAATCATCTTCTAATTTTGATAGGTAATATTTATTATGTAATTGTTGTTTGTAAGGTTTCTTTCCATTTTTGTCTTCCAACCATGAACCAATAAAATGATGGGTTGCATAATTAACCGGAAGGTCTAAACAAAAATAATGTGATGCATAAATATGTAGTGTGTGATGTCCATTAGAACCACTTTGATTGATGTCTTTAGTTCTATCAATTTTAAATTTTTCGGAAATAATATCAGATATAAAAGAGGTATTTGGCGGTTCTTGATCTGAGTAAGTTTTATTGTGGTAATAGGAGAGAATCTCCTTGCTTAAGCTGTGGTATGGAATAGCTCCCCACACCGCAGTAAAGGGAAGATTAATTGACTCAAATCCACTAAAGGCTTCACATGCTAGAAAATCGTCAAGAGGATGCTTAAGTTCTACATCTGTATCTAGATAGACACCACCAAACTCATGTAATGCCCAAGCACGAACATAATCAGATACGAAAGCATATTTACGTTGTTGGTACGCAGTTTGAGTGAAAATATGCTGATCGACATCAAAGCTTTCTTCATTCCAAAGTTTTATTTCCCAGTCTGGACATTTTTGACTCCAATCACTGATATATTTTTGTAGATGGTCTGGTATCGGTTTTCCACCAAACCAACAATAATGAATAATCTTAGGAATCATAATAAATAAAAGTTTTGAAAATTAATGAAATATAGCACTTTATGAGGACCAGTTTGAATATAAATACTATTTAAAAATAAGGGTATGCATGAAAAATAAAGTTTATTTATAATAATCTTTATTTTCTAAATCACCTCTGAACCTTTTATAGCCCCACATATATTCAGTAGGAAAGCGATTAATCATTTGCTCAACGGTTCTATTCAATGCTGTTGTTGCGATTTCAATATCGCGATCATAAAGTTCAGGATCATTCAGATCATCACAGTAGACATCAAAACCTTCACCATCCTCACGACGGAAACAGCTTAATCCGACTAGACGACATTGAGTTTTTTGCGCCATTTTACTGGCAAGTGTACTGGTGAGGCAGGGGATTCTGAAAAAGGGCACCACGACACCGCCAGAAGGATCGGGAACATGGTCAGGCAGAATCACACTGAAACCACCTTGTTTTAGATTCTTAAATAGCGCTTTGACACCCGAAGCATCTGTAGGTACTAAGGTGGCATTCAGCCGTTGTCGAGCATGTAAAGCAAATGCATTAAAACCACTATCTTTCATTGGTTTATACATGATCGTGGGAGTACCATATTGATTCACCCATGCATTCATCATTTCCCAAGTGCCTAGATGGGGAGTGATGATCAGTGCACCACGAGGGTCGCTAAGAGCATTTGTCAGTACTTCCAAGTGATGCACGGTATGAATCTGTTGGATGCTCCATTCAGGAGGCATTGCCCAGCATTTCCCAGACTCGATATAACTCAGACATTGCTTGGTCACACTCTCTCGAGCAAGCTGCTCTTTTTTTTCTAGGCTTAATTCTGGGTAAGCTAAGCCAAGATTGACTCTAGTTTTCCACAGCATGCTTTTATCAGGATTTTGGTTGATAAAATAAGCTGCCACTTTTGCGATACTACGTAAAAATGCTAAAGGTAAAATGCGAAGGAGAGTTACGTAAAAGGACATCGTGCCTAGTCTTGTTTATCTGCGTTGCCTTTGAGAACCATATAAATCAATGCGACAAAAATGAGTAGTGCACCGACAAGACTACTTACGCAAAAGTATAAGATACGTTGATTGGTGTCCATATTGAAAAGTTCATTTGCTAAGATATAGCGCATGAAAAACCACTGTGCCAAAGAAAACACAATAAGCACAATTGCGTGTCGACGCACATCAGAACGCATCGCCATAGGACCGACCTCTCAATAAAAAGCAGCTTATTATGCCACTAGCAAGCATGTTCGCAAAGTAAAACCATGTAATATAAAAAAACCCTGCATAGCGCAGGGTTTTATACAAACTGAGAAAATTATTTTTCTTCAGCTTTTGGTTTTTCACGTAAACGAATACCTAAGTCGCGCAATTGATTTGCTTCAACTGGAGCTGGCGCTTGAGTCAATGGGCATTCAGCGGTCTTAGTTTTCGGGAATGCAATCACATCACGAATAGACGATGCGCCTGTCATGAGCATGATCAAGCGGTCAAGACCGAATGCCAAGCCGCCGTGCGGAGGTGCACCATAACGTAATGCATTGAGTAAGAAGCTGAATTTCTCTTCTGCTTCTTCTTCGCCGATACCTAAAGCTTCAAAGATTGCCTTTTGCATCTCTAAAGTATAGATACGCAGTGAACCACCACCGATTTCAGTACCGTTCAATACCATGTCATAGGCTACAGAAAGTGCTTCACCTGGATTGTTCTTAACTTCTTCAACACTTGATTTTGGTAGTGTGAATGGATGGTGAACAGATGTCCATTTGCCATCATCAGTTTCTTCGAACATTGGGAAGTCAACCACCCAAAGAGGAGCCCATTCACAAGTTGAAAGATTCAAGTCATGACCGATTTTCACACGAAGTGCGCCCATCGCATCGTTTACAACTTTTGCTTTGTCAGCACCGAAGAATACGATATCGCCATTTTCAGCACCAACACGTTTTAATAGATCAAGCACGATTGGCTCAATAAATTTAACGATTGGAGATTGAAGACCTTCAATACCTTTTTCAATTTCGTTGACTTTGATGTAAGCCAAGCCTTTCGCACCATAGATACCAACGAATTTAGTGTATTCGTCGATTGCACTACGTGGAAGTGAACCTGCGCCCGGTACACGTAAAGCAACGATACGGCCTTTAGGATCTTTTGCAGGACCAGCGAATACTTTGAATTCAACGTCTTGCATCAAATCTGCAACGTCAATTAATTTCAATGGAATACGCATATCTGGTTTGTCAGATGCATAGTCACGCATTGCGTCTGCATATGTCATACGTTCAAATTTATCGAATTTTACATTCAATAATTCATTGAACATTTTAACCGTTAAGCCTTCCATTAAATCCATGATGTCATCGTCACTCATGAACGATGTTTCAACGTCGATTTGGGTAAATTCAGGCTGACGATCCGCACGTAAATCTTCGTCACGGAAACATTTAGCGATTTGGTAATAACGATCAATACCACCTACCATTAACAATTGTTTGAACAATTGTGGTGATTGTGGAAGCGCATAGAAGCTACCATTTGAAACACGGCTTGGGACTAAGTAGTCACGCGCACCTTCTGGTGTCGCACGTGTTAAAATTGGTGTTTCAACGTCTAAGAAACCGTGATCTTCGAAATAGTTACGAATAAGATTAGTTACTTTAGAGCGGAAACGTAAACGCTCTAACATTTCAGGACGACGGATGTCCAAGAAACGATATTTCAAACGAATTTCTTCAGAAATATTGGTGTTTTCGTCATTCAATGGGAATGGCGGAGTATCAGAAGCTGCAAGAACTTCGATCTCTTTACCTAAAACTTCAATCTGACCACTCACCATGTTGGCATTTTCAGTACCTTCATAGCGACGACGAACACGACCTGTAATTTTTAAAACAAATTCAGAACGTGCTTTATCAGCTGTTGCGAATGCTTCTGGGGTATCAGGATCGATAACGACTTGAACTAAACCATCACGGTCACGCATATCAAGGAAAATCACACCACCGTGGTCACGGCGACGGTGAACCCATCCGCATAAAGTTACTGTTTGATCGATTTGGGCTTCAGTAAGAGAGCCGCAGTAATGAGTGCGCATCATATTGAATTATATATCCAAACTATATTGGCTGTAGAAGGTGAATGCGTAAACAGCGCACCACCAATGAAGGGGAGATTATGCCTTGTTGAACGTATTGTCTCAAGTCTTAATATTTTCCAAACAATACAATGTTGGAAAACTAACCCAAACGGCTTCTACGATCAAAAAATAACAACAATAAACAAGCAATACTCATAAGAATAAGTCCGGTTTGAGAGAATTCATTTATAGACCTACCGATATAAAAATAGCGTTCACTGTTCCAAAGCTCAGCTGGAATTTGCAGGTGTAAATTCCATACAGCGCAAAGCCCCGCGGTTATAGATACGAGTAAACTTAATAGAAAAAATAATCTTAGTTGAATTGGTACATGAATGTGCTGTTTGTGGCTTTGATAATAGTTAAGGCACATCCATAGCAAGATCGGTAAGGTCAAGATGGATGAGGCAATTTGCAAAATAAAATGCAAAGGGTAAGTAAAACTCCACAACGAAACCTCTTGGGCCAATGTTGTTTTAAATGCAAATGTACGGAAATCAAGATGGGTAAGCCCATCCCAAATCAAATGCGTCGCTGCACCGATCACAATTGAAATACAGCTCATCAAACTAAAGGCAACAAACTGATCAAAAGAATGAATATTGAGAGAATGTTGTATAGCTAAAACACGATAGATCACAGGACGGTAAAGCAGATACCACAATAAACAAAAAAATAATCCAATTGGCAGATTCGGAAATAATACACCTGACCATTGATGTGTAAGTGCAATCGTTTCAGTTGTGAAAAGGCGATATAAATCTGGCGCCATACAACCAATTGCGAGAGCAGCAATGGGGAGCTGACCTTTGCTAAATTTGGATAAAGGTGGTGCTAAAACGGCATGTGAAAGGGTAAATGGCATATCGTTTGAAAACGAGCCTTCATAAAATCGTGGAGAAGCAGTGTAGCAAATGTAATTTGCAACTATGTTTTTTATTGCAAAATAAATGAAATGTTATAATATAACAAAAATATCGATAAACTGATTCGAGACATGGTATGTCATTTCCACAGAATATTTTGACCTTATCTATTTTAGCTGTTGTCGCTTTACCGACTTTCGCTGCTGAAAATGAAGAAGTTCAAACTTTAGAAACAATACGAATTAAAGCGCACCCACTAGAGCAAACATCGAAAGATTTTGCAGTTGCAGATACTGTTGTGGATCAAAAGCGCCTTGCTCAAGGTGCTGTTACGATTGGTGAGGCACTTAGTGGTGAGACTGGAATTGCATCCAATCAGTTTGGTGCGGGTTCTAGTCGACCTGTGATTCGTGGTCAAGATGGACCACGCGTAAAAATCTTGCAGAATTCTTCTGAAAATATTGATGTTTCTACTTTATCACCTGACCATGCAGTTACGGTTGATCCAGCACTTGCAAAGCAAGTTGAAGTGATTCGTGGTCCATCGACATTATTGTTTGGTGCAGGCACTGTGGGTGGCTTGGTCAATGTCAATGACAGTAAACTGCCAACACAAATGCCAGAAAAAGGCTATGAAGGTAACGTTGGTTTACGTTACAACACTGGAAGCGATGAAAAATTAGCAACAGCTGGTGTTACTGTTGGTTTAGGTGATCAAGTTGCTTTACGTGTTGAAGGCTTAAAGCGTGAGGCAAATGATTATATTGCCCCAAATTATTTCCATGAAGGTGAAAAAGAGCGTCGTGTCGACAATACCTTTGCCGAAGGGCAAACAGTGAATGTTGGTTTGTCTTGGATTTATGATCGAGGCTTTACAGGCATTTCATATAGCAACCGTCAAGATAAATACGGTCTGCCAGGGCATAGTCATGAGTATGAGAGCTGTCATTTACATGGTCTAAGTCTACATTGTGGAGACCATGATCATGGTGATGAAGATGATCATGACCATGGAGAACATGCACATGATGCAGGGCCTTGGATTGATTTGAAGTCTGAACGATATGATTTCCGTACCGAGCTAGATGATCCATTTGCGGGCTTTAAAAAGTTACGTGCTCAAGCAAGCTATACTGATTATCAACATGATGAAATCGAAGAAGATACCATTGCAACACGCTTTAAAAATAAAGGTTACGACGGGCGTTTAGAGTTAGTACACAATCCAATTGGACCTTGGGAAGGGGTGATTGGTACGCAATATAATCAACAAAAATTAGAATTAACGGGCGAAGAAGCATTCTTAGCTCCGAACACAACAAAAAAATGGAGTGTGTTTGGTTTAGAGCATGCGCAATTTAATGATGTACATGTTGAGTTAGCTGCACGAGCAGATCAGCAAAAAATTGATATTGAAGATTCGAGTAAAAAGAATTTCGACGGTTCAGCCTTTTCTGTTTCAGGTGCCGCAAATTGGGAGTTCGCACCAGACTATAAATTATCTTTTGTGGCATCTCATCAAGAACGTTTGCCACTGGCTCAAGAGCTTTATGCAGATGGTGGTCATTTCGCAACCAATACCTATGAATTAGGCAATGATCAACTTGGTAAAGAAAAATCAAATAATGTGGAGCTTGGTTTCCATTTTGACAATGACAAATTTGATTATCATGTTCATGTCTATCATAACTGGTTTGATGATTACATTTATGCACAAACCTTAGATCGTTATAAAGACTTCCGCTTAGTGCAATATACCCAAGATAAAGCACGTTTCTATGGTGCTGAAGCAGAGGCGAATTATCAAGTTTCTTCAATCTATAAGCTTGGCGTATTTGGTGATTATGTTCGCGGTAAGATTGATAATGAAAATGCTCCTCGTGTTCCAGCTGGTCGCTTAGGTACGAAAGTCAATGCAGACTTTGGTGATGGCTTTAGTGGTTCTGCTGAGTATTATCATGTCTTCCAACAAGATAAGATTGCTGCATATGAGACAGATACACAAAGCTATAACATGCTTAATCTTGGTGTAGCGTATTCTGGGCAATACAGCAATGTTGGAGATTATCGCGTGTTCCTAAATGCGAACAATCTGTTAGATGACCAAGTTTATCAACATGCTTCGTTCCTTTCGACGATTCCACAAGTGGGACGTAACTTTACCGTCGGTGTTAATTTTAGCTTCTAATTTTTCACTTAAATCTTATTGAAAAATCAAAGTATAAGCTCTAGCCTTAAACCATTAGGCTAGGGCTTTTTTTGTTTATATGCGTATCTTCCAACGAATCCATCGAAAATTAAACTGGTCAGGTCGACGTTACATGGCAGTCATATTGAGTATTTTTGCGATTGGGTACATTGCTTCGGCGATTTATCACACTGTAAAACCACTCCCGAAAGGCTTGGATTTTACGGGGCAACTACGTCATGCCAATGTAAAGTTCTTGGCTGATCAGACTTATATGGATGCGCAAGGTCAGCAACAAGTTGATCAACATATATTTAAAGAAGTGTTTCAGTTAATTGATCAAGCACAAACAACCATCGTCTTAGATATGTTTTTGTTCAATCAAGAGGTTGGGGACTCGAAAGTTAAACAATTTCCATTAATGCAAGAGCTGACTGATGCATTGATTGTGAAACGCAAATTAAATCCTGCGATTGAAATTGTGGTCATCACTGACCCAATCAATTCTGTTTATGGTGGGATGACACCTAAGCATTATGCTCAGTTACGTCAAGCGGGTGTTGATGTCATTGAAACCGATTTAAAACCATTACGTGCTTCAAATCCACTTTGGTCAGGTCTTTGGTATATCTGTTGCCAAAACTTGGGGAATAATCCTGAGGGTGGATGGTTAAGCAATCCTTTTGGTAATGAAAAGATTACTTTACGCAGTTATTTAGAATTATTTAACTTCAAGGCGAATCATCGGAAAACGTTGGTTGTGGATACTGCCCAAGGTTGGAAAAGTTTAGTCACTTCTGCTAACCCGCATGATGGTAGTTCTCATCATAGTAATGTGGCTTTAGTTGTTGATGGTGCAACCGCGATTGATGTCCTGCAAACTGAACAAACTGTTGCCAATATGTCGAAAGGTTCAAGTCCTTTTGTGATTATGGGTGGATTAACAGAAGATAAAAGTTTACCTCAAGTTCAAGTCCTGACTGAGAAAGCGATTTATGATGCTGTTTTAAAAATGATTGAGACAGCGAAAAGTAAAGAGCATATCGATATCGCAATGTTCTATTTATCTGAACGTCATATTATTGATGCTTTAAAGCAGGCCCAGCAACGTGGTGTGAACATCCGAGTCATGCTTGATCCGAATAAAGATGCATTTGGTCGCCAAAAAAATGGTATTCCAAATCGTCAAGTCGCTTCGGAACTCAATGCAGCAGGAATTCCAATTCGCTGGTGTGATACGCATGGCGAACAGTGCCATAGCAAAATGTTGGTCAAATACAATAACCAGCAAGCTGAGCTGATTTTGGGTTCTGCAAACCTTACTTCACGTAACCTGAAAAATTATAATCTTGAAACAGATTTTCGCGTGCTTGGCGCAGCACAAGCGCCAGTGTTTAAAGATGCTGGGCAGTATTTTGATGCAGCATGGACAAATGCCAATGGTCGTCAGGTGACGGTTGATTATTCAAAATATGCAGATGAATCGAAAACCAAATACTGGATCTATCGTTTTATGGAATGGTCGGGTTTATCGACCTTCTAAAAGAAAAGAGGCGTTAAGCCTCTTTTTTTATTGTGGATTTGGTGGAATAAGTTCATCCAAATCTTTATCAGCCATCTGATCCAGTTCACTTAAATCAGTTTTAATTTTCCACCGACTTTCATCTTCAACTGGGGTGGGGAGACGTGCCTCTAACCAGTCACAAACAACATCTGGATTAAACTCCGGATGATTACACTGGATCACCCATGCCAAGAAGTCTTTGGCTTCACCATTCATATAAGGTGGTGGAGATACTGGAAAAAATAGTGTCGGTAAACGTTCGTTTGTAGATAAGTAATTCAGCACATGCCCAAGCTCTTGAACTGTTTGCCATGCCAGTGGATGTTCGACATCAATATTGAATTTGAACCACCACGCATGTTGACCATCTGCGCCATGTGCCACAATTCGAGATTCTTGCACACTCGGAACTTTACAGAAAAATTGATAGAGACGATCAAAATTCATTTCAGACACAGACATTGCCTCAAAACCAAAAAAACGATCTTAACATATCTCGATCTCTGATGAAGCCAGTACAGCTAATCCATTGAATAGGGCACTTAATCTGAAAAAATATTATTACAACAGATATGCTGCTTTTTTATTCTAAAATAAAAGGATACTCTGATTTTTAGGGAGATGCAGATGAAACAATCTAAATTTCATATCTATAGTTTGGTTGGTATCTTGAGTTATCTTCCTATTTTAGCTTATGCAAATAATTGGGGGGGATACACAGGTTCGGAAAGACGTTCATATCCTCAAACACCAACGTATCAGCAACCTGCACAAGATCCGTTTGCATTTTCAAATCAGCGCTATACACCGACTGCACCACCGAAAGGCTACTATTATCAGCCTAATCAAAATAATTATTATCCCTATCCGCATCAACGACCCGGTGTTCGGATTGAATATTATCCAGATACGCAATATGAGCACAGCTATCGTAGAGAGTCTTTTGTTGTTGGTAATGAATTACCGAGCGAGTTTCGTAGTGAGCGATATGTGATTCGGGATTGGGATAGCTATTCTTTGCGTGAACCGCCAAGAGGTCGCCATTGGGTGATGATTGACGGGCGTTATCTTTTGGTGACTGATGATAATTTTAGAATTGAAATTATTCGCTGATTTTTCAGGTAGTTTTGATTATTTAATTGAAAATAGATTCTCCATATTTTCTTGGATTTTATTACAAAGCTTTGCAATGTCATAGGTTTTATTCATGGTTTCTCCTTGAGTTTCTCTTAATCTGATTTCAGATCAAAACTGAGGATCAAACAATGAAAAAGGCAGTCGTTTTACTCGTATCAACTTTAATGTTAGGTGTGTCAGCATCTGCTATGGCGGATTCAAATCGTTGGGATAATCACCATGATTACAAGCACCGCTATGATCAACGTTATGATCGATACGAGCATCGAGATCAACCACGTTGGTCAAATGGTGATCGTGGTAATCATTATGGTCAACGTATTAATTTTAAACGTGGAGAGCGTTTACCGTCAGAATATCGCAACAAACGTTTTATCGTGTCGAATTACCGTTATCACCGTTTATATACGCCACCGCGTGGGTACAACTGGATGCAAGTTCAAGGCAAATATGTATTGGTGGATTCGAAATATCGTGTCTATCGCGTTGCATAATAAGCATAATCAAAAGCAGGCATTTAAGCCTGCTTTTTTATTTAGGCCAATTCATCATCTTGAGGCTGTGGTGTTTTATTCGCAGGAAGTTGCTGTTCATGTTTTTTACCACGAATAACAGAAGGGTAGTGCCATGAAGCAAAACGAACCACAAGAATTGCTAAAGCCAAAATTAAGATCGATCCTGTAATAATAACTAAGTCCATCGATGCTTTGTGATTGTGCTGAATATCTGCAATTAATAGACGTGTAAGCGCTGTAATCGCAACGTAAATCAAGAATCGAACGGGCATATGATTGGTTTTAAAATAAATCCCGACCATTGCACCGAGTTCAAGATAGATAAATAACAATAAGATGTCATCAATCGATGCGTACTGTTTAATGGTTAGAATCTCGATGACAGTATGAACGGCTGACCATGCAATCATACAGCCAATGATAAACAGCGCGAGATAATGAAAAGCTTCAACGGCATAGTGACCAAAGCGATCCAATAAACGCTCTAAATTTTCAAGTTTTTCTTTCGAGTTCGACATAAAGATTAGGCTACTCAATATAGGTATATGAGTTTGTTATGCAAATTTTATGCTGAATTTGTTGCAGTAATAAAAAACGGCCTAAATCGTTTGATTTAGACCGTCTTCAATTTAGAGCTTAGATTTAAGCTTGATTTGTAAAGTAGTCTTCGCTGAAGTTCATGATGAGATCAGAACCAGCTTCAACTTTCTTAATGCGGGCTTCTAATTCTGGCAAGATACGAGTAACGAAGTACTGTGCCAATGCAAGTTTGTTTTGATAGAAGTCGCCAGATTTGTCTTTCGCAGCAGCAGCAATTTTTGCAAACATATAGCTAAAGCTGAGTAAACCAACTGCATGTAAGTAATCAACAGCAGCAGAGTTCGGGAACTCAATGTTTTCAGCTGCTTGCTCAATGATAAATTGAGTAACAGCTTCAACTTCAGTCGCAGCATCTAAAGTTGCATCTTTGATGAAGTTCAAATCAGCATCTAATGTATTTGCAAAATCACGAATTTCAGCGATGTATTCAGCGATGAATGCACCACCATTTTTAATCACTTTACGACCAATTAAGTCTTGTGACTGAACGCCGTTTGTTCCTTCGTAGATTTGAGCAATACGAAGATCACGAATACATTGTTCCATACCCCATTCACGAATATAACCGTGACCACCAAATACCATCTGAGCATCTAGAGTTGCTTGGAATGCTGTATCAGTAAGGTACGCTTTCGCAATTGGTGTTAATAATGCAACGCGGTCATTGGCTTTCTTCACAGCTTCAGCATCAGTTGAGAATTTAGTGATGTCGAGCTGTTGACCAACATACACCGCAAATGCACGAGATGCTTCATTGTTCGCACGAACATTAAGCAACATACGACGTACATCACCATGGACTAAGATGCTATCTGCTGGTTTATTTGGCGATTGAACACCAGAAGCACTACGACCTTGTAAACGATCAGTCGCATATTGTGCTGCATTTTGATAAGCAAACTCAGAAGCACCAAGACCTTGGATACCCATTGATAAACGTTCGTAGTTCATCATCACGAACATCGCAGCAAGACCTTCGTTTTCTTTACCTACGAGGTAGCCTTTTGCACCGTCAAAGTTCATTACGCAAGTTGCAGATGCTTTGATCCCCATTTTGTGTTCAATTGAACCAGGGCCAACAGGATTACGCTCACCTAAAGAGCCATCTTCATTTACAAGGTACTTCGGTACGATGAATAAAGAAATACCACGAGAACCCGCAGGTGCATCAGGTGTTTTTGCCAATACGAGGTGAATGATATTTTCAGCTAAATCGTTGTCACCACCAGTGATGAAGATTTTAGTACCAGTGATGTTATAAGTACCATCTTCGTTGCGTTCAGCTTTAGTTTTAATAATACCTAGATCAGTACCAGCATGAGGTTCTGTTAAGCACATCGTACCTGACCATTCGCCAGAGTAGATTTTAGGTAAATAAGTTTCTTTTTGCTCTTGTGATGCATAGCTATTTAAAGCCATACCAGCACCAACTGAAAGAAGTGGGTAGAGCATGAATGATGGGTTTGTCGCGAATAACATTTCGTCAGAAAGTACCGTCAGCATTTTTGGCATTTCTTGACCGCCCCATTCTGCATCAGCACCTAAGCCGATCCAGCCGCCTTCAGCATATTGACGGAAAGCTTCTTTGAAACCAGCTGGAGTGAATACCTCCCCATTTTCCCAACGTGCACCTTCTTCATCACCCGTACGGTTTAACGGGTGTGTCACGTTTTGAGCGAATTTCGCCATTTCTTCTAAAATAGCTTCAGCAGTTGCAGCATCTACATGAGCAAGTTTCTCATTAGACTGCCAAAATTGTTCTGCTTTAAATACATCATTTAAGATGAATTTCATGTCTGCTAAAGGAGCATTGTAAATTGGCATAATCGTTCCCTTCTACGCACATGTCATGTGCAAAGTGATCAAATAAAACGAACAAATAAATGAATAGTGTAAATTTAGCATCGATTAAACAAAAAAAGGACGGTCAAAACTGACCAGTCCTTTTTCTGTGATGAACGTTGCATCTCATTCTAAACTATGTTTAGAAAGCGAAGTGTTCCGCATCAAGTTCAAACAATGGCGCTACGCCAGTTGAAAGTACGTCTACGTGAGAGCGAACACGTGGCAAGATCTTCTTGAAGTAGAAGCGAGCTGTTGTGATTTTCGCATTGTAGAAGTCAACTTCAGTTGAACCTTCAGCTAATTTTTCTTGAGCAACAAGTGCCATACGAGCCCATAGGTAAGCAAGCGTTACATAACCAGCGAAGTATAAGTAGTCAACCGCAGCTGCACCAACTTCATCAGGGTTTTGCATTGCACGCATACCGATTTGCATCGTGATGTCGCCCCATTCTTTGTTAGCAGCAGCCAATGGCGCGATGAACTCTTGCATAGCAGCATTGTCTTTGTTTGCTTCAACAAATTTATGGATGATCTTGGTAAAGTCTTTCAGCATTGCACCTTGAGTTTGCAATACTTTACGACCTAACAAGTCAAGTGCTTGGATTTCAGTTGTACCTTCGTATAAGCAAGCAATACGTGTATCACGTACGATTTGCTCCATACCGTGTTCAGAAATAAAGCCGTGACCACCAAATACTTGAACACCGTGTTTAGCAGATTCAGAACCAGTTTCAGTTAAGAATGCTTTAGCAATTGGTGTTAACAATGACAAGATGTTGTCTGCAAACTTACGCTCTTCTTCAGTTTCGCCTTTTTCAACGATATCTGCATATTGAGCAAGTAAGTAAACCAGTGCACGACCACCTTCAGCAAATGACTTTTGAGTTAAAAGCATGTTGCGAACAGCTGGGTGAACAATAATTGGATCTGCTTCTTTTTCAGGTGCTTTAGGACCAGAAAGTGAACGCATCGCTAAACGGTCTTTTGCGTACGCTAACGCGCCTTGGAAAGAACCTTCAGATGCAGCAAGACCTTGTACAGCCGTACCAATACGTGCAGTGTTCATGAATGTGAACATGCAGTTTAAGCCACGGTTTTCAGGTCCAATTAAGTAACCTTTTGCTTGGTCAAAGTTGATCACGCAAGTTGCATTACCGTGGATACCCATTTTGTGTTCGATAGAACCACAACGTACTGAGTTGCGCTCGCCAACAGAACCGTCAGCATTTACATGGAACTTAGGTACGATGAAAAGAGAAATACCTTTAGTGCCTTTAGGTGCACCTGGTAAACGTGCAAGAACGATATGGATGATATTGTCAGCCATGTCATGCTCACCAGCAGAGATAAAGATTTTCTCGCCAGAGATTGCATAACTACCATCAGCATTTGGTTCAGCTTTAGTACGGATAATACCAAGGTCAGAACCAGCGTGAGATTCTGTTAAACACATCGTACCTGTCCAAACACCTGAAACAAGGTTTGGAAGATAAGTTGCTTTTTGCTCATCAGAACCGTGATGTTCAAGGGTACGAACAGCACCGTGAGAAAGACCAGGGTACATACCCCATGACCAGTTCGCAGTACCAACCATTTCAGAGATCGTGATCCCTAAAGAGTTCGGTAATGCTTGACCGCCAAACTCTTCATCAGCAGAAAGAGAAGGGAAGCCTAGTTCGATATATTTTTGATAAGCTTCTTTGAAACCTGTAGGCGTAGTTACAACACCGTCATTCCAAGTACAACCTTCACGGTCACCCACTTGGTTTAAAGGAGAAAGTTCATTCTCACAGAAATCTGCCGCTGCTTCTAAATATTGATCAACCAATTCACGGCTTACGGTGCCTTGAAATGCAGGAAGTTTTGCGTAATGTGCTTCAGCATTTAATAATTCGTGCAATACGAACTGCATATCACGTAAGGGTGCTTTGTATTGTGGCATAGCGGGTTCCTCAATACTGGTGAAACCAGAGTTAAAATCTTAGTCAATGATAAATGTGCCCAATTGGCACCATTTTGTACCGCTAATCGTGCAACAAGTTATAGTTCGGTACAAGCTTTTGCAGGTCATTTCTTAGTGACTGCGAAGTCAAAGTTTGTGATTTAACCTGTTTAAGCTCCTAGATTGTAGGTGTTTTTTTTTGAATTTACTTAAACAGCTTGTTGAAAATCGTAAGCAGCTGTGTAAATAAAAAAAGGCGCTAAAAAGCGCCTGTGAGGAAGATGAATATTAGGTTGTAGCGTTTGGCTGACGTTTAAATTGCGATTTATCTGGCGTAAAATGAACTTCACATGTACCTTCGATTACACGATTATTCCACTGAACATTCACACGTTCACCAATGCGTTTGCCCTGACAAGCCTTTTCGATCTGTGCGCGTTGGGCTTGATGTTCTTGACGCTTTTGTTCGCGTTGCTCCAATCGTTGTTCACGTTTTTCTTGCCACTCAGCACGTTGCTCTGGTGTAAGCGGTGCACGTTGCATATTATGGCGGTGATGATCACGATTCATTGACTGTTCTGCTTGTGTTGTCGATTGACAAGCAGCTAAACCTAGAGCAGAACCGAGTAGAGTGGTCATTAATACAAGTTTTGTCTTATTCATTCTTTTATCCAGCGTGATCAGTTGTGATTCGATGGTTAAAGATTAGATAATAAAGATGAAGAAACAATGGAGAGTTTTTTTCGACCATGTTGGTTACAATCCATAAATAGAACAATATTGAGACTCCGCTTTTGAATGTTCGTCGTGTCCCTATCGCCCTACGCTTATTTTTAACGGTACTGCTGACAACTTTGCTGATCGCAACGATTAGCTTAGGTATCTTGCATTGGACGATGCAAAAGAACTTTGCTCGTTATGTTGCAGATGTGGAAATGCAGAAGCTAGACCGTTTAATTGCCAATTTAGGCAATGTTTACTCTGTTTATCATGACTGGGGCAATGCGATTCAGGCACAGATTTTACAAATTGAAGGAACTGCGGCGGCAGATGACTATGATCGCTTGTCTCAGTGGTGGTTACGTCGACAGTATGATATTGCATTACAACAACGTTATTTTAATGATCATACCTTACTCAGCTTATCTCCAACATTAGCGCAAAATAGTACAGAAATAAAAAGCCGTCAGATTTTTAATGAAGAAGAACTCAGAATTCTCAAGCAAAATTTGCCTTCGGAATATCAACCTTTTGAAGGCTTGCGCTTTCCTTTAAGTCAGAGCCAATTTCGTTTAAAGAAAGATACAAAAGAGAATAACAAACAAACGAATCAACTCAATCAGAATAATGAACACGGGAAAAAGCAGTTTGTCGCTATTCCTGATCGATTGGGTTTAAGCTCGCGTCTTTCTTTATATGATAATAGACATCAGTTTATCGTGGGGGAGCCTACAACCGATCAAATTTCTTATCGACCTATTATGGTTGGTCAAGAAATTGTGGGCTACTTAGGCTTGAAGCCTGTGCTTGATCAGGAAGATGCATCCAGTATTAATTTCTTTAGTAATCAAAAGCGCTATCTATTGCTTGTGTATGCCTTAACTGTACTTTCAAGTTTGGTTGCAGCTTTGCTGATGGCAACTTATTTCAAAAAGCCGATTCAGCGTCTCCTCAAAGCAACTTTGGAATTAACTCGAGGTAACTATCAACATCAAGTTGTGATTAAACGAAATGATGAACTCGGTGATTTATCAAATCAATTGAATCATTTAGCTGATATTCTACATCAGCATGAAGAGTCTCGCCGTCAGTGGGTGGCAGATACTTCACATGAGTTAAAAACACCATTGGCAGTGCTGCAAGCTCAGATTGAGGCGATGCAAGATGGGATTCGTAAAGCGACACCTGAGCATTTGGATGCAATGATGCGTCAAGTAAGCAGTTTGAAGAAGTTGACACAAGACCTAGCTGATTTGGCGCAAGCAGATGCTCAACAATTGAAGTGTTATTTCTCAGAAGTTGACCCGTGGGATGTCATTGTACAAGAGGTTGAAAACTTTAGATCAACCTTTGAACAGCATCAATTAGAGGTTTCTTTATCAGGTGAGGGTGCCAAACTTTCACTAGATCGAGATCGTTTGAAGCAGATTATTGTCAATTTGTTAGGTAACTGTGTTCGTTACACTGAGCAAGGTGGAAAAATACAGATTCACACTCAACAAAATGATCAACAATGGATACTGTATGTTGATGATAGTCCATATGGTCTGAGTGATGAGCAACTGACACGTTTAGGTGAACGTTTCTATCGTGTCGATGATTCTCGTACACGTAGCACAGGCGGTACAGGTTTAGGTTTAGCATTGTCATGTAAATTAGCGCAAGCCTTAGGTGGTTCACTGAGCTTTGATCATTCACCACTGGGTGGATTGCGTTGTGTATTGACTTTTCCAAAAGCAAATTAAATATTGATAGATCCTCTAGTGTTGAGGATGATAAATAGGAAGAACACCATGAAACATATTATGTTGGTTGAGGACGAAGTTGAACTGGCACAGTTGGTTCGTGATTATTTAGAAGCGGCTGGTTTTGAAGTCAGTATGTTTCATGATGGGCAAGATGCGTATACCCAATTTCAGCAACGCAAACCAAGTTTAATGATTTTGGACTTGATGGTACCTCGTATGGATGGCCTAACCATTTGCCGTAAAGTACGAGAGCAGTCTGATCTACCGATCATTATGGTGACTGCACGTACTGAAGAAATTGATCGTGTTTTAGGTCTAAATATGGGAGCTGATGACTATATCTGTAAACCATTTAGCCCTAAAGAGTTGGTTGCTCGCGTACAAGCAGTATTACGCCGTTTAGAGCGTAAAGCTGAACCTGAGCAAAATGACTTATTCCGTATTGATAAAGCGCAACAACGTATTTGGTATCAACAAAAAGCACTGACATTGACGCCAACAGAATTTCGCATTCTAGAATTGTTCTTAGAGCATTTGGGACAAGTGTATTCGCGTGCACAGTTACTCGACCATATTAATCCTGACAGCTTTGATGTTGCGGATCGCGTGATTGATAGTCATATCAAAAACCTTCGTCGTAAGATCTCTGAAGCGGCAGATACGGGTAATCGTCACGAGTGGATTCAGGCGGTTTATGGTGTGGGTTATCGCTTTGAATATCCTGATGAGTAATCGCATTCTATTTTAAACAAAATAGTAATCCACATCTAAGCTTAATCCCAAAGCAAACAATTGTTGAATATTAGTTGTGCTAATGAGCCGATGATGTGGATTTTCAACATTTCCTGTTGCATTCATACTCATTGAATATTGGGAATTAAAAAACAGTTGTTGTAAGGTACTTTGATAAGGTTTTAGTTGTTCTAATACATCAGTGATATGTTCATTTAACTGTGCAGTTTCTCGATTTAAACGCGAATTTAGCTTAAGTGATGAGTATTTATGCTTGAGCTGTCGTTTAGTTTCCAGTTTAAGTCCCTGATCGGAATATACTTCAAAATTCAGATTAGGAAATAATTGTTGTAACTCAAATACAGGCAATTTAGACCAAATAGAGAAATAAGCATATTCACTATGTGGATTTGATTCTTTGGTTATTATGATAGGTTTTGTATAAGGATAATCATGTTCATCGTTGTGATCTAAATATCCATGTAAATGATATTCAACGTTAAATTCGCTTAATTCCCTTAATAAATCAATATTTAGATGAAATCTGCACCTTGGAAATTTACGTCATGCGTGACTAAATGCAAAGTGCGATGAAATGATGCAGGAAGATCTAATACATTGGTACTATTTTCAAGATAAGTAAACCAATGCTGTATTTGCTCTGCATGATTTAAATTTGGGTCAATATCAAAACGAATACACATCTGCTGAAATTGCTGCGTACCATCATTGCTGACTTGGTCTTTATTCCAAGCTTCATAGCCCCACATAGTATCAAAATGATATTGTTCAGCAATTTCATGTACATTTTGATCGCTATCTTGAGTAATAGTGAAATAAAAATATTCGCTATAGTTTTGTTGTTGTGACATCTTTTATATCTCATCTTATCCTGTGGATAACCACAGCATTATCCACAGAAAATGTGGATAGTTTCTTAAAACTTTTGTAGAAATTATCTACTCTTATGCTCTTTAGATAAAAACAGCAGTTGTCGATTTTTAAATATTACATTACTTTACAAAAGCTTATGGTAAGTGAGAGGGGCTGGCGAAGACATCTACATACCTTGGAAGTTATCCTCTGCATAAGCCTTATACGGTTTAATAAAGCGGTTCATCCCCAGTAGGCAGATATTAGTTCTTTAGGATTATGGATGAATGATGATAGGCGTATTGTTCTTAACGAGTTGCCAAATTTCATCCATATCCGAATTTGTAACAGCAATACAGCCTAATGTCCAATCCTTGCGCGGCATATATGAAGCGCTACTTGGAAATGAGGTTGCCCGCTTTGGGACAGTGCCATGAATCATCACATCGCCACCTGCAGATTGATTATGTTGTTTGGCATAAGCCGCATCATTTGCGTTGGGGTAGGAGACATGCAGTGACTTGTAGAATGCACTTTCTGAGTTACGCCAATCAATCGTATACGTTCCTTCAGGTGTTTTACCATCACCTTCAAATTGTTTGTGCCCAATTGGATCAAAGCCTAAGCGAATAGGATAGCTTCGGATAACTTCTTGTTGATGTTTTAGTTGTAATAATCTTTGATCTTTAAACACCTCAATCGTGGTGACTGGTTTGTCTTTGTTTAAGCTTTCGACTTCTTGGGTAGAAAGGGCTTGATGTTTCGATGCAAAAGTTGGAATAAACTTTTCATACTTATAAAAAGTAAATCCGCTCAAGATGACAATGATGATAGTTGCAACAACAAGCCCTAATTTCATATTGATTCTCGTAACTTAGGATGAGCAACTTACAGAAACTTCAGGTACATCACTTGGTAAGGGTGCAGTGTCCTGTTCAGTTTCCAACTCTAGTTGTCGAGTATAGGGTTGATTAAGCAACTTGAATAAACGATCAACCTCACTGAAATCTCCACATTCAGCTTGTTCGATTGCTTTTTGTGCCATGTGATTACGTAAAATATAGTGTGGATTAGCTTGTTTCATGGCTTGGTCTAATGCGAGCGTATCTTGATGTTCACGAATCTGTTGATATTGATGAATAAACCCATCAAATTGACGTAAATCTAAGCAATCATCACGAAGTGCTTTATATTCTTGGTTTTGTAAACGAAGAAAGCTCTGAGTGTAGTCGAGTTGTTCTGTTTGCAAGATTCGCAAGAATGAAAAACTGCAATCTAAGCTATCCTTATGAAAATGAGGAAGCCCCATCTTTTGACATAAACCTTGTCCATAATGTTCTAAAAAAATAGGTTCGAACTGTTCTAAACATTTTGCTAAATCAAGTTTGAATTGTTCTTTTTGTTCAGCTTCAGCCAAAGGAA
This sequence comes from Acinetobacter sp. YQ_14, assembly GCF_043102985.1. Lineage (NCBI taxonomy): Bacteria > Pseudomonadati > Pseudomonadota > Gammaproteobacteria > Moraxellales > Moraxellaceae > Acinetobacter > Acinetobacter sp. YQ_14. Next base: position 227,343 of record NZ_JBICJJ010000023.1, on the reverse strand, counting down.
TGAGATTGTTTAACCAAGTCCACAGATTCCAGTGGCCAACACTTGGCTGATTTTGATAGGTATAACGACCTTGGTAGTCTGAATGATTGTTGATCCAATTGGGGCGGAAACGTTCCATAAAACCATATGGGCCAAAATCTAAAGTAGAACCTGTAATATTTAAGTTATCTGTATTCATCACACCATGTGCAAAACCGACCAATTGCCATTTTGCAATCATAATCGCAGTCCGTTCAATTACAGCTTGAGCAAATGCAAGTACTGGATTTTCAGCTTCTAAACATGCTGGATAATGCCATTCGATGCATTTCTGAGTAAATTCAGCCAATAGCTCAGGTGCATATTGGTTAATCCATTCAAAATGACCTAAGCGAATATGACAATCCGAAGTACGTAATAGCATGGCACCGAGTTCTAAGGTTTCACGCTGTACGCCTTGACTTGAAGATGTAAATCCGATGGCATGACTTGATGCAACACCAAGCGCATTGAGTGCATGACCCGCCAGATATTCACGAATCACTGAGCGTAGTACAGCACGCCCATCCCCCATACGCGAGTAGGGAGTAGAACCCGCACCTTTAAGATGAAGATCAATCGTTTGACCTTGCGTATTGAGGATTTGTCCAATCAATAGGCCGCGACCATCGCCCAGTTGTCCTGCCCATTGCCCAAATTGATGTCCTGCATAAACCATCGCTAACGGTGGAAATTCAGCAAAGGTTTTTTGCCCACTACAAATTTCAGCCCAGTTCGCTTTGTCTTCTTCACTCCATTGCAACTCATCCGCCAAAGCTTCATTGAAATGACCTGCTTTTGCACCACGCAAAGGGCTGGGTTGCTGTAGATGATAAAGCTTGGGATTCAGAGCGTTGTAGCGAGGATTGAATTGCATAACTGAAATATCTTGGGAGGGGAATGTGTTGACTATAACAAATTTTAAGCTGAGCAGCGATGAAGTCCGTGATAGCAAATATGTAACAGTAGACATAAAAAAAGGCCTCATTGTGAGACCATTTTTTTATATTGAGTTTATTCAGAAACAGGTGCTTTTTTGATATTACGCATCAATGTTTCTAAGCACTCACGATGATGCGCAAGTCTGTGTTCAAGCAATTGGAAATCAACTTTCAGTTTATGATCCATTTGATGAATTTTCTCAGCTACAGCTGCTTTTTTCGCTTGGATTTCTTGTTCTTTCAATTTCGCCCAATCATTTAAGGTATGGGTAAATGCTTCATATTCTTGCGCAATACGTTGCTTCATTTGAACGATGTCAGTATTTACATCGTGCCCATAAATTGCCAAATCTTGTTCAGCATATTTAAACTTCATTGCAAGTTCGGCTTTTTTAATATTAAAGCTTGGAATACGACGTAAGTTTTTAGCTAGACCGAGCTTAGAGCTCGTCCAAATCAACCATTTTGTTGGGTCATATTGCCACCATTTTACCCCATTACGATAGTCGTATTGGAAAATGTGGTGGTAATTATGATAACCCTCACCCCAAGTGAGGATGGCGAGAATGAAATTATCACGCGCCGTATTTTCATCTGTATATGGACGTTTGCCCCACATGTGGCAAAGCGAGTTGATGAAAAAAGTCACATGATGGCTGATGAATAAGCGAACCAAACCACCTAGAAGTAATACGCCCCAGATGTCACCTACAAGCCAACCAATAGGTAATAAAATACCTGCATGGACAGCAATGACGAGTGGTACATAATATTTATCTTGGAACATCACTAACTTGTCATTTAACAAGTCAGGTGCATTTTTATAGTTTGGTTCAGCGGCTGGGTAGTTGCGTAACATCCAACCCATATGCGCGTACCAAAAACCGTTATTAATTGAATAAGGATCTTGGTCGACATCATCAACATGACGGTGATGTGTACGGTGACCAGAAGCCCAAAACAGAATGCTGTTCTGAACCGCAAATGTACCTGCGATCATCAATAAGATTTTAAGAGGTAAAGCTGCTTCATAAGCACGATGTGCCCATAAGCGATGATAGCCTGCAGTGATACCTAAACTGCTTATACCCAGTAAGACGAACATGCTAATCCATGCGCCCATACTGAAGTCATGATGATAGGTATAGATTGGAATAGAAATTAGTGCAACAATTGGTAGAAATACCAAGGCAAAAATTGCAATCCAATTAATAGGTGCTTTCTTGAGTGGGGCGGAATTCATATCCGGCAGCGCTCCTAATATCCTTGTTTGCACAAGATAATAAAACTAAACGAGATAGCAAAACCAATCATGACGATATATTGCTATGTTATCACTGATATTAGCATGCTCGGATTCATTAGCACTAGTATTATTGTACAGTTGTATCGAAAGAACAGTAACAGAATTCATTTGTTAGCTTGATCAATGAATTAAAAGGTGAAATAAATCAATGTCTGAGCAATTTACCGTCAAAAATCCTATTTTCTCCAAGAAGGCATTTTTTAACAAAACTTTCATATTATCTACTGTTGTGATGCTTGCGGCTTGTCAAAGCCAGCCATCAAAAGTGCAAAAAAATACCTTACAGCCCAAACGAGTAACTCAGTTACCGAGTATGCAAGTACGTAAAAGTACTGATGGCGTTCAAGATGTCGATTGGCAAATTACCATGATTCAAAACAAGCGGGCTTTGTTCTTTAATCAGTATCCAAGCTTTTCTCTGAACTCGGTATCAAAATTGGTTTCTGGGCATACGGGATGTAATAACCTTTATGGACGTTACACCTATGACTTTGCTCAAAGAAAGCTTGATTTTGATGTCATGGCGGGGCATTACAGTTGTAATAAGGCTTTAGCTCAAGAGGCGGATCTTATGGATGCAATACAACGTGTTACACGCTTCCAATTTGATGGAACAAATTTATATTTGTTAGATGCTAAAGGGCAGAGATTAATACAAGCACAGCGTAAAAAGTAAAAAGAAAGGCAGAATTTGTTCTGCCTTTCTTATAACTGAAGGTGTTGTAACATCATTGTCGGAACATCTGTAATTAAACCTTGGATACCGAGTTGTTGGAGATGTTTGGCTCGATCAACATCATTCACAGTCCATACGCTGATTTCTAAATTTGCTTGCTGAGTTTGGTGAATGATGTCATCTGTAGCGAGTTGATCTTTCCATCCAATTCGACAACAGCCATATTGATGTGCAAGTTCAATTGCATATTCTCCGACTGGTATTTCGATCAGCAAGCCTCGTTTAAAATGGCTTTGCTGTTGGGTGAGAGCAGCTAAAATTTTGATATCAAAACTGGTAATTGTTGCTGTTTTTTCAAAGCCTTTGAGGTCTTGTTGTAATTGGTGAATTAAGCGTTTGGCAGCAGCCTCATCCGAGACAGCTTTCACTTCAACTTCGATATGCTCAAAGTCAGTTAAGCAATCTAAAACGTGGGGAAGATTAGGGGTGTATTCTTCCAATGCCCACGCATGCCATTGATGGCGATGATCGAATTGTTGTGCTTCAAGTAAATTACAGCTTTCAACATGTTGTGATCTGCCCGTGGTACGAACAAAATCATCATCATGAATCACAACCAATTGGTCATCTTTGAGTTGGCGTACATCAAACTCAACTGCACGTATGCCTAAATCATGCAGGTAACGAAAGCCACCTAACGTATTTTCGGGAGCCTCACCCCGCGCACCACGATGACCAATAATTTGCATTCATTATCTGCCTTTTAGCTTATTGTACGTCAATGTTGTCATTAATATTTTTTTGCCACAGAACTTCACTACCACCTTCGGCACGTTGTAAAGCACGTGAAGCAACAAATAACCAGTCTGATAAACGATTCAATAATTGTAATGCGGTTGCTTGAATATTTTGGTCTCGATTCTGTACAGACATTAATGCACGTTCGGCGCGGCGGCATACGGCACGTGCTTGATGAGCATAACTACAAGCCAAGCTTCCTGACGGTAATATAAATTCTTTGAGCATTGGCAAAGATTCATTCATTTGATCGATTTCTCTTTCAAGAAACTCGATACAGACAGGTTGGAGTAGGTGATAGTTTGGAATACACATTTCACCACCAAGATCAAATAACCAATGTTGAATTAGGCTTAGACTTTTATCCCAATCGGTTTTATTTTCAATTTGAGATGCGCTGATTTGTGCTCTTAATACGCCAATAGTTGCATTAAGTTCATCAACGTCACCCAAGGCGGTAATACGCAAATCATCTTTGGCTACACGAGAACCATCTCCAAGACCAGTCGTGCCTGAATCACCTGTACGTGTATAGATTTTGCTTAAACGATGTCCCATTGGGTTTCCTAAAAATAAAAAGGGGATAATGTCGGTCAAAACATTACCCCGAAAATGGAGTTAAGAAAATATTTTTGTTATTTGTTTGCGCGATTAATAACGGAAAGTTACGCCAGCAGAAGCTTGACGGCCACCGTTGATGTAATACACACCATTACCGTTATAGGCTGTTTTATAGTTTACATCCCCAATGTTTTCAATATTTGCAAACAGCTTGATCATTGGAATCGGCTGCCAATAAATATTTACATTGGTTGTCACGTAACCAGGATTGGTTGTCGGTGTAGTAGACGGCCAATCAGCAAAGTCTTTTGAATTTGATTTAGCAACTACAGAAGCTGAAACACCATACTCACCATCATCCCAACCTGTTGTAAGCGTTAAGCTTTGGCGTGGGCGGCGGTTTAGATCTTTTTTGGTTTCATCATCTTTTGCTTGTACATAAGCATAAGTTGTACTCAAAAAGAGTTCATCTTGTTGCCATTTGAGGGATGCTTCCCCGCCCGTAAACGTCGCTTTATTTACGTTGATTAATTTATTTCCTTGATAGCTGATAAGGTTATCAACTTTATTTCGGTAAATAGATAAACCAAGGTTGATATTGTAATTTAGCTTTTGATCGACACCAATTTCGTAAGAAAAGCTTTCTTCAGGCTTAAGGTCTGGATTTCCACCCCATGAAATAGCATATAAGTCATTTGTAGTCGGTGCGCGGAATGCAGAGCCAATATTTGCATAAACGCTTGTAAGTGGTAGAACTTGATAGCGAATAGCACCTTGACCAACAGTATGTGTACCAAACTTTTCATTATCTTCAACACGAACGCCAACTTGCGTTTCTAAACCATTACTTTTGTATTGGTGCTGCGCGAAGTAACCAATCGTATCTACTGATTCTTTATATTTAACGTCTTGGCCACCCCAAAGATTTTTAGAGTACACATCACCTTTGATATCTTTATATGTTGAACCCACTAAAATATTCTGAGCAGGCGTCATTTGCCATTTGGTATAAAGCTCAGCTTCTTGTGTAGTACTATAAACGTAGTCTGGAGAGTTATTCTGATTTAAATCATCTTTGAACTGCGATAAACGAGCATGGATAGCTAGATTATCAAGAACATTTGCTCGACCTTTTACGTTGATCACTTCATTTTTAAAGTCTTGAGAAACGAGGTTGCCGTAGTTGTCATAGTCACTATAGCCTTCGTTTTCACTATAATCGACAGAAGCTGCAAATAGCTCTTTTTCAACACCGATTTTTGCGCTATAGCCTTTTTGATCAAAACTGGCTTTTTTATTGTCTTTTGCATCAGTGACTGGTGTACCGTCAGTTTCTAAGCGTTGTCCACGAATTTGAGCATAAAAACCATTTTCAGCGAGATCTGCGCCAACAACTGACTTATACGTTTTATTTTCGCCAATTTCCCCAGTTATGAATGCTGAAGTTTTTTCTGGAGTTTTTGAGATAAGCTGTACTACACCACCAATTGCATCTGCACCATATAGAACTGATGCTGGGCCTTTTAAGACTTCAATTTGTTTAATATCAGTTGTATCAATAAATGGTAATGATGCTGCACCAGATGTATTTGAGTTAAGACGAACCCCATCTCTTAACAGCAATGTATGGTTAGAGTTAGTTCCGCGTAAAAAAATAGAAGCTGATTGACCATAACCGCCGCTTTGTACCATGTTGATTGAAGCATCGGTTTCTAATAGTTGTGGTAAAGAAGCAATTGGCGATTGTTCAAGAATCTTTGGTTCAATAATATTGATACGCGCTGGAACTTCGCTGATTTTCTGTTCACTACGAGATGCTGTCACAACAATCGTATCAAGCGTTGCTGTTTTTTCTGTTGATTGATCTTGAGCAAAAGCAGGTGAAGAAAACCCCATCGCAATAGCGATAGCACCAACTAAACGAGTTGGTTGAAAAACTGTAGACATGATGTCGCTCCAGACATTCACCCATCGTGAATGTTAATGTGGAAATGAACAACAAGCAGGTCTCCGGACTTCACTATATCATCACAATGATGATGCTATTAATCATCTTCCCACATCGATCCGACGCAGTGATTTGGCGTTGAGCTTGATTAATAATTCGGTGTTACCGTTGCGAGGGCAGTGTTGGATTCTCACCAACTTCCCTATAAGCAAAAGAATTTGCTTTAGACTTGTTGCGATATTGGGCGAAGTATAAAGTGTTAACGTTTTTTAAACAATCGCATTTCGAAATGAACTTTGCCCCAAGTGAGTCAAATTGCATTACAATGCGATGGTTTCAAAATATTCATTTTAAATTGGACACATCATGCGCCAATCTCAAATGCGAACTCGCGCCAAGATTTGTGGAATAACTCGAGCACAAGATATTCAAGCTGTGGTGCAGGCAGGCGCAGATGCAATCGGTTTTGTATTTTTCCCGCCTAGTCCTCGCCATGTCACTATTGAGCAAGCGCAATCGTTGGCAAAACTTATTCCGCCTTATGTGCAATTGGTGGGATTGTTTGTAAATGCTAGTGCTGAAGAAATAAAAACGGTGCTTGATTCAGTTCCGTTGGATGTATTACAACTACATGGTGATGAAACACCTGAACAATGTCAGCAGATCGCAGAATCATGTAAACGTCGTTGGTATAAAGCAATTCAAGTGAAATCTGACTTAGATGTAGTGGCAGAAGTTCAACGCTATCAATCGGCTGGTGCCAGTGCGGTATTGTTAGATGCATGGCATCCTGATTTAAAGGGTGGAACAGGGCATCGCTTTGATTGGAACAAATTTCCTCAACTTGAAATTCCACTAATTTTGGCAGGTGGATTAACACCTGAAAATGTGAGTGAAGCTATGGATACTACAGCGGCTTTTGCTGTGGATGTCAGCGGAGGCGTAGAGTCCGCAAAAGGTATAAAAGACCAACAACTCATTGAAAAATTTATGCAAGGAGTCCGACGTGGATCAGCAAAATAACGTGATTGATTACACCCAGTTTCCAGATGCTCAAGGGCATTTCGGTATTCATGGTGGACGTTTTGTGTCAGAAACGCTAATGGCTGCACTTGAAGATTTAGAAAATCTTTATGGTCGTATGAAAAATGATGCTCAGTTTTTGGCAGAGTTTGATCGTGATCTTGCGTTCTATGTTGGTCGTCCTAGTCCACTTTATTATGCTGAACGATGGTCTCAGCACCTCGGCGGTGCGCAAATTTACCTGAAACGTGAAGACTTGAATCACACGGGTTCACACAAAGTGAATAACACGATTGGTCAGGCATTATTGGCAAAGCTATCAGGTAAGAAGCGTATCATTGCTGAAACAGGTGCAGGTCAGCATGGTGTGGCGACGGCAACCATTGCAGCACGTTTGGGTATGGAGTGCGTGGTGTACATGGGCGCTGAAGACGTAAAACGTCAAGCGATGAATGTATATCGTATGCGTTTGCTTGGTGCGACAGTTGTTCCTGTACAAAGTGGTTCAAAAACATTGAAAGATGCCATGAACGAAGCAATGCGTGACTGGGTCACCAATGTTGATAGCACTTACTATGTGATCGGTACTGTTGCTGGACCACATCCATATCCTCAGCTTGTTCGTGACTTCCAGTCGATTATTGGTCGTGAAGCACGCCGTCAAATTCAAGAGCAAGCAGGGCGGTTACCTGACGCATTGGTTGCTTGTGTTGGTGGTGGTTCAAATGCGATGGGCTTGTTCTATCCATTCTTGAATGATCAAGATGTGAAAATGTATGGTGTTGAAGCAGCTGGTTACGGCATTGAAACTGGTAAACACTCTGCGCCATTAAATGCAGGTCATGTCGGCGTATTACATGGTAACCGTACCTACTTGATGTCAGATGAACAGGGTCAGATCATTGAAACACATAGTATTTCAGCAGGTCTGGATTATCCGGGTGTTGGTCCAGAGCATAGTTTCTTAAAAGATATGAAACGTGTTGAATATGTGCCAATCAACGATGACGAAGCGCTACAAGGTTTCCGTGATCTCACTAAAATTGAAGGGATTATTCCTGCACTTGAAAGCTCTCATGCCATGGCTTATGTCACTAAACTTGCGCCAACCATGTCTAAAGATCAAATTATCATTGCAACCGTTTCAGGTCGTGGTGATAAAGACTTAATGACGGTTGCGCGTATTGATGGCGTTGAAATGGTTGAGATGTAAGTTTTCACAATGCCAAGTTTGTTTATGGTGATGTTGGGTGGTCGACATGCAAAAGCCAATACTGAAGTTCATGATGTAATAATGGCAATAGGTGAAACACTACCTCAAATCATGCCACAGTTAAAACAAGCTTGGTTTGGTGAGTTGAAAGGACTGCATATTGATGCTTGGGCACAATTTTCAGGTGTGCAATCGCAAGGTGTGAAGTACCAAATACATTTTTCTGATGCAGCGCCGTCAGTTTCGGATGAAAAATTGTATTTGATCAACTTGGGTGGATATGTCCCGAATATTTTCGGTGAGTTACATAGCTATCATCTTGTTGTGGCTACAGATTCAACAAATGCAAAACAGCTCGGTAAGCAATATATCGAGCAACACTGGCATAAACCGCATACAGACCGTGTCGTTGATGTAGATGATTGTATTCCTATCGATCATGTAGCAGGTCGCTATATCCAGTTGGTTCAAGGTGAGTTTAACCCGACCATTTGGGAAAATACTTATCTCACCATAGGTTAAAAGCTCAATAAAAAAGGGAAGCAAAAGCTTCCCTTTTTTTACTCACTATTTTATTGAACTAACTTGATTCGATTGGTATTTGGTACCGTAAGCGGAGAGTTTTGAGTAACATATTTTTCCAATGCATCAATATCTTGACCGCCACCAATTGGGTTCTTACCATCTTTTAGAACAGTAAAGTTATCACCGCCATCTGCAAGGAAGCTATTTACGGTCACACGATAAACTTTCGTATCAACAAGTGGTTGTCCTGCGACCATAACAAGACTTGCACGCGGTGATACAGAACTATCTTTGTTGTATGAATAACTAAACTCTTTCGATGGTTGCAAGATGCGGACAGTTGCTGCATTTGCGCCAGACCATTGTTGCTCTAATACATCACGAATTTGTTTGCCCGTAAGGCTTAAAGTCACTAATGAATTACCAAATGGTTGTACCGTAAATACGTCGCCGAATGTGATTTGATTATTGGTGTTAATGAGTAGATCAGCACGTACACCGCCTGGATTCATTAAGGTGAAATCAGAACCTTGATCACTAGCAGCTAATGCAGCGGCTTGTTGGGCATCCGCAATCAGATTCCCTAATGCACTTTCGCCACTTTCAGTTGCAGTACGGCTAATTACACTGTTCGCAGTACCAACAACGCGAGCAGAGATAGTCGTTACTGCTTGGCGATATTTATCAAGTATGGCTTCGATGCTCGGCGTTTTATTGAATTTTTCATAAAGATTAGTCAAATTTACCGTATTTGAACCAGAGGTATACGCTTCACTTTGAACAGGAACTTGAGAGGCATCTTTTTTGATCACATCACCTGTTTTTCCATCCAATTCCAGTTGAATATTGGTAATTGCTGTACCGTATTGACCAGCGGAAGTGAGTAAAAATGGTTTTTGCGGATTTTTGGTTGCGTAATCGCAAATATAAGACTGATGTGTGTGACCAGACACAACAACATCTACAGCTGGATCTAAGCGATCTAAAATTCCCAATAGTGGCCCACTTAATCCATCACATGTTTTGCTATTAAACTTGGTACTTGGTGCAACCCCTTCATGCACTACAACGACAATGGCTTCAATACCTTGTTTCTTTAACTCGGGAACTAAAGCATTGACTGTATCGGCTTCATCATGAAAATCAACATCTTTAATACCCGCAGCAGAGACGATGCTGGGTGTTGCTTTTAAGGTCATACCGATAAAGGCAACTGGAATGCCACCATAGGTTTTGACTTTATATGCAGGAAATAATGTTTTACTTGGGTCTGCTTTCATCGAAACGTTGGCAGCCAAAAAGTTGAATTTTGCACCCTCAAAGTTTGGGTTGATTTGACATGGTTTAGCACTGGTATATTGCTCACATCCACCATTTTGTAAACGACGTAATTCATCTGTACCACGGTCAAATTCATGATTCCCTACAGCATTGAAATCAATATGAATATCATTCATGGTTTCAATGGTTGGTTCGTCTAGGAATAGCGATGAGGTGAGCGGGGAAGCACTAATTAAATCACCAGCAGAAACGACAGCATTATTTGGATATTTAGCACGGAGTTTATTTATTGCATCGGCAAAATAACTTACCCCACCAACAGGGATTCGTACTGATTTACTGGTATTTGTTGGATCTTCTGCTTCAATATAGCGTTTCGGTGGTTCTAAGTTTCCATGAAAGTCATTGAATGCAAGGATGTTAATACTTTGATTTTGGCGTTCAGCAACAGGTGGTTGATTGTTATTATCATCGTTATTGTCGTTGCATGCCGTCAAAGCTAAAAGCATTAAGCATAATGCTTTTGTTTTGAATATTGTTTGCAGAGTCATATTTTTATCAACTGGTATAAGATTGTTTTTAAAATAAAGTGTTCGTATGAATCTTTGATGAAAAAATGGACGACATCTACTCGTGAATGTTGTCTGAAGAAATGGTGAATCACACTCAAATTTTGTATAAATTTTATTCTTTTAATGGTGTTAATCTTCTGATTTACAGACTATTATTGGCAAAGATTTAAACAATCAGTCATGGAATGTTTTGAAATGGATTTGATACAAGCCAATGGTCAGCCTCGTTATGGGCGTTTTGACCACGTACCATCACGAATAAATCTAGATGACTATATTTATAAAACACCTTATGGCCAGATACTTAAAGGCTGGCGCAAACAACTTAAATATAAAAAATTTAAATTTTGTGGCTTACAGCATGAGCATTTCAGTATTGGCATCGCGATTGTCGATCTATCATGGGCAGGGCATGGTTTTTTCTATGTCTATGACCATCTCGCTAAAAAAGTAATTGAATGGAATGCAATTCAACCGCTTGCTATGAAAACGCAACTGGATGAACAACCATTATTTAGTCAAAGTTATTTCAAAAAGTCAGCTTATCAATTCGATATGCAACATGCCAATGGCGTGCGTTATATTCAAGTAACTAAGCATGGTGAAATTCAGTTAAAAGCACGGATTTTTTGTGCGGGTACGGATGCCTTAAGTTTATGTAGCCCGACAGGTATTAATGGTTGGACTTATACTCAAAAGCAAACCACATTGGCGGTTGAAGGGTTCTTTATTAGCCCAGATCGACAACAGATTGAATTTAATGCTCATAGCCTTGCAGCACTGGATGATACTTGTGGTTTTCTTCGTCCTGAAACAGCTTGGTTTTGGTTGTCATGCCAATTTATAGATAAAAATGATCGCCGTATTGGTTTAAACCTTGCATCTGGCGTGAATGAAAGTTTTGGTAATGAAAATGCGCTGTGGGTCAATGGACGTTTGTATCCACTGACTGATGTTCTATTTGAACAACAAAGTGAAATGACATGGTCGATTCGTTCATTAGGTGGATGTTTAAACTTGATGGTGGAAACAGGCTGGTGTCGTTTTGAGAATATTAACTTACGTCTCATCGGCAGCCAGTTTAATCAATGGCAAGCCAAAGTCAGCGGTACGATTGAACATGAAAATGTTGAATTGGTGATATTAAATCAAGAATATGGGTTGTTAGAACAGCATTATGCGAAGTGGTGATGTTGAAAAATATCAATCTTTTTTCTGATATTAAGTATGTCATGCCTCAGTGAAATTAAGTCATAGGTATAAATATCATACAGGCCAGCATTCAATTGCGTAGCAGTGAATTTAAAAAATGATACTATTTAAATTTTTATTATAAATAAAAATTTAAATTTAATATGTTGGAGAATATATTGGATAGAAAATTTATTAAAGATAAAATTAAAGAAGCAGCTATAGATGCTTTTAAATATGTAAGACAACAGGAGCCTGAACTGAGGTTTTGCGGCTACGCTTTATATTCAGATACTGATGCAATCACCGTTTGCCCAGCACTAAATAGCTGTATTCACTTAACTAAAATGATAAATGATGATCCTGATGATAAAGTATATTATCGTTGGAGCCCAAGTGAGTGGAGCCATGAATTTAAAGGTGTTGAATTTTTTGATGAAATTTCTGAGTATTTAAGAGTTGAGGCTAAATTAATCGAGTCTAATAATGAATATGAGCAATTTAAGTCAGATGTATATCAATCCTGTGTATTAGTACTAAAAGAATTGAAAGAAGAGAACTTTTTTTCGGATATGGATGGTGATGGTGTGATAGTTTTTACTATTTCAGATGTGATAAATAATAATGAGTGTGAGTGGATAGAATTATTAAATAATAATGATGTATCACAGGAGTTTAGTACATGGATAAAGGCGTTAGACTAATAATATTTATCTTGCTCCACCGTTGTACGGTGGAGTGCTAAATGAGATTTTCTATATAATAGTAGATTAAAGCCCTGCTTGCCAAAAAGCTTCACCTGCAGCAATTGGATCATTGGTCTTCGCTAAAGTATCAACCCAAACATCATATTGACGAATCACTGGATGTTGATTTGGATGGAAGTCCTTTTTAAACCAGTCACTATATTGAGACCTTTTTGCAGTCAAAATACCATTGCGACCGAAGAACCACGGTAAACCTTTACGTGCCATATCAAAGCGTTGTCTTAAATTAAAACCGTCAGTTTTTAGCATTACATCCGTACGATACAAAGTAAAACCAAACATCATGACGGTGGTGAAGAGCAGTGCAAAACGTCGAGTGGCTTCCGGTACATCACCGACTTGCTTCATTACATCAAAAGCAACATCACGATGTTCCATTTCTTCAATCGCATGCCAAGCGAATAGCGCACGAACAAATGGATCTGCCTCCGCTAAAGTCTCTTTTTTACTATAAAAAGTATCTGCCATTAACGCAGTTAAATGCTCTGCGGCTGCGGTCATGGCAATGTTGTATTGAGCTGAACGGTTTTTTAATTCAAATCTAAAAATCTTTTTCAAACGTGTGGTGAACTGATCAACAGGCATGCCTTGTTCTTTCATGATCTGATTCATTTTGTCGTGTGCAATACCATGCTGTGCTTCCTGACGAATGAAGTCAGCAACACGTTCCTGTAACTCAGGATCATTAATTTTGTCGCGGAATAAACGCACGCACTCAATAAAATAGCGTTCGCCATCAGGAAAGGTGAGACTTAATGCATCAAACATACGTGTGCGGAAAGGATCACCGCCAAACCAAAAGCGAGGTGCTTGATCTAAGTGAAAATCTAATTTGGTTCTTACAATTGGATCAACTTGATAGGAAACATGTGCATTCATCTTTGCTATTCCTTGTCTTTTTCATGAACTCAGTATGAAAAAAGTTCAACAAAATGTTTTGACAGTTACAGCCAAGTTTTATACAAATAACGACATATCAGGGATGAGATTGGCGTATGTCAGTTAAAATTATAATTGGATATTTGCGGCTATTTAATCGCGTTTTACAACAAGAACAAATTGATTTGTCAAAAGTTGTTTCGCCTGAGCTTTGGCACGCTTTCCAAAACTGTCTAGAAAACCCTGATGAACAAGACTTTGACGTTGAGCGTTATGCCTTATTGTTACAAGCCGCTCAACCACATTTCACACGGCCGATTACGCTGGTTCTAGCTGAACATGCCAATTTGCAAGATTTAGGATTGATGGGCTATTTGGCATCGACCAGTTTTGATTTGCAGCAAGCTTTGCAGTTGCTACAACGTTACTATTCTCTGGTGTTCAAGCAAACCAATTTAGAACAACTCAATGTTCAGCAATTACCTGAATATATTCAAATCGTTTGGAGCGCATCTTATCCTGACTATCGAGAAATGTATGAGCTTAATTTAGCATTGATTTTTAAAATTGCTCAGTCGATTGTGTTAGATCATTTAGCACCACCGCAAATGATTCAGTTTGGATATGCACCGCATACATCGCTATACCATTTCGAGCGTTTTTATGGCTGTTCTATTCAAGTTCAAGCTGGACAATATGCGATACGATTTTCCAACCAGATTTTAAAGGCCAAAAGTATTGCGGCGGATCAGCAGTTGAATCAGGTGTTGTCGACACAAGCGCAACAGTCATTGAGTCGGATTAGCTCGATTGAGATTCAGCAACAACAATTCAAACAAAAGATTTTGACTTATATTGAGCAAGGTTTAGTACAACAAGAGGAAGTGTTGCAGAGTTATGTGGCTAAGCGATTGCATTGTTCTGAAAGAACTTTACAACGACAGCTCAAGGTATATCAGCTTAATTTTCAGGATATTCTAGATCAATATCGTTTGGAGCAAAGTAAGCTGTATTTACAACAAGGAAAATCACTTTCTGAAATTGCGGAACTTTTGAATTATGCGGATCAAAGTGCGTTTGGGCGTGCATTTAAGCGTTGGACAGGGCATACGCCGAAACAGTTTTTAAAATCTCTTTAGATTTTAAATCAGACTGCTAGTCAAACTTTTAATTCATCAGTGAGTTTAACTAAGGTCGTTCAATTGATGAATAATCAGATGGGTTTGATATTTTCCTTACTTTTAAGGATGAAAGTAAAAAATCCTCTGTTGGACTGACGTTTCATCCTGAGCAAATTTTAAAGCACTGCTTTGAAATGCAGCGCAAGACAAGTCCAACGGGCGACATCCATGTCGCCTGTCACGATAGTAGATTGTTGTCTAAATTAAAGCGTTATTAAGAGTAGAGCTTGATCAGTAATTCAAATTTTCTATTGGTTTTTTAAACGTGGATAATTAAATGCGATTGCGAAAATAGCAAAGATAGCCAAAATCCAACAATAGTAAATATGTCCAATGAGCTCAACAGGTGAGAGTTTAGCAATTGAACAAGCAAGTAGAAGTTGAGCGCCGTATGGGATCATTCCTTGCACCACACACGAGAAAATATCAAGCAATGCTGCACTACGTTTAGGATCAACACCATATTCTTTAGCAACTTCTCGTGCCATGTCACCTGAAAGAATGATCGCAACGGTATTATTGGCAACAAATAGGTTAGAGAAGACCACGAGGAAGCTGATTCCAAACTCGCCAGCACGTTGTTTGCCAAATTTAAATAACCGTGTAATCGCATAAATACGTTGAATTAGCCACTCTAATCCGCCTTCTTTTTGCATCAATGCCGAAAGCCCGCCAAGTAGCATCGAAAGTAATGCAACTTCGAACATGCCAACAAAACCGTCATAGATACTGCTGTTGAGTTTTGCAAGATTAAATTCAGGTAGAGTTACTAAACCAATCGCACCAGACAAGACGACACCAACCATTAAAACGGCTAAGACATGCAGACGAGTAAATGCCAGAAAAAATACAGCGAGATAAGGCAAAATCAACCAAATATCAAAAGGTTTAGATTCAATCGCATTGGCTTGATGACTCAGTGCAATATAAACCCCGAGTGTGATGATTGCCGCTGGCAATGCGATCCAAACATTGACTTTAAATTTATCTCTTAATTCAACATTTTGACTGCGTGTTGCTGCAATAGTCGTGTCTGAAATCATAGACAAGTTATCGCCAAACATTGCACCGCCAACCACAGCACCGATTGCATAGAGTGGGGTAATATCTGTTGCTTGTGAGAAACCAAAGGCGATGGGGGCACAGGCTGCAATCGTTCCCATTGATGTTCCCATTGCGGTTGCAATGAAAGCGGCAATAATAAATAGCATTGGTAAGACATATTCGGCTGAAATCAAAGACAGCCCAAGCTGAACCGTGGCATCTACACTACCAATCGCGCCTGATACGCTTGCAAATGCTCCTGCCAGCATAAACACCATAAACATCAATATGAGATTAGGGTGACTCGCACCTTGTAGAAACTCTTCAATTGCCGCATTTAACTTTTGTTTATACAGTAGTAATGCCAAAATGACAGCGGGTATCGCTGCTACAGGTGCTTTGACTTGATAAAACGCAAATTCAGTCCCTATCATTGAATGATATAGACCACTCCCGAGAAAGATGATCAAAAATACCAATAGCGGCAACAAAGCAAGCGCATTGCTTTGCACTTTTTCCTGAGAGTGGGCAGACATAAAAATAAAAAGAAAACTTAGAAATTGCGCGTAGTATAAAGGAGCTTTGCTAATTTCTAAAATGCCGAGATATTCGCTCAAAATTAGGAAGCTTTGATCATTGAGAAAAAATTGAAAATATAGATAAATGTGCAAGTGGGATTGGAAGTCGTCATATTCACTGTTGCAATCACGTCAAACTCTGTTCAATGAACAAAAAATAGCGTTACAATGCAGTGTTTTTGTATGACTACAAACAACTCCTCAATTTATATAAATCAAGGAAAGCATAATCCTATGTCACGTCTTGCCACTCGTTTTGAACAGCTTAAATCTCAGCAACGTAAAGCGCTTGTTTCTTATGTAATGGCAGGTGACCCGCATCCACAAGTAACAGTTCCTTTGCTTCATCAAATGGTTGAAGCAGGTGTTGATGTGATTGAGCTTGGTCTACCATTTTCAGATCCAATGGCTGATGGTCCTGTGATTGCTTTAGCTGCTGAGCGTGCTTTGGCAGGCGGAACCAATACCTTAGATGCTTTGGATATGGTTAAAGCCTTTCGTGAAAAAGATCAAACGACCCCCGTTGTTTTGATGGGATATTTAAATCCTGTTGAAGTGATTGGTTATGAAAAGTTTGTCGCTTATGCGAAAGACTGTGGTGTTGATGGTGTTCTTTTGGTGGATTTACCACCTGAAGAGTCGAAGCAGTTTGGTGAAGTCTTGAAACAAAATGAGATGGATCAAATCTTCTTGCTTGCACCGACATCAACCGACAATCGTATTCAACACGTGGTTGATCAAGCCAGCGGTTTTGTTTACTACGTGTCACTAAAAGGTGTGACAGGTGCAGCAACATTAGATACCTCAGAAGCTGCGGCGCGTATTGCAAAAATTAAATCGAAAACCAATGTTCCTGTAGGTGTTGGTTTTGGGATTAGTGATGCAGCGTCTGCTAAAGCAATGGGTCAAGTTGCTGACGCGGTGATTGTAGGAAGTGCTTTCGTTAAATCTTTTGCAGCATTGCCAGCAGATGAAGCTGTGCAACAGACGGTGAATAAAGTGAAGGAGCTTCGAGCTGCGCTCGATGAGTTAGTATGAGTCAAGAATTAACAGCAGGGAAGGTTCTTAGCCCTTCAACACCTTGGACTGATCGTCAAGTTCCAGGTATTCAAGTTGCTGATGAACAACAGACATTCAAAGCGACGTTTACAGAACCTACGATTGAATGCCCTGAATGTCATGCACTTGTGACACGTACCGCAATGTCATTTAACGCTTACGTTTGCCCTCAGTGCGATGAGCATTTACGTATGCGCGCCCGTGATCGTTTGAACTGGTTCTTTGATCAAGTCAATGGTGAGCTTGGACAAGAGTTTAGTGCAAAAGATCCATTACAGTTTGTGGATAGCCGCCCTTACCCAGATCGTATGCGAGAGGCTCAAGATAAAACGGGTGAAACTGAAGCATTGATTGTCATGCAAGGTTCACTTAAAGGTTTAGATTTGATTGCATGTGCATTTGACTTCGACTTTATGGGTGGGTCAATGGGCACAGTGGTAGGTGATCGTTTTGTACAAGCGGCAGAGCGTTCGATTGCATTACATCAACCATTAATCTGTTTCGCAGCTTCTGGTGGTGCACGTATGCAAGAAGGCATGTTGTCTTTGATGCAAATGGCGCGTACTGCAGCTGCAATCCAAAAAATGAAAGAAGCACGTGTACCTTATTTAGTGGTACTCACTCACCCAGTTTATGGTGGTGTAACTGCATCATTGGCCATGTTAGGCGATGTACATATTGCTGAACCGAAGGCTATGATAGGCTTTGCTGGTAAACGAGTGATTGAACAAACGGTACGTGAAAAATTGGAAGAACCATTCCAACGTGCAGAATATTTGCTTGATCATGGTGTGGTCGATCAAATTGTTCATCGTCATGCATTACGTGATACTGTATACAGACTTGTAGCTAAACTGATGAACTTACCTTGAGACAGCACGCACCACATTCTACAGATACATTAACAACATGGCTCGATTATTGGAGCCATGTTCATGTTACAGGGATTGATTTAGGTTTAGAACGTGTTATTCCTGTCGCTGAAAAGCTAGGTGTAATGCGACCTAAAGCAAAAGTTTTTACGGTTGCTGGAACTAATGGCAAAGGTTCAACCACAACAACTTTAGCTGCTATTTTAAATGCGCAAGGTTATAAAGTTGGGCTGTATCAATCCCCGCACATTTATCGTTTTAATGAACGCGTTAAACTTGCTGGAATCGAAGTTGATGATCAGCATTTGATTGATGCTTTTGTTTTAGTTGATCAAGCACGCCGTGAATGTGAGCTGAGCCTATCTTTCTTTGAAGCAACCACTTTGGCTGCTTTTGTTATTTTTAAGCAACAGCAATGTGATGTGTGGGTACTTGAAGTTGGCTTAGGTGGTCGTTTAGATGTTGTTAATGTGATCGATCCTGATATTGCGGTTATTACCAATATTGGATTGGATCATACTGATTGGTTAGGCGACAGCATTGAAAAGATTGCCTTTGAAAAAGCAGGTATTATTCGTCCCAATATTCCTGTCATTTTTGCTGGTCAACAACAGCTCCCTCAAGCGATTCAAGATAAAGTCACTGACACTCAAGCACAGTTGTATACGCTGAATCGAGATTATTTTTATCAATTAAATGAAGATGGTGAGACATGGTCTTTTGCTTCTTCTGGTACAACCCTAAAATTACCTGTTGGTCAATTAGCGTTAGATAATATTTCGACAGCAGTCGCAGCCATATTGGTGAGTGGTGTTGAAGTGACACAAGCTGCAATAGCAAGCGGAATTTTAAATGCTCAATTGCAAGGTCGTTTTGAAATTCGTCAAATTAAAGATAGAACGGTGATCTTTGATGCGGGCCATAACCCACATGGCGTCGAATTTTTATTGAATCAGTTGCGAAAATTCTTAAAATACAATAAACAGTACACAGAAGTTGTGGCTGTATTTTCCATGTTGGCAGATAAAGATATTGCTTCTGTCACCGATTTACTAAAAACAACAGTAAAAAATTGGTTTATTGCTACTTTAGATGTGCCTAGAGCCGCGCCTATGCCGCAGTTAACTGATGCGCTTCGTGGTGAACAGGTCGATGAGTTTAGCAGCATTCAGCAAGCGTTTGAAACTGCACTGAAGCAAAGCAATAACAATCAATTGATTTTAGTCTGTGGTTCGTTTCATACCTTGGAAGCGGTCTGGGAGTATTTAGAAGAATGTCAATGAATAACAAACAACGTTGGATGGGTGGCGTTGTTTTACTCGGTGGTGGTGTTTTATTGGCAGCATTACTTCTGAAAGGTAATGAAGAAATAGAGCAAGACAAAGCGCAAGCTGAGATTACTCATCCTATTCCCAAAACAGACTCAACTCCAAAAACTGCACAGCCTGCACAAGACAGTGACATGGTTTCATTACAACCTTTAGCGGTTGATGTTGAAACAGAAAAACGTTTACTTGAAGAGCAACGTAGATCTCGTGAAAAAGCAGTTGCTGAACAAGAAGCAAGAGCCGCCGAGTTTTTGAAGATGCAACAAGAGGCAGAAGCGGCAGCAGCACGTAAAGCAGCTGAAGAATATGCAGCGTTAAATGCACGCCGAGCAGCTGAGCAAGAAAGTTCAGACAATATTCCACCAGAAGTTGCTGAAGATGATAAGGCTAAAGCACAACGTCTGGCAGAAGAGAAACGTAAGCAAGACGAAAAGAAAAAGGCTGAACAGCAAAAAGTAGATCAGCAAAAAGCTGATGCGGACAAGAAAGCGACGGAAGAGAAACGTAAAGCAGAAGCTGAGAAAAAGGCTGCTGAAGATAAGCGTAAAGCTGAGGCTGAGAAGAAGGCTGCTGAAGATAAACGTAAAGCTGAGGCTGAGAAGAAGGCTGCTGAAGATAAGCGTAAAGCAGAAGCTGAGAAGAAGGCTGCCGAAGAAAAACGTAAAGCAGAAGCAGATAAAAAAGCTGCTGATGAGAAAAAGCGTAAGGCTGATGAAGCTAAGAAGAAAGCTGAGGCTGATAAAGCGCGTGAGATCATGGAAAGTGGCGATAAGAACTGGATGGTTCAGGTTGCTTTGGCTGCGAATCAAGCCAATGCAGATGCTGTTGTATCAAAGCTACGTGCTAAAGGCTATAAAGTGACAACAAGCCCAACGTCTAAAGGTATCCGTATTATGGTCGGTCCTGCCAAAGACCGTGATGTTGCAGATGCGACTCGTAAGAAGATCACCAGCGATGAAAGTTTAAATATGAAGTCAGCGTGGGTAATTGATTGGGTTCCACTTGATCAACGTTAAATGAAACCCTTGCCTAAACTTTGATTTAAGATGGATTCGACAGTTGCTGTTGAATCCATTTTACATTTTGAGGTGTAAATAAATGATCAATGTTTTTCCAAATCACATGATAACCATAGCCGCCTTCTTTCATTTCTTTTACGGCATCATTAATTGACCAATTTTCAAAAATAATTCGATACATGGCAATCGTTGCACCAGTGCGGTCAGAACCGTGATAACAATGCACTAAAATTTTATGATTATTCTGTTTTGCTGTTTGAATCGCTTTCATTGCTTTCAACAAATCAGAACGATTAATTGCCCACGTATAAATTGGAATATGAACCAAATTAAAATTCTGATCTTTTAAAACAATGGCATCTTCATTGCGAGCTCTCAAATTGATGATGGTATCAATTTTCTCAGATTTCAATGTTTGGGCTAACTCAGCATTTGGCTGCTCGCTTCGAAATACATCCTGACTCACTTGATAGAAATTGTGCGAATTTGAGATGAGTGTTCCCCAGTTTTGGGGGCGTTGCTCGTCATCTAAGCTCGGGTGCTTCATGCATCCACTGACACTCAGTGTCGTAACTAAAATCGTGGCAATAAGAGTTCTTTTCATATTACTGATAACGGTTAAATTCAACTGGATCGTGCGCACAAATTAACTCAATACTTGATTCGTGTTGAGCGAGATATTGTAACTGCTTGAGATTATGTATTCGTTGCTGGTTATTTTCTGCAAATAACCGTTCAGTGATACCGAGTGCACGAAGTTTATTCTTCGGATCTAGCTCTAAATGTGAATAATAAGCATCACCACAGAAAAGTAACCAACCATCAGATTTTTTAATTGCAATCCCACAGTGACCAGCCGTATGTCCTAGAAGGGGAATCATCGAGATTTCATCTTGAAATAAAGGTAATCCTCTGACTTTTTGAAGATTAAACCATTCTTCGCCATCATTATGTTCAGCAAAGCTCCAATAGCGATGTTGTTTAAATTGGTCTGTTTTATAACGCAGTTTATTTTTAACAGATAAGGATTGCGTTGCATTAAACTCCGCTGCAAGTACATGAACTGTTGCATTTGGAAAATCAGAAATACCGCCTGCATGATCAAAATCGAGATGAGTGACAAAGATATGTCTCACGTCATTTGGACTAAAACCGAGTTGTTGAATTTGTTGAATTGCACTTAATTTTAAATTTGATTCGATATGCCCAACTTTTTTAACCAAAGTACCTAGGCGCTTTTCCATATTTAAATAATCTTGTAAGCCCAAGCCTGTATCGATCAGCACTAAGCCTCGATCAGTTTCAATTAAGAGGCAATGGCAGACCAGATGTGCTTTCCAACCTTTCTGTCCAAATAATGGCGCGCATACAGGGCAAAAGCTTCCACAATGTAAATGATGGATGTTATAGATCATGAGTGTTTTTATTGTGTAATGAGCTGACTTATCCTTATAGCCTATTGATGCGTGCATACCCAAATATTTATTTCAAAAAAATGTCTATCGAATAGATAGGCGATGGAGTTTTAAGTTTTTAAATTGCACAATCTTGTGTATTTTACGCTTTAATTGAAGCCTTTAAGAACTAATTACCAGCATATCTGTTTATCTTTCTTACAGGGCTTTGTTGATTCTCAGGAACGAGCGTTGCTCGTCTTTATTGCTACGTACTTCGTTTGTCTTGCACCGCGATTAAAGCATAAGCTTTAATCTTGTTCAGGCTGTGGTGTCAATCTTAAATAAGGTTTGACTGCCTTATAGCCCTTTGGAAAACGTTGTTTGATTTCATCTTCATCTTTTAATGATGGAATAATTACAACGTCTTCACCTTGTTGCCAATTCGCAGGTGTTGCAACTTTATGATGATCCGTTAATTGCAATGAATCGATCACACGAAGTATTTCATTAAAATTACGACCTGTGGACGCAGGGTAGGTAATAATCAGACGAACTTTTTTATTTGGATCAATAATAAGGAGTGAGCGAACGGTTAGTGTTTCACTGGCGTTTGGATGGATGAATCCGTACAGCTCAGACACTTTACGGTCTTTATCTGCAATAATCGGAAAATTAACGGTCGTATTTTGAGTTTCGTTAATGTCTTGAATCCAATTTTTATGAGACTCAACATCATCAACTGAAAGAGCAATCGCTTTAACACCACGTTTGTTAAATTCCTCTGAGAGCTTTGCCGTAAAGCCTAATTCAGTTGTACAAACAGGGGTAAAGTCGGCTGGATGCGAAAATAAAACACCCCAATGACCATCCAAGAATGAATAAAAATCAATGTGGCCTACACTTGATTCTTGTTGAAAATTTGGAGCGATATCGCCTAATCGTAATGTCATAATAAATCCTAAAAATATTGTGTAATGGTCTTGTATGAACTCAATATGCAGCATTCAATTTATAAAGAAAATTATTGTTTTTTGATGTTGTTATCCATTTTTAAGATATAAGCAAAAAAGCGGTGTTAAAATATTGATCAGAATTTCACATTCAAGTCGATGTAACTTAAATGCAAATTTGCTACATTAACCGTCTTTAGTTGATTGATGTCAGAATCGCCTAGCAGATTTTTTTACCTGTTTGGATGCAAAGCCCTTGTAGTTCTTATTTCTGACACCATAATAAGGCTTATTCAGCTTTCTTTGATGAAAGCTTTAAGCTCGAAAGCTAAGAAAAAATTACCTATTTAAACAAACAGGATTAGAGAGTTTATTCATGTTGGCAAGTCTGATCGGAGGTATCTTCGGTACTAAAAATGAGCGTGAACTCAAACGCATGCGTAAAATTGTTGAGCAAATCAATGCGCTTGAACCGACGATATCTGCACTAAACGATGCAGACCTTTCTGCAAAAACTCCAGAATTCAAACAACGATTTAACAACGGTGAAAGCTTAGATAAATTATTGCCAGAAGCGTTTGCTGTTTGTCGTGAAGCTGCAAAACGTGTGATGGGTATGCGTCATTATGACGTTCAGCTAATCGGTGGTATTACACTTCATGAAGGTAAAATTGCCGAGATGCGTACAGGTGAGGGTAAAACTCTCATGGGTACATTGGCATGTTATCTCAATGCATTAAGTGGTCAAGGTGTTCACGTGATTACCGTGAATGATTACTTAGCACAGCGTGACGCTGAGTTGAACCGTCCATTATTCGAATTTTTAGGTTTGAGCATCGGTGTGATTTATTCGATGCAAATGCCTGATGAGAAAGCTCAAGCTTATCTTTCTGATATTACTTACGGTACGAACAACGAGTTTGGTTTCGATTATCTTCGAGACAATATGGTGTTTTCTCTACAAGAGAAAAAACAACGTGGTTTAAGCTATGCGATTATTGATGAGGTCGATTCGATCTTAATTGATGAAGCGCGTACACCATTGATCATTTCTGGTCAAAGCGAAGATTCATCTCAGCTCTATCAGTTAATCAACAGTATTCCACCAAAACTACATCCACAAAAAGAAGAGAAAGTGGCTGATGGCGGCCATTTCTGGGTGGACGAGAAACAGCGTTCAGTTGAAATGACTGAAGTGGGTTATGAGACTGTTGAACAAGAATTGATTCGTATGGGCTTGTTAGCTGAAGGTGAAAGCCTCTATTCAGCAACCAATTTAAATTTGGTTCACCATGTCACTGCTGCGATTCGTGCGCATTATCTCTATCAAAAGAACGTGCACTACATCATTGGTGTGAATCCACAGACTCAAAAAGAAGAAGTCATTATTGTGGATGAGAGCACGGGTCGTACCATGCCTGGTCGTCGTTGGTCGGAAGGTTTGCACCAAGCGGTTGAAGCTAAAGAGAACATGGAAATTCAGCCTGAAAACCAGACTCTAGCAACAACCACGTTCCAGAATTATTTCCGTCTTTATAAAAAGCTTTCAGGTATGACAGGTACTGCTGATACTGAAGCAGCAGAAATGAAAGAAATTTATGGCTTAGATGTTGTGATTATCCCAACGCACCGTCCAATGGTTCGTCAAGATCACAACGACTTAATCTATCTAAATCGTAATGGTAAATACAACGCTATCATCGAAGAAATTACCAATATCCGTACTCAAGGTGTTGCACCAATTTTGATTGGTACAGCAACGATTGAGGCGAGTGAGATTTTATCTGCAAAACTATTGCAAGCTGGTATTCATCACGAAGTTTTGAACGCGAAACAGCATGAACGTGAAGCAGATATTATTGCACAAGCAGGTAGCCCAAATGCGGTAACGATTGCAACTAACATGGCTGGTCGTGGTACGGATATTTTGCTTGGTGGTAACTGGAAAGCCAAACTTGCAAAAATTGAGAATCATACTGCTGAAGATGAAGCTCGTTTACAAGCACAGTGGGAAAAAGATCACGAAGATGTTTTAAGTTCAGGTGGTTTACATATTATCGGTTCTGAACGTCACGAATCACGTCGTATCGATAACCAGCTGCGTGGTCGTGCGGGCCGTCAAGGTGATCCAGGTGTGTCACGTTTCTATCTATCTCTTGAAGATGATTTGATGCGTATCTTCGCAGGTGATCGTGTTGTTGCGATGATGCGTGCGATGGGTTTACAAGAGAACGAAGCCATTGAACACAAAATGGTGAGCCGTTCAATTGAGAATGCACAACGTAAAGTAGAAGCGCGTAACTTTGATATTCGTAAGAACTTATTGAAGTACGATGACGTGAATAACGAACAGCGTAAGATTATTTACTCTCAACGTGATGAAATCCTCGCTGAAAGTACGTTGCAAGACTACATCGAAGAAATGCATCATGAGGTGATGAAGGGTGTTATTGCGAACTTTATTCCACCTGAGTCAATTCATGATCAGTGGGATATTGAAGGTTTAGAAAATGCATTACGCGCGGATTTAGGGGTTGATCTTCCTATTCAACAGTGGTTAGAGCAAGATCGCCGTTTAGATGAAGAAGGTCTGGTGGCACGTATCTCTGATGAGGTTGTGGCACGTTATCGTCAACGTCGTGAACAAATGGGTGCTGAATCAGCTTCAATGCTTGAACGTCACTTCATGTTGAATTCGCTAGATCGTCACTGGAAAGATCATTTAGCGGCGATGGATTACCTACGCCAAGGTATTCACTTACGTGGCTATGCACAGAAAAATCCTGAGCAAGAATACAAAAAAGAAGCATTTAACTTATTTGTGAACATGCTTGGTATCATTAAGTCAGATGTGGTGACTGATCTTTCTCGTGTACATGTACCGACAGCTGAGGAGTTGGCTGAGTTAGAGGCTCAACAGCAACGTCAAGCTGAATCTATGCGTCTTTCATTTGAGCATGATGAGGTTGATGGTCTAACTGGTGAATTGACGGTTTCAGAGGAAACTGAAGGTGATTTGAACCAAGCATTCCCTGTACCAGAAAGCCGTAATGCGCCATGTCCTTGTGGGTCTGGTCTTAAATATAAGCAATGTCACGGTAAAATCTAAACGATTTAGATCAGATGATATAAAAAGCAGAGCATAGGTCTCTGCTTTTTTTACGAGAAGTAACTTGAGTCAAAACTGGCTTTGTAGTTTCATAAATGAACTTAAAGATCTTGATTGAATTCGCATTAAAAGCGGGAAGACAATGAAAAAAGCATTACAACTTTTAGTTTTAGCGAGTACAGCAGTAACTGGTTTAGCATTTGCAAATGAAGCGCCGCAAACGACGACTGTTGATAAAGTGATAGCTGCAAAAGGTTCAACTACAGCCGAAGCGCAAGTGAAACGTGAAGTGACGACAGTTGTCAGTCCTCGTACAGGAATTCGCTATACGCTCGGTGATACGGGTAATCGTCCAATTGTATTGCAAACTGCGGCAATTGCGCCTGCAAACTCTGCAAACATCAATCGTATTGTTGCGTCTAATCCGGCACTATCTGCAAAAAGCCAAGAAAAAGCCAAGATTGCTTTAATTGGTGAAGCGGCTGTACAAGCTGCTGATGCTGCAGCAGCTCAAACTGCAAGTGCTCAGACACAGCAAGCTGCTCAATAATATCGAGTAGGCAATAAAAAAGAGATGCTTTCGCATCTCTTTTTTATTGATGAATCAGGATTATAAAATACTTGGTAGCAGGATTAAGCCAATAATAATGGTAAACAATAACCACTTCGAAGCATAGTAAAGTGGACGGTTACGAGCTTTTAGACCACGTCCATAGTGATGAACTGCATATCCATATTTAAAAATACGGTTGATAAAACCTGTTTTATCTTGATCATCATTAGGCGAACTTGCTGCTGACATGACATTACGACCAAACCAATGGTTGAACTTTTGTGCCCAGCCCCATTTCATTGGGCGTTCAATATCACAGAATAAGATGATACGGGTTTCATCAGTTTTGTTTTCAGCCCAATGCACAAAGGTTTCATCAAAAACCGTTGCCTCACCATCTCTCCAGCTATAACGCTCTTGATCGACTTCAATAAAGCAATCATCACTATTTGGTGTTACGAGACCTAAGTGATAGCGTACTGAGCCAGCATAAGGGTCACGATGTTTACCTAAATAACTACCAGAAGGCAGTTCTGTAAACATGGCAGCTTTCACAGAAGGAATACTTTCAAGCAAGGCAACTGTTTTAGGGCAAAGTTGTTGTGCAGATGGATGGCTGCCTTGATACCATTTCAAATAGAAACGCTTCCAACCACGTTTAAAAAAGGTATTAAAACCTGCATCATTATTTTTTTCAGCTGCTTTAATTTGACTTTGTAGCTGAATAGCTTCTTCTCGAATCACCTGCCAATTATCTTGTAATGGTTTTAACTCTGGAAATTGAGCAACATCAAAGAATGGCTGATTAGGTAATTTAGAAAAACCAGTCATAAACATGTTGACTGGTGCTAAGAATGTAGAATGGTCGAATAATTGTCGAGATGCTTTTAATCGTTCCTTACCACGGTAAAAAGTGTATAAAAAACTGACTAAAAATACGGCAACGATAATCACTGCGTACATAAGTACAATCGTCTAAAAAATAGGAGGCGGCTATTCTAGCATAAAAAATATTGCCGAGAATGTGTGGCGTTGATCAATATAATGCGATGAACTGTGCTGTCTGATGAGTGGTTGTTCGATAGAAGATGAATGACGAGAACAAAGGCAGAATGGATGTAATTAACTTATAAATCGTGCTTGGACAGACTGAGCATCACGGCAATGCTCAGCCTAATATAAAACACTAAATTTGATTATTTACATCATCGTTTTTGGTTTCACGAATCAGTAAAAATGCAATTAAAGATAAGATTGACGCAACACTGAGATATAAACCAACAGCACCTAAGCCATAGTTTTCAGCAAGTTTTGTCGCAATATAGGGTGCAAATGAAGCACCAAAAATACCTGCTAAGTTAAAGGTCAATGCTGAACCTGTATAGCGTACTGAGATTGGAAAAATTTCAGACAGTACCGTGCCAATTGGACCATAGGTCAATCCCATAATCGAAAGTCCCATACACAAGAACAAGAATACGAGAATTGGGTTACCTGAGCCAAGTAAAGGGGCAAAGCACAAACCAAATAAAGCAGATAATACACATACGGCAATCGATGTATTTTTACGACCAAACTTCTCAGCAAAAATTGCAGACAAAGGAATAAATCCTGCAAAACATAAGGTAGCAACCAGTTGTAATTCTAAGAATTCACTGCGCGTATATCCCAACTGTGTTGTTCCCCATGTTAAGGCGAAAACGGTAGTGAGATAGAACACCACGAAGGTACAGATTGCAGCAATTGTGCCAAGCACTAACATTGGGAAATGTTTGGTCATCACCTCTTTGAAAGGAACATTGACCTCTTTCTGTTTGTTCAGAACTTTTTGGAATGCAGGTGTTTCATGCAGTTTTAAACGAATATAGAGTCCCACTAACACTAAAATTGAACTTGCGACAAATGGGATACGCCATCCCCAAGTCATAAATGCTTGCTCAGACATAAATGCAGTAAGTAATAGGAAGGAACCTGTTGCCAAGATAAAGCCAATTGGTGCACCCAGTTGAGGGAACATTCCATACCAAGCACGTTTACCTTCAGGGGCATTTTCAGTTGCAAGTAGGACGGCACCACTCCATTCACCACCTAAACCAAGCCCTTGACCTAAACGACACAAGGCCAATAATAAAGGTGCAACGATTCCAATTTGAGCATAAGTTGGGAGGAGACCAATACATACGGTTGAAATACCCATGGTCAACAGAGCAGCTACAAGTGTTGCCTTACGTCCAATTCGATCCCCTAAATGTCCAAAAATGGCAGCACCGATCGGGCGTGCAATAAATGCGATCGCAAATGTCGCTAATGATTGCAAAATAGCTGCACTGCCACTGCTTTCAGGGAAAAATAGATGAGGGAAGATCAGGACTGCTGCGGTGGCGTAGATGTAAAAGTCAAAAAACTCAATCGTTGTGCCGACCAGACTGGCGAATAATACCCTTACTTTTGAATTGGTTGCCACTTCTGTGGTGACAGTCGTAGAACTTGACGACATACAAGACCTTCATTTTTTGTGTTCAAGAAGCAGAAATGAAACTGTCTTGAAATTCCTTTTTGAATGCGGGATTTACTCAGAAAACTGAAAGTTAAGATTTAAGTTGTTGAGTGACCAAGCTTAAAGTACATAACAATAGATTGCTAGAAAGTGTAAACCTGCCCCTATTAGCACAAAAACATGCCAAATTGCGTGGGTATATCTTACCTTTTTTAAAGCATAAAACAACGTACCGACCGTATAGGCAACACCGCCAGCGATGAGTAATTGAATTGCACCCTGTGAGAGATACTTTTGCATATCATCCATCACCAAAACAGCTAACCAGCCCATGACAAGATAAGCTGCTAAAGAGACCTTTTGGAAACGATGAATAAAAACTAATTTAAACAGTGTGCCAATCAAAGCAATAACCCAAAGTGCAATCAGTAAGTAATGCGCTTTGGCTGTTGGGATTGCGATACTGAGGAAGGGGGTATAGGTTCCTGCAATTAAATAATAAATCGCAGTATGATCCAGTTTTTTATACCAATAACGTTTACGTTCATCTTGCGCAAAATGATAGATCATTGAACTAAACAGTAATAAGACAAGGCTGAAGCCGTAGACCCATAGACTAATCCATTGTCCGAGTGGCAATGTATGTCCCTTAATAATCAAGCATACAGATGCAATGAGTGCGAGTGCAGCACCTATACCGTGACTATATGCATTAAGTAGTTCTTCTTTCGGGTCATAGTCCAACAATGTTTTTGTGTTCATCTAGCAATTAGGCTGCATAAAAATACAACTGTATCGTAATGCAATTTCCCTTTTAAAGTAAGACGCTTTAAAATTTAGTTTCTATTTGTCAGGTTTTCATTATGTTTGCGCCGAATTTTTCATTTGAACAAGAACAGCAGTTTTTCTTGGATATCCAGCAATCGATTGAAAATCAAAGCTTTGATCGTCTGATCTTGAGTCAGTATAAAGGTGAGTTGGCACAATTAGAGAAAATGACATTCCGTCAAATTGAGTTACAAGGTCAAGCTACTTTATCTTGTCTATATCATTATCCGACACAAGACATGACCAAAAACTATTCTATTGATGAAGGTTTAGAAAAAATTGCTGAACTTTTATCGCAATCCAAACAAGTCAATCTTTTTACGTTGCATGAAGATGTTCAACTTAAGAAAAATAAAAAGAAAGCGATGTTAAGTCGACAAAAAAAACAAGCAGAAGCAACTAAAATCGAGCAACAGCATAATCGTGAAAAACATCGATATGTACAACAGCAGAGTCCATTTTTAAAGCATCTTGGTATTACTGATGAAAAGGGACAAGTAATTCCAAGCATGGCACGTAAATGGAAACAGATTAATAAGTTTATTGAAATCTTTTCAAATGCCTATGAACAAATCGATGCATCCCAACAAGCGTTGAACATTGTAGATTTTGGTTCAGGTAAAGGTTATTTAACTTTTGCTTTATATGATTATTTACAGGCTCAAAATAAAACGCCGCTGATTACAGGTGTTGAATTACGTTCTAACTTAGTTGAGTTCTGTCAGCAGGTCGCAGATGAGGTTGGATTTAATCATCTTGATTTTTTTGAAGGTGATGTGCGTAGTTATCAACCAGCAAAATTAGATGTAATGATTGCACTACATGCCTGTGACATTGCAACTGATTTTGCGATTCATACAGGTATTCGTTTAAATGCTTCAATGATTATGTGTGCGCCATGTTGTCATAAAGAATTACGCCCGCAGTTGAAAAGTCCAGAAGTATTACAACCGATGTTGCAATTCGGAATCCATGCGGGGCAACAAGCTGAGATGCTGACGGATACGTTGAGAGCGTTATTGTTAAAAGCTTATGGCTATGAAACCAAAGTTTTTGAGTTCGTTTCTTTAGAACACACCAGTAAGAATAAAATGATTTTAGCAACCAAGCGTAAAGATATTCAGCAGCCTGATACAAAAATTATGCAGCAGATTCAAGCGTTAAAGGAAATGTATGGCATTCAAAAGCAAAGCTTAGAACTATTGTTGCAAGATCAAATGCCAATCGAGAATATCGGCTGTAAATGCTAAGAGAGAAATATGTTCAGCGTTAAACAGGGTTCGTGGGATCAATTACAGCAGGATGCAAAACTCATTCGAAAATTGGTCTTTATTTCTGAACAAAACATTCCTGAGCAAGATGAGTGGGATGATCAAGATGCAATTTCTCAGCACTTTATCGTTTATGATCACAACCAACCGATTGCGACGGCTCGGTTATTAGCAAACAATAGTGTAGGACGTGTTGCTGTGCTCAAAGCTTACCGTGGTCAGGGCATAGGTCGATTGATTATGTTGGAGATAATTGCTTACGCTCAGGCTCAAAAACGACCAAGCTTACAGCTATCGTCACAAGTTCATGCAATTTCATTTTATGAAAAGCTTGGCTTTAGCATACAAGGCGATGAATATGATGAGTGCGGCATCCCTCATATTGAAATGGTGATGCCGATTGGTCTTCACAGTTTATAAGTGAATCATTCGATCAACTTATTTTTGCTGATTTTGCTCAACAACTTCTGATGCAGCAGATGCATGTTGAGCCAGTTCTTTTTCTTGTTGTGCTTTACGTTGCGCGCCCGGCATATAGTCAGGTTCTTGCGTCATTGCTAAATAGAAAAAGCTTAAAAAAATGGTGCTGAGTACACCAACGATGATGACAAATTTCCAGCCTAAAACAGTTTCGTTAGAATCTTTGTGAGAATTTGAGCGATCACTCATAAAAAATATCCAAAAATAAAAAAATTAAATTTTGCATTGTAATAACAAAAATAAAGAACTGAGCAATGCTCAGAAAACCATAAATATTATATGGTTTTATCCTGTGTTTGAGTGCATTTTCATGATTTATATTTTTGATTGAGTTGAAGTGATTGATTTGAAAATATTGAAGTGATTGGTTATGAATGTTTACGGAATTTGAACGAGAAGCCGTCAACATTGCTGAGATTGACGGCTTGATTATTTGATTAAAGCTGCTTCCACTGCTCAATTGCTTTAAGCCCTGTTTCTATTCCAACATCATAGCTATAACGGATTTTGGCTTTGTTCTTAGAGAGACGGCCCGCCATATTTTTGAGATCAGGAGGACATACTTCTAAGATTTTTTGTTGTGATGACGAACGTACAAATTCTACCGAGTCATTATAACGTTGAGTCCGTGCTAATAGGCTCTGAGCAAATCCTCCTTGCTGTTTAAACATATATTTTGCTAGGAATTGATCACCTTTGCTGCTTGCTTTGAAGTAGCTTTTTGGTCGTGTACGCAACACCATAAGCTTTGAAACATTGTTTTGTTGAGCAGCCCAGTGGATGGGAAGGGCATCTGCTACACCACCATCAAAATAAGGTTCACCAAAGACTTCAACAGCTTGACGAGTCAATACAGGTATTGAGCTTGATGCTCTTAAACCTTCTAAGATATTGTCTTTTGACGCTTTGATATAGGTGGCTTCGCCTGAAATAGCATGAGTAAGCACCATATAGAATTCAGGATGATTGGCAAATAAATGACTTTGATTTAGCGGATGTTCTTTTTCAACGACATCCCACATCCATTTTAAATCCAGTAAGTCACCACCTTTAAAAAAGCGACCGTATTGGATAAATTCGGAACGAAGCGAGTGATCTAAATAGATTTGTAGCGTGCGACCTTGTTGTGCAGCTAAGTAATTGGCGAGATTGGTTGAACCAGAAGAAACTCCGACACATAGATCGAAGGGGTTAAACTGTTGCTGCAAAAATGCATCTAAGACACCGCTGGTAAATGCACCACGCATTCCACCACCTTCAACGACCAGTGCCTGACGATTTTGTTGAAGCATTGAAAATCTCGAATAACATGATAAATCCCTGTTTAACACAGATTTATCATGTTCGACAGTAACACTTTAGTGATTATGTTGATGGCCTTCAGTGCTGTCCATTTCCATTGGCATAGAGGATTGTGACATTTCAGCTGGAGTTACGGCTTTCTTTTGGTTCATTGGCATATAATCTGGCTCATTGTTGATCGCCAAATAGAAAATCACCATAAATAAAAAGCTTAAAATACAAGTGATGATGAGTGCTTTCCAGCCCCAAGGAGATGTTTCAGGACAGAGTTTTTCAGACATAAGAAATTCCCAAAAGATGCGAAAAAATAAAGCTTAATTGGGTAAAGTTATAGCATAAATTGTAATGTATTACTCAGATGTTTTGCTGTGATTTTGTCGAGAGAATAAAAAGCCCGTACAGACAAGGAGTTCCATACGGGCCTTAACGGGCTTTAGTGAATCAAGATTATTGAATCACAGTTTTTTGCTGTGCTTTCTCTTTTAATAAATTTGGTGGATTGAAACGTTCACCAAATTTAGCAGCAAGCTCTTCTGAGCGTTGAAGTGATTGCTCAATACCATTTTGATTGAGGAACTGAATTGCTCCACCTGTCCACGGTGCAAAACCGATCCCAAAAATAGAACCAACATTGGCATCAATCACTGACTCTAAAACACCTTCTTCATAGCAGCGTAAAGTATCGAGTGCTTGTACAAACAAGAAACGGTCAATCATATCTTGTTCAGAAATATCATTGGCTTTTGTCCAACGGCTTAGACCATCCCATAAATGTTTTTTACCATTTTCAGGATAATCATAGAAACCAGCACCTGCGGCTTTACCTTTACGATTCAGCTCATGAATCATGGTGTGAACCACTTCATCCACAGGTGTTTTTGGTAAATCTTTACCTTCTGCTTGAAGTGCTTTTCGTGTTTCTCCTGCAACGTGCTCGGTCAACGTTAAAGAGACTTCATCTTGAATTGCCAATGGACCTACAGGCATACCTGCTTTGAGTGCAGCCATTTCGATTTTCGCTGGATGCACGCCCTCAGCAAGAAGACGCATACCTTCTTGAATAAAGGTTCCGAATACGCGACTGGTGAAGAAGCCACGGCTGTCATTGACTACGATTGGCGTTTTAGCAATTTGCTGTACAAAGTCATAGGCTTTAGCCAATGTTTCGGCAGAAGTCTCTTTACCTTTGATGATTTCGACCAATTGCATTTTGTCGACTGGGCTAAAGAAATGCAGGCCAATAAAATTCTGTGCATCTTTACTTGCCGTTGCTAAACCCGTAATTGGCAGAGTTGAGGTGTTCGATGCAAAGATTCCACCCTTAGCTAAATACTGTTCAGCTTCTTGAGTCACCTTGGCTTTGAGTTCTTGATTCTCAAATACTGCTTCGATGATTAAGTCACAGCCCTGTAGGTCAGCCGCATCTGCGGTTGCAGTAATTAGTGCTAAGACTTGATCGCGTTTTTCAGCTGACATTCGACCTTGCGAAACGCGTTTATCAAGGAGCTTTTGCGAGTAAGCTTTACCTTTCTCTGCATTTTCTACAGACACATCTTTGAGTACTACAGGAATGCCTTTGATTGCGGTTGAGTAGGCAATACCTGCACCCATCATCCCAGCACCCAATACACCGACTTTTGTTGCTTGCCATTTTGCAACA
The DNA here is from genome assembly GCF_043102985.1 of Acinetobacter sp. YQ_14. Classification (NCBI taxonomy): domain Bacteria; kingdom Pseudomonadati; phylum Pseudomonadota; class Gammaproteobacteria; order Moraxellales; family Moraxellaceae; genus Acinetobacter; species Acinetobacter sp. YQ_14. Next base: position 192,516 of record NZ_JBICJJ010000023.1, on the reverse strand, counting down.
TCAGCAGGGCGACTTGCACCTGATTTAATTGCATTTAGACCATGCCAGAATGTACCGATCATGTTTTTAGACACTTGACCAACAGTCAGTTGAGTGAAGTAACGTGACTCGATACGTAAAGCTGTATCCACATCGACTTGCGCACCTTCAACCGCGGCAGCCATGATCGCTTCAGGAGCAGGATAGCAACCTTTGGTTTTGTCACGTAGCATCGCTGGTGCAATTGCTAATACTTGAGCTACCGCAGGCGTTTTAGGATCGCCACCAGGGATCTTGTAGCCTTTCACATCAAATGGTTGTTGTGATTTCGGATTGGCTTTAACCCAAGCAATCGCTTTATCTAAAAGCTCTTGTTCATTTTCAGCCGTGTCATGTACTAAACCAAGCGATTTTGCTTTATCCACTCCAAACTGCTTTCCTTCCATCAAGAAGGGAAATGCATTTTGTAGACCAAGCAAACGTACCATACGCACGATACCACCACCGCCTGGAAGCAAGCCTAAAGTTACTTCAGGTAAACCAAATTTGGTTTTCGGATCATTGATGGCAATACGATAATGACAGCCTAAAGCGATTTCCCAGCCACCGCCAAGAGCAGTACCGTTTAAAGCTGCAACAACAGGCACACCTAAAGTCTCAATCGTACGTAAGTCACCTTTGAGTTTTTCAATCATTTTGAAGAACTCAGTCGCATGTTCAGGTTGTACTTGAATCAGTTCATCCAAGTCACCGCCTGCAAAAAAGGTTTTCTTGGCAGAACGGAAAATAATGCCTTTCAGTTCAGTTTCAGCCTTTAATTTTTGACTGACTTCATCGAGTGAATCGCGGAACTCTGCATTCATAGTATTTGCAGATTGACCAGATGAATCAAGGGTAAGAATTACAATATTGTCAGCGTTTTTTTCGTATTTAATAGCGCTCATGTTGTTCTCCTTACACCAACTCGATAATGGTAGCGATACCCATACCACCACCGACACATAATGTTGCTAGACCACGTTTTTTACCTTGACGTTCTAACTCATCAAGTAAAGTTCCTAAAATCATGGCACCAGTTGCACCCAATGGATGACCCATTGCAATCGCGCCACCATTCACATTGACTTTTTCGGCAGGTACTTTAAGTTCATTGATGAAACGCATGACTACAGCAGCAAATGCTTCATTCACTTCAAAAAGATCGATATCATCAATTGTTAAGCCAGCTTTTGCCAACGCCTTGCGAGCAGCAGGGGCAGGACCTGTTAACATAATGGTTGGATCTGTACCGACTAATGCTGTAGCGAGTACTTTGGCGCGTGGTTTTAGACCTTGTTCTTTGACCGCTTTTTCAGAAGCAAGTAGTACAACCGCAGCGCCATCCACGATACCTGACGAGTTACCCGCGTGATGCACATGATTGATTTTTTGAGCTTCAGGGTACTTTTGTAATGCAACTGCATCAAAGCCCATTTGTCCCATCATTTCAAAGCTCGCATTTAACTTTGCTAAGCCTTCAACAGTGGTATTGCCTTTAATAAATTCATCTTTTTCTAAAATCATGACACCTGAGTGATCTTTTACAGGCACAACTGATTTATCGAAATAACCATTTGCTTGAGCAGCAGCGGCTTTTTGTTGTGAGCCGACAGCAAATGCATCGACATCTGCACGACTATAACCATCCAACGTTGCAATAAGATCTGCGCCAACGCCTTGTGGAACAAATGAAGATTTTAAATTGGTTTCAGGATCAAGTGCCCAAGGACCGCCATCTGAACCCATTGGAATACGTGACATTGACTCTACGCCACCAGCAACGACAACGTCTTCCCAACCTGAACGTACTTTCTGTGCTGCCAAGTTTACCGCTTCTAAGCCAGATGCGCAGAATCGATTGATTTGTACCCCTGCAACATCATCATTCCAACCCGCGGCAATTGCAGCGGTTTTTGCAATATCACCACCTTGGTCTGCGACAGGTGTTACACAGCCTAATACGATGTCATCTACTCTCGACGTGTCGAGTTGATGACGTTGTTGTAATTCATTCAGTAATGAAGTCAGTAAAGTAATTGGTTTTACTTCATGAAGTGAGCCGTCTTTTTTTCCTTTTCCGCGTGGCGTGCGAATGGCATCAATAATGTAGGCCTCGCTCATAGGTTTTCCTTGTATCACCTTAAAATTGTTGTTTATCGAGTGTACTCAATTTAAGTGCTAGTGCAATGATGATAAACATTGGCAAGTTTGATGTTTTTCGCCAATTTGATGGGTTCAGCAACTGATCAAGTCAATTGTTAACATTGGTATTTTTCTGCAAGTCTTTGGACATCTTCGATTAGACTAGTGTTTGGAAATAATGGATAGAAAAGATGGGCGAAAGCACATGATAAAACCAAAGCATCACTATGCTGTCATGGCATTGATTTTGTCACTTTCTGGATGTGATTCATCTGTAAGTAATATTGAAAATAAAAAAGCAATCGAGGATAAAAATAAGGTGAGCCAAACGTATTCTAATCAGGTCGCTGATGACAAAATGCTATTGGTATTATCGTCGCCTTCTGTGTATGATCCTTATTACAAATCAGCCTTTCAGCGGATTGTGGATTTCCAGATTAATTATGCAAAATCAATTTTGGGTAATGATAATGTTGTGATTTTGGTGGATGAGGATACCAAGCCTTATTTCACGGGAAAAGTTCCCGAAGATATCTTACTGGTAGATGATGTCCGTGATATTTGGATGCGTGACTTCACCACGGTGAATCCAATGCAGCCTGTGCAATTTACCTATACTTGGGCATCCATGACCAAAAAGCAAAGTAAAGATGTGCAAAAAAGTTTTAGTCAGTTTGCTGATCGTTATCAAATTCAAAGAGCCAAAACTAATTTGATGATGGATGGGGGTAACCTTGTTGATGATTATGCGGGTCGTGTCATTACCACCACTCGTTTTATGGAAGATAATGAACTTAGCTACAATGAAGCCAAACAAGAGTTAAAAGCCGCATTAGGTGCAACAGAAGTTGCTATTCTAGAGCCTGATGAAGAAGTGCTGGCACATTCAGATGGCATGGTCAGTTGGGTAGATAAAAATACATTGCTTGTGAATGACTATTCGAAAACACCATCATTTAGAACTTCAGTAATGAAGGAATTAAAAACTTCTTTTCCAACTGCAAAAATTGTGGAAGTGCCTGTTGAATATAAGACCAATCCCAAAGGTCAGTGGGAAGGTTTTGAATCGGCCTGTGGTGTGAATTTAAATGCCACGGTCACACATAACAATATTTATGTACCAACTTTTAATATGCCGCATGACCAAAAAGCACTCACGATTATCAAGCAAAATACCAGCAAGAAAGTCATTCCTATAAATGCTGAAAGTGTTTGTCCAATGGGTGGCAGCGTGCGTTGCCTTACTTGGCAGGTCACAGGGGATAATGCAGAAAAACTCATTCAAGCAGCGAGAGAAAAGTAATTGATTTACAACATACATCGGCTGGTTCACAAGCTGATGTATGTTGTTTAAACTCACATCCCTTTTTTATTGTGCTATTAACAAATGAAGTTTATTAATATTATTGGTACAACAGGTTCAGGTAAATCTACATTTGCTCGTCAGTTGGCTCAAAAACAACAATTACAATACATTGAACTTGATAATTTACTTTGGCTAGATGATTGGCAAGAATCGACAAATGAAGCCTTGTTTTTGAAGCTGAAAATCGCCATGAAAAATGCTGCGACAGGATGGGTCATTGATGGACTTTATACTCGTACTACTCCAATGATGATGGAGAAAGTAGATACCGTCATCTGGTTAGATTATTCCTTTCACATCAATTTATATCGTCTTACTAAACGCACTTTAGGGCGTGTGATCAGTCAAAAAAAGTTATGGGAAGATTCAAATAATCGAGAAAGTTTAAAAATGATGTTGTCTAAGGAATCTATTTTTGTATGGCTATTCAAATCCTATCCGAAAAACCGAAAAAAATACTTAGCTTTGATGCAGAACCCTAACTATCATCATATTCGGTTTATTCGTCTGACCTCACCTAAGCAGGCTGTGAAATTTCTTAATCAACAATGATAGATAGCCTGAACTTTCAGACTATCTACAATCAGTAGCTTATGAATTAGTTATGATGTCCATGCAACTGACGATACAAACCAGGAGTTACACCTGTCCATTTTTTAAATGCACGGTGGAAAGTACTGGTTTCACTAAATCCAACCTGTTGAGCAACATCTTCAAGCGTAAGATTCGGTGTAAGTAATAAGTGAATTGCTGCGTCACGACGCAAGGCATCTTTGACACCTTGATAGCTTTTACCTTCTGCTGCTAAGCGACGACGTAAAGTCTGGGGTGAAAGATAAAGCATGGATGCAACATCATTAAGTGTTGGCATTTCTTCGCCAATTTGGCTTTTCAATACATCACGAATACGCGATGTTAATGAATTGGTATTTTTGAATTTCACTAACAATTGCGCTGGTGCAGCTTTGAGAAACTCTTCTAAAGTGTTTTCATCTTGTCGAATTGGTAAGTCGAGATAATCTGCAGCAAAGGTAATTTCTGTGCGTGGCGCATCAAATTGCATTACTGGCGCAAAGAACAGTGCATCATATTCATCGGCGTGGTTTGGGCGTTCATAGCCAAAATGAACGCGTTCTAAAGGTAATCGACGCTCAATCAACCATGAAGCAAGACCATGCCAAATCATCAGCATACTTTCAGTAATGAAATGATCTGGATCGAGTGCTTTTGGAATATGAGGAACCAAACGAGCTTCATGCTTATCACGTTCTAAACTGACAGACCATTCGTCTCCAAACAATTTGTAGAATTGAGATGAAAGCTCTAATGCTTGTCCAAGTGTCTTAGAATGAATAATCAATTGACACATGATTGCGAATGTACCTAGACGACGTGGTTGGACATCAAAGCCAACGTGCTCATCTTGAGTGACCATCCATAACATTTTTACAAAGCGAGTGTATTGCTCAGGGGAGATTCGAGCTTTAGGTTGGCGCAGCAATTCTGCTTCTATACCGACATGTGAAAGTAATGTTTCAACGTCCATGCCTAGGCGCTTAACGCCCGTTAAAGCCGCATTCACGAAGTGGATGCTGATCGTATCACGGCTCATATTGAATCCTTCAGTTTCTTTACTGTTCACGATAATTGACCTAAATAACCGTCTAAAATATCAAATTGGGCAATTGACAAGAAAAATAATTGCTCATTCTGTACATGTTAAATTGCCGAAACTATCAAGGTAAATGGCTGAACATGACATTGTTTTTGTGTTTATCCAAACCTAGTATAAAAGAAAATTTGAACAAATTGAGTAAAAATTATTATGCCATCTGCTTTAAAGGGATTGAAAGTCCTAGATTTTTCAACTTTATTACCTGGTCCATTTGCGAGTATGTATCTAGCAGACATGGGTGCAGAAGTTATCCATATTGAGTCACCGACTCGCCCTGACTTAGTAAGGATTATGCCACCCTATGCGAATGGTCAGGCCACTGCACATAGTTATTTAAACAGAAATAAACAGTCGATTGCATTAGATCTTAAAGATGCAGCCAATATTGAGTTGCTTAAAAATAAAATCTCTGAATTTGATATTGTGGTTGAGCAATTCCGACCAGATGTGATGCGCCGTTTAGGTTTGGATTATGAAACTTTAGCTGAGATTAATCCGAGATTAATTTATTGCTCGATTACGGGTTATGGTCAAACAGGGGCATACAAAGATCGAGCAGGGCATGACATTAATTATCTTGCGCTTGCTGGTGTCTCAGGGCATAGCGGTCGTCAGGATAGTGGACCACCTCCATTAGGGATTCAAATTGCAGATGTTGCAGGAGGTTCTTTACATGCCGTGATTGGGATTTTGGCAGCAGTTGTAGAGCGTCAACGTAGTGGTATGGGGCAATACATTGATATTTCGATGACAGATTGTGTGGCGAGCTTAAATAGCATGGCTGCTTCAGCAAGTCTTGCTGGGCAGACACCTCAAGCACCAGAACAAGGTATGTTGAATGGTGCGAGTTTCTATGATTATTATGAAACTAAAGACGGTCGCTATTTTTCAGTAGGCAGTTTAGAGCCGCAATTTATGGCGGGTTTAGCAGCAGCATTAGACTTACCGATTCTGCTGGCAAAAGGTGCATCCTTTGATCCTGAAGATCGTCAAGCCGTTAAGCAGGCATTGCAGGAGAAATTTAAGACCCAAGATTTTGCAGCATGGCAACAGCTATTCCAAAATCTCGACATTTGTGTTGAGCCTGTACTCAGCCTTGACGAGGCATTAGTATCGCCAATTGCTGATCAACGTGGCTGGGTGGTCGATGTTCCATTGTCTGAAAATGCAGAGCAAACTGAACCGCAGCTTGCATGTCCAATCAAGTTTTCTCGTTCGAAAATGAACTATGCATTTATAGGGCAAGGCTTGGGTGAGGGCAAATGGTAGAAAATATGTGCATTCAATCACTGATTGTTAACATATTGTACAGATCATTAACATTTTGAATAAATTGTAATTTCAAAATCGGAGTAACCTTTTATATACAAAAACATAAAAGGTTACGTAAACATGACAATCTCTAAATCATTGATTGTTTCTTGTTTATCCGTTCTATCATTGAGTCTTTTCGCACAACAAACTCAAGCAGCCGAAGCTTTTGACCCAAATGGTCAATGGCTGTTTGGGGATTGGAACGGTCAACGCACTGCGTTGCAAGAACAGGGTTATAACTTTTCTGCGGATTACACGGGTGAGTTTGCAGGGGTTTTAGATTCTAAACAGCATTCAAGTCATGGCAGTGAATATACTGGACAATTGGCTTTAGGCACACATCTTGATCTAAACAAAATTTTAGGTTGGCAAGATACAGAAGCTCAGATCACGATTACCTATCGTGATGGTCAATCGCTTTCTCAAACAGCAGATGGTCTGCAAGGGCATCTGAGTTCAGTGCAAGAAGTTTGGGGACGTGGTCAAACTTGGCGCCTTACTGATCTCTGGATCAAAAAGAAATTTTTAGATCAAGCCTTAGATATTAAAGTGGGTCGTTTTGGTGAAGGTGAAGACTTTAATAGTTTTGACTGTGATTTCCAAAACTTAGCTTTATGTGGTTCTCAAGTCGGGAACTGGGTTGGTGATCAATGGTATAACTGGCCTGTCAGTCAGTGGGCGTTACGTGTTAAGTACAACCTCCAACCTGATCTTTATGCACAAATCGGGGCTTATGAATACAATCCTGAAAATTTACAGCGCGGTAAAGGTTTTAACCTGAGTACTGATGGTTCTCGTGGGGCAATTATTCCTGCTGAAGTTGTATGGACTCCAAAACTAGGCGCACTTTCTCTCCCAGGTGAGTATCGTTTTGGCTATTACTACAGTACGGCTGATGCAACTGAAATCGAAAATCCAAGTAAAACAGGACACAAACAAGGTGGTTGGTTCTCAGCCAAGCAACAGTTAACTCAACATAATGGTCAATCTGATCGTGGTTTAACTGGTTTTATAAATGTCACAGTACATGATTCAAAAACCAATGCTGTTAAAGACATGCAAAATGTTGGTTTGGTCTACAAAGGCTTACTTGATCAACGCCCGCAAGATGAACTTGCTCTAGGTGTGGCTCGTATTCATGCCAATGATAAAAACAACAATCTTTTGGATGAAGAATATAACAGTGAGTTGTATTACGGCGTCCATGCAACCAACTGGCTGACGATTCGTCCAAATATTCAATATGTCCATCATGTTGGTGCATTGAAAAATGGCGATAAAACGTGGGTTGGTGGGATTAAGTTTCAAACTATTTTCTAACTAAAAGTTGAGAAACTTTGCACATTTAGTCAATGCATAAGATTACATCTGCAAAGTTTCCTTGATGAATTGAATTCGACCATTGAAAGGTTTTTGTCCTTTTAATGGATCTAAAATCAAAAGATGCAAGGTGATCTTATGAATCAATCTGCTTCAAAATCTGGGCTTAGAACATTGACGGTCATTATTATTGGCCTGATTGCATTGTTCTTGCTCATTGGCGGTGTCTGGCTCGCGACAATTGGCGGGTCTTATTATTATGTAATTGCTGGTGTGTTGCTACTGATTGTAGCAGTACAACTTTATAAGCGCGCATCTGGCCCATTATGGGTCTATGCTGCGTTAATGTTAGGGAGTGTGATTTGGGGTGTTTGGGAAGTTGGAACGGACTTCTGGGCACTTGCTCCACGCCTTGATGTTTTAGGTGTTTTGGGCTTGTGGTTATTAGTACCTGCTGTAACGCGTGGTATTGATAAGCTAGGTTCAAGTAAAGTTGCACTATCATCTACGTTAGCAATTGCGATCGTCGTGATGGTGTATTCAATCTTTAATGATCCACAAGAAATTAACGGTGTAATCGAAACGCCTCAACCTGAACAAGCAAAAGCAGTCGATGGCGTTGCGCCTGAAGATTGGCCTGCTTATGGTCGTAGCCAAGGTGGAGAGCGTTATTCTCCATTGACTCAAATTAATGACAAAAACGTCAAAGATTTGAAAGTGGCTTGGACATTCCGTACAGGTGATTTCCGAACTGAAAATGATTCAGGCGAAACAACCAATCAAGTGACACCGATCAAAATCGGCAACAATATGTATATGTGTACCCCACACCAACATTTGATTGCACTTGATCCTGCAACAGGTAAAGAAAAATGGCGTTTTGATCCAAAACTCAAAACGGATAAAACCTTCCAACATTTAACTTGTCGCGGCGTGATGTACTACGATGCAGCGAATACCGCTGAATTTGCTACCAGTTTACAAGCGAAAAAGTCTAGCTCTGCTGAATGTCCACGCAAAGTATTCGTTCCTGTGAATGATGGTCGTTTAGTTGCGGTCAATGCTGATACAGGTAAAGCATGTTCTGACTTTGGGCAAAATGGTGAAGTGAATTTACAAGAATTCATGCCATACGCTTATCCAGGTGGCTATAACCCAACTTCGCCGGGCGTTGTATCAGGTACTACAGTGGTCATAGCAGGTTCGGTTACTGATAACCATTCGAATAAAGAGCCATCGGGCGTGATTCGTGGTTATGACGTGAATACTGGTAAATTGCTATGGGTATTCGATACGGGTGCAGCTGATCCTAATGCAATGCCGGGTCAAGACACGACTTTTGTACATAACTCACCAAATGCATGGGCACCACTTGCCTATGATTCAAAGCTAGATATCGTTTATGTTCCGACAGGTGTCGGTACACCAGATATTTGGGGTGGAGATCGTACTGAGTTAAAAGAACGTTATGCGAACTCAATGCTAGCGATCAATGCAACGACTGGTAAGCTTGTTTGGCATTTCCAAACCACACATCATGATTTGTGGGATATGGATGTACCATCACAACCTTCATTAGCAGATGTCCAAGATAAATCAGGTCAAACTGTTCCAGCGATTTATGTTTTGACTAAAACAGGGAATGCTTTTGTATTAGACCGTCGTAATGGCCAGCCAATTGTTCCGATTACTGAGCAGCCAGTTCCACAAACTGTAAAATGGGGACCGCAGACTAAAGGTGAGTTCTATTCAAAAACTCAACCATTCTCTGATTTTAACTTAGCGCCTAAAGATAAATTGACAGATAAAGACATGTGGGGTGCCACAATGTTTGACCAGTTAATGTGTCGGGTGAAGTTTAAACGTTTGAATTACGATGGCATTTATACACCACCTTCTGAAAATGGCACCCTCGTGTTCCCAGGGAACTTAGGTGTGTTCGAGTGGGGCGGTATGTCTGTGAATGCTGATCGTCAGGTCGCAGTTATGAATCCGATTGGCTTACCGTTCGTGAGTCGTTTGATTCCTGCTGATCCAAACCGTGAGCCAGTTGCGCGTGGTGCAGGTACAGAACAGGGTATGCAACCGATGTATGGTACACCTTATGGTGTTGATATTAGTCCATTCCTTTCTCCATTTGGTTTGCCGTGTAAACAACCTGGATGGGGCTTTGTTGCTGGTGTGGACTTAAAAACGCATGAAGTGGTCTGGAAAAAACGTATTGGTACGATTCGTGACAGCTTACCGCAATTGTTCCAATTGCCACCTGTAAAAATTGGTGTACCAGGTCTTGGTGGATCGATTTCAACTGCGGGTAATGTGATGTTCGTGGGTGCAACCCAAGATAACTACATTCGTGCATTTAATGTTTCAAATGGCGATAAGTTATGGGAAGCACGTTTACCTGCAGGTGGACAAGCAACACCAATGACTTATGAAGCCAATGGTAAACAATATGTCGTGATCATGGCAGGTGGGCATGGCTCATTCGGTACTAAGATGGGTGACTATCTCGTCGCTTATGCTTTACCTTAAATCCTTCCCAACCTCCCTTTCATAAAGGGAGGAGTTCCCCCTCTTTTATAAAGAGAGGTTAGGGGAGATTAAAAGTCCAGATTTATCTGGGCTTTTTCTTTTTATAGCCTTTAATAAGCTTATCAATAAAACCGTTATTAAATATGCAAAAAAAGCATTTTATTGATGAATAAAAGCTCGCTATGCTAGCCCTCTTTATAATGAATTTACTAGCCATACGCCATGTATTTATATACTGACTTCGATCAGCAGCTGATCAACCAACGTGTTGCTCAGTTTCGCGATCAAACAGAACGCTATTTAGCAGGAAAATTGACCGAAGACGAATATCGTCCATTACGTTTGCAAAATGGTTTATACGTGCAACGTTACGCGCCGATGCTTCGTATCGCTGTGCCGTATGGCTTAATGAATACAAAACAACTCAGAAAAATTGCTGAGATTGCGACTGAATATGATCGCGGTTATGCGCACGTTTCAACACGCCAAAATATTCAGTTGAACTGGCCTGCATTAGAAAATGTACCTGATATTCTTGCTGAATTGGCAACGGTTCAGATGCACGCTGTACAGACTTCTGGTAACTGTATCCGTAATACAACCACTGACCAGTTTGCAGGTGTAGTTGCAGGTGAAATTGCTGATCCACGTCCAACATGTGAGCTGATTCGTCAGTGGAGTACATTCCACCCTGAATTTGCCTTCTTACCACGTAAGTTCAAAATCGCGGTTTCTGCTTTAGAAGAAAAAGATCGTGCCGCGACAGCATTCCATGATATTGGTGTTTATATCGTGCGTAATGATGCAGGTGAAATCGGTTATAAAATCATGGCTGGTGGTGGTCTAGGCCGTACTCCAATCATTGGTAGTGTGATCCGTGAATTTTTACCACGCGAAGATTTGATTGCTTATTTAGAAGCAACTTTACGTGTCTATAATTTACATGGTCGCCGTGACAATAAATACAAAGCGCGTATCAAGATTTTAGTCAAAGCACTTACGCCTGAAGTATTTGCGCAAAAAGTTGAAGCTGAATTTGAACACACACGTGAAGCATTGAAAATTCAACCAGAAATCTTGAAAAAATTAGATGAAGAATTTACGCCATTTGATTATCAAGATTTAGAAGATCAAAATTTCACGACTTTGTTTGCTGAACATCCTAAATTCAAACAATGGTTTAATGTGAATACCAATGCACATAAAGTTAAAGGTTATCGTATTGTGACGATTTCTTTGAAACGTGCAGGTGTTGCGCCAGGAGATATGACTACTGAGGAAATGAATTTAATTGCTGACTTAGCAGATAAATACACCTTTGGTGAGTTCCGTACTACGCATGAACAAAATATTTCATTAGTGGATGTTCCACAAAAAGATTTATTTGAATTGTGGCAAACTCTTGAACATCACAATATGGCGCGTGCGCATATTGGTTTTATTACCGATATTATTTGCTGTCCAGGCGGTGATTTCTGTTCATTGGCAAATGCGAAATCAATTCCAATTTCAGAAGCGATTAGCCGTCGTTTTGATGATTTAGACACGATTTATAATCTTGGCGAGCTCGACCTGAATATTTCAGGCTGTATGAATGCTTGTGGTCATCATCATGTTGGGAATATTGGTATTCTTGGCGTTGATAAAAAAGGTGCAGAATTCTATCAAATTACCCTAGGTGGACATGCGGATCATGATGCGTCTTTAGGTGATATTTTAGGCCCATCTTTTGCTGCTGATGCTGTGCCAGATGTGATCGAAGAAATTTTAAATACTTACCTTGATTTGCGTAATGAAGGTGAGCGTTTTATTGATACCTATCGCCGTGTCGGCATTCAGCCATTTAAGGAGCGTGCTTATGCTTAATACAACGCTACAAGTGCTTTTTAAAGATGGCACAATTGCAGATAATACCTATCAAGTGATTGCTGAAGATGGTGTTGTTCCAGCGGGTGATGTGGTTTTAACAACAGCACAGCTTGATCAATTACCAAATGTGCAAGGTAAAAAAGCGCTCTATATTACAGTCAATGATTCTCCTGAGACTCATCAGTTTCCATTAGATGCATTTGATGCAATTTTTATCGAATTTGCTGGTTTTAATGATGGTCGAGGATATTCATTTGCAGCATTGTTACGTCGCCAAGGCTATCAAGGTGAGTTACGTGCTGTCGGTGATATCTTTAAGGATGTTCTAAATTATTTAAAACGTTCTGGCTTTGATACTTTTGTGGTGAAAGAGGGCAAGGATATTCAAGAGGCTGCTGCTGGGCTTCAGGACTTTACCAATCCTTATCAAGCTTCTACCGCTGTACCGCAAGCAAGCTACCAAACAGGCGCTTAGAAATTTTTTTGTAATAAAAAAGCTGAACTTAGGTTCAGCTTTTTATGGAGCTATATTTTTCCTAGTCGTAAATAAATCAAACCATTTAGAATAACTAATCATAAAAATTCAACTTAATATGAGAATTTCTTCTATCTATTAGTTCGTATGAGCATTTAGCTATAATCTTTTAGCCTTATTCATCTAATTGACAATTCACCATCCATTTGATGCCAAATTGATCTGTAAATGCACCGTATAGCGCCCCCCAAAATGTTTTTTCTAATTGCATTTCAATATGTCCGCCCACAGATAATTGATTGAATAGGCGGCGTGCTTCCATTTCATCATCTTCAATATTAATTGAAATATAGTGATTATTTCCTTGAATAAAGCTGCTATTTGGAGCGCAGAATTGATCAGTTACGTCAGAGCCCATTAGTACGGTATATTCATTAATGGGTAAAGATACATGTAAAATTAAACTTTTATCGGCTTCTGATAAAGTGACACCTTCTGTTGGCGGCATATCTGCGTAACGAGTGAGCATCGCAAATTCACCACCAAAAACGGATTGATAAAATATAAAAGCTTGTTCTGTTTGACCTTTAAAGTTTAGATAGTGATTAAGTTGCATTTTAAAGCTCCTTGTTGTTTTTTTATACAGTGCATAACGTAGCGCTATTTGAACAATAGGTGAATTATTTTTTGTAATTATCAAGCATAAAAAATCCTGCACAAGGCAGGATTTTTTATAAGACAATAAATCTTTAGATCAATTCGATTGCAACAGCTGTCGCTTCACCACCACCGATACAAAGCGCAGCAACACCTTTCTTACCAGCTGTACGTTTAAGTGCGTGGATCAGTGTCAAAATAATGCGTGAACCCGTTGATCCGACAGGATGACCTAATGCGCATGCTCCACCATTGATATTCACTTTTTCAGCATCTAGTTTAAAGTCATCAATTGGGCACATTGTAACCATAGCAAAAGCTTCATTGATTTCCCAAAGATCAACTTCTTGCGCATCCCAACCTGCTTTCTTCAATACTTTCTCAATCGCACCAACAGGAGCAATTGTGAATTCAGAAGGGTGTTGAGAGTTAGAAGCCGTAGCGATGATTTTTGCTAAAGGTTGTAAGCCACGTGCAGAAGCAACATCTGCTGAAGTAAGTACAAGTGCAGAAGCACCATCAGAAATGGAGCTTGCATTTGCAGCGGTAATTGTACCGTCTTTTGCAAATGCAGGTTTCAAACTTGGAATTTTATCAATTTTTGCATTCAAAGGTTGTTCGTCTTGATCAACAACAACATCACCTTTGCGTGTCGAAAGAGTGACTGGAACGATTTCATCTTTAAAGTAGCCTTCAGTAATTGCTTTTTGAGCACGTTGCAAAGAGCGAATAGCAAAATCATCCATTTGCTCACGTGTATAGCTACGTTTATTTGCCATATCTTGTGCAAATGAACCCATCAAACGACCTGTCTCTGCATCTTCAAGACCATCAAAGAACATATGATCTTTAATTTCACCATGACCCATGCGATAGCCCGCACGCGCTTTAGGCAAAACGTAAGGAGCATTAGTCATTGATTCCATGCCGCCTGCAACAACAATTTCAGCACTACCTGCTTTGATCATGTCTGACGCTTGCATAACAGCTTTCATACCTGAACCACAAAGCTTGTTAATTGTTACAGCACCTGTTGAATCTGGTAAGCCAGCTTTACGCATTGCTTGACGTGCTGGACCTTGCTTTAAACCTGCTGGTAACACACAACCCATGATCACTTCTTCAACGTCAGTTGGTTGTAGGCCAGCACGTGCAATTGCTTCTTTAATTGTGATCGCCCCAAGTTCAGGTGCTGTTGCACTTGATAAAGCGCCTTGGAAGCCGCCCATTGCAGTACGAGCACCATTAACAATTACGATATCAGTCATTATGTGTCTCCAGATTTATAATTTGTAGAGAATGTTCAAAACCTATGCAGTATAGTCAAAAATACGAGTTTTGGTTTTTTTCTGGTTGGACTGTAGAGTTTTTAGCAGGTCGTTACCATTTCACTGCGGATCTGTCCCATATTGCTTAAAATAACTTTTAAATGATTATTTGAGTTATTCATGCAATAGAAAAAGCTACCATTTGAACCTCTTGGTAACCCCGTATCTCCTTGAAAGGTGACTGAGTTAACCCTTAGTGTTCCTCTCCAGTCTAATGTTCCATATTTTGATGGTATTGTGTTGGCATATAAAATTTTTTCTGAATGTTCTCGTGTCCGATTTCGGTTCTCATCAAAAAATCCAATAAAACCTCGACTCCAATCATTACTGCATGTTATGAGATCTGTACTTGCACACAAAGTCACATTTTTATGATGAATTTGAGCATCAGATTTAGCTTTTTGTATGTAAATTGTGAGAATTTTCTTGATCTGATTTACTTCATTTGAGATGAGCATATTGTTAAAGTAGGGTATTCCAATTGCTGCGATTATAGAAATAATGGCAATGGTGATGATGGCTTCACTCATTGTGAAACCTAAAGTTTTAAACATAATATGACCTATATGTATTTCTGTAATTTTTTTATTAACAAAGTGTTAAGTAATTACTGTATTTATTAAATTAAGTTTAGTATTAGAAAAACTAACGATTACTTCATGTAAAAAATGCTGCTAAACTTGAAGTGAGCGAACAATAAGCTATTCAAATTTTCATTGCGAATCAAAATTTACTGAACTACAACGGAAATTGTAAGAAATTTTGTCAATAATTTACGAGGTTAAAGTTATCAAGCACTTGGAAAATTCATCAAGTGTTTGTATGATTCAAAGTGAAGTGAATAGCTTAAAAATAATACTGTGAACACTTCTGTGTTTATGGGGCCAAAAATCATAGGCTAAGCTTGAACAACAAACAATTGTTATCTCTGGAGGATATCCATGAAATTGAGTCGTATTGCACTTGCTATGCTTGTTGCTGCTCCTTTAGCTGCTGCTAATGCGGGTGTTACAGTAACACCATTAATGCTTGGTTACACATTTCAAGATTCTAAGCACAACAATAGCACCGAAAATCTAACAAATGGCGGTGAGTTACAAGACGATTTATTCGTTGGCGCTGCGTTAGGTGTTGAATTAACACCTTGGTTAGGTTTTGAAGCTGAATACAACCAAGTTAAAGGTGATGTAGACAGTCTTTCTCCGAACTCTGAATATAAGCAACAACAAATCAATGGTAACTTCTATGTTACTTCTGATTTAATCACTAAAAACTACGACAGCAAAATCAAGCCGTATGTTTTATTAGGTGCTGGTCACTATAAATATACATTCAGCGATGCTACTGATGCTCAATTAGGTCGTGCTGGTCGTGGCTTGAAAGAAGAAGGTACTTTAGGTAATGCAGGTTTTGGTGCTTTCTGGCGCTTAAATGATGCTTTATCTCTTCGTACTGAAGCTCGTGGTACTTATAACATCGATGAAGACTTCTGGAACTACACAGCTCTTGCTGGTTTAAACGTAGTTCTTGGTGGTCATTTGAAGCCTGCTGCTCCAGTAGTAGAAGTTGCTCCAGTTGAACCAACTCCAGTTGCTCCACAACCACAAGAGTTAACTGAAGACCTTAACATGGAACTTCGTGTATTCTTTGATACTAACAAGTCAGACATCAAACCACAGTACAAGTCTGAAATTGCTAAAGTAGCTGAGAAATTATCTGAGTACCCGAATGCGACTGCTCGTATCGAAGGTCACACAGATAACACTGGCCCACGTAAGTTAAACGAACGTTTATCATTAGCTCGTGCTAACTCTGTTAAATCAGCTCTTGTAAACGAATACAACGTTGATGCTTCTCGTTTGTCTACTCAAGGTTTCGCTTGGGATCAACCGATTGCTGACAACAAAACTAAAGAAGGTCGTGCTATGAACCGTCGCGTATTCGCTGCGATCACTGGTAGCCGTACTGTTCTTGTACAACCAGGTCAATAAGCTCAATAATTTGAGTTTTAAATGACATAAAAAAGCGACTCAATTGAGTCGCTTTTTTTATTGCTATATTGTTGGTTTGACAAGATATATTCATTTGCTTTCTCCTTAATTTAATTGATGTATTTAAGGTAATATTTTAATTACCAAATACCTTTGTTGAGTTGTTGTTTTGCCTGTTGTCGATCTCTACGATGCTGTGCTCGTGGTTTTTCACTTTCATGTATTCCACCTTTTTTTAACAAAGGGGATACTGCAACAGGGTTGCGAGCTTTGATTTTTGGCATCTCTTTAAGTTTCATATCATTAACCTTTAATGCATAAAATTTGTTTAAGGGTGTGCAAGATTTCGACTAAATCTGATTGGTTTGCCATGACTTGATCAATATCTTTATATGCACTTGGGATTTCATCAATAACACCACTATCTTTACGGCATTCGATGCCTTGAGTCTGATGAATCAAATCATCTTGGCTAAAGAGTAATTTAGCTTTACTCCGACTCATTTTTCGTCCTGCACCATGTGAACATGAGCAAAAAGACTCTGGATTTGCTTTGCCCTTCACAATATAAGAGCGAGCTCCCATGGAACCAGGAATAATTCCTAACTCATCTCTCCCTGCACGAATTGCTCCTTTTCGTGTGATCAGCAAGTCTTCACCAAAATGATGTTCACGACTGACATAATTATGATGGCAGTTAATTGCTTCTTTGGTCATTTGAAATGGCGGCAGGAGTGGTCGAATCGCTTCTAAAATGAGGCGCATCATTTCACGTCGATTTTCAAAAGCATATTCTTGCGCCCATTCCACTGCCTCAACATAATCATCAAAGCTATTTGAACCTTCAGCAAAGTAGCTCAGATCTTTGTCTGGAACATGTCCAAACCGATGCTGCGCTTCTTTCTTTGCAAGTTCGATAAAATAAGTCCCAATCACATTCCCTAAACCACGACTACCAGAATGCAGCATGATCCAGACATCTTGGTTTTCATCCAGACAGAGTTCGATAAAGTGATTACCGCCTCCTAAAGTACCCAGTTGTTTTTGCCATGTAGCATCAAATTTTCTGAGCATTCGAATAAGTCCTGGATGTTTTTTAATAATTGGCTGCAAGCGCTTTTCCAGAGGAATAATACTTGAGGCTTTTGCCTTAATCTGTTTATGTAACTCAAAGCCTACAGGCACTTTGCGCTCAATTGCATACCTTAAAGGCGCTAAATTATCTGGAAGTTGCGAGGCTTTTAAATTCAGCCGAATTGCGTTCATCCCACAGCCAATATCTACACCGACAGCGGCAGGGATAATCGCATGCTTGGTCGGAATGACACTACCAACAGTCGCACCTTTGCCGACATGTACATCTGGCATTACTGCGATATGTGAATGTACAAACTGTAGCTGCGCCATTTTTTTGAGTTGTTCAATGCTTTCTTGATCAATGTCATTGGTGAATATTTTTACTGGTACACCATATTGTGCATTCGCATTGAGTATTTTTTGTATGCCCATTTTCTTATCTCGGTCATTTTAATTCTTCCGTCCGAATAGGCATAAAAAAACCTAGCGAATGCTAGGCTTAAGTAGGCATTCGGACAAGTGATCGTAAGATTTGTCACTTGTCCGTGAGATGACAGTGCCAAATCTAAAGTGTGTTTTCCTGTAGTAATAGCATCGTGTCATCCTCCTGTTTTCTTAAATACTTATACAATGTATAAGTGTGCCGTTGAAATATGAGCGTGAATTTTACGCATATTTCAAATTAGGTCAAGTTTTTACCTGATTTTTATTCGCCTTCTTTAACATTCATGTCTTTGTAGGCAATCAGTTTGGTTTTATGTTTCCATTTATACCCTAGCCATATCACCAAGAATAATGGAATGCTGATATAGGTTGAAAGTAAGCCTATCCAATCCACTTTTCCACCTAGAACAGCTTCATAATTTTGACCTAAGATAATGATAGAACAAAGAATAAATGCGAACCATGGTGCAAAAGGAAAGAACTTTGCGCGATAGGCAAGGTCATCAAGTTTATGACCCTGAGCAAGATAACCTTTACGGAAACGGTAGTGTGAAATTGCAATACCAAGCCAAACGATAAATCCACACATACCTGACATGTTCAGCAACCAGTTAAACACTTGTTGCTCACCAATAAAAGTGGTTAAAAAGCAGAGTGCAGCGACAGTCGTCGTTGCGTAAAGTGCGTTCATTGGTACACCACGACGATCAAGCTGAGAGAACCATTTTGGTGCTCGGCCTTCTTTTGCCATGTCAAATAACATACGTGTTGATGAGTACATGCCTGAATTACCAGCGGATAAGATTGCGCTTAGAATCACGGCATTCATTAGGCCAGCAGCAAATGCAAATCCTGCTTTCTCATAAAGTAATGTGAAAGGTGAAAGTGCGATATTTTCACTTTCTGCAGCATGTAACAACAGTGGGTTGTCATAGCTAATCAAGGTGCCAATGATGAAGATACACAGGATGTAGAATAATAAAATACGCCAGAAAATTTGTTTAATCGCAAGCGGAATCGTTTTCTTCGGATCTTTTGATTCACCTGCTGCAACCCCAACCATTTCGGTACCTTGGAATGAGAACCCAGCAATCATGGCAACACCGATCATGGCCTGTAAACCACCAACAAACGGCGCGTCACCTTTAGTCCAATTCGTAAATACTGATGCATCTGGTGTTAGCATGATTTTTGCGATCATGGCGATCCCGATAATAATGAAGACAATAATCGCGATCACTTTAATCATCGAGAACCAGAATTCACTTTCACCAAAACCTTTGACGGTCATTGCATTGATGCCAAAAATCACGGCAAGGAACAGCGCACTCCAATAAAAGCCAGAAATTTCTGGGAACCAGAACTTCATAATAAATTGAACTGCAACTAATTCAAATGCAACCGTAATCGCCCAGTTGTACCAGTAATTCCAGCCTAAGGCAAAGCCGAAACCTTCTTCAACATAGCGGCTACCATAGGTAAAGAATGCACCTGAACTTGGGTTATGTGTTGCAAGTTCACCCAAGCTAGTCATCAAGAAATAAATCATGATACCAATTAGGGCGTATGCGAGTAATGCACCGCCGGGACCTGCAGTCGCAATAGTTGAACCTGATGCAAGGAATAAACCTGTACCGATCGATCCACCAATCGCAATCATATTGAGGTGGCGAGCCCCGAGCTTGCGCTGAAGGTGTTGGGGAGCAGATGTATCGCTCATAAAAATTCCTTAAACTTTATAAGGGTCTATTGACACTTCTCATAGGTTGTAGGGTAGACGAACATGTCAATTGACCCTATTTAGCACTCGCGAAGAGTACCTTAAATCCTTGTTGATCGGTTTTTATCGTACATTGACCAAAACTTTGCTCAATGAGAGGCGGGTAGTTTAAAAAACGGTTCGCCACGATCCATAACTCACCTGAGCTTTTCAGGTGGGATTTTGCAAGCTGACAGAGTTCTTCACTTGCATCGTAATTGGTATGAATCCCTTGATGAAATGGTGGATTGCTCACAATCGCATCCAATTCTTTAGGTGCATCTTTTAAACCTGTGACAGCTTGTAGATGTAACTGAGCTAAATCCAAGCCATTTCGTTGGAAGGTCATCTCAGTTGACCGTAATGCAAATGCATCAACATCAAGTGCAAAAATATGTTGCTCTGGATTTAATTTGGCTAAAAAGCTGCTGATAACACCAGCGCCGCAACCAAAGTCGGCAATCTTACCTGATTTTACTTGTGATAGGTAAGGAAGTAATACGGCTGTTCCGACATCTAAATGCGCTTGACTAAATACACCAGGTAGTGCACAGATTTCTAGCTGGTCTTGGTTTACTTGAACTGTATATGCTTTTAACCATTGTTCAAGTGGCTTAAGTTGCTCAGCTTTTTCTATTTTTAATTGCCATAATTGGCAGTGGCGCGCGCTATCTAACTTTAGTGTTTTGCCATAAGGTTGCAGTTGTTTTGCTGCGCGTTCCACGCCTCCTTTTTTCTCACCGACAAGAAAAATATTTTGACCAATGGTTAAATGGCTCACCACAACATGCAAAATATAGCTGAGGAGTTCTTTTGATTTTGGAACGAAAATAACGACTTGATCAAAGTTAGATTGAGGAAATTCCACTGAAAAGCTTGAATCAATTCCTGAGCTTAAAAAGCTTTGGTGATCAGCATAATTCCAAGTCCAAACAGATGCTTGTACTTGAGTTGGTAAATTTTTGGCGAGTTGATCATTTGGGGCATTGATCAGTAAAACTTGCCCGTTTAAATAATCTTGTTGTCTCAAGACAACTTCACTACGTGGATCCATTATTGATCTCTCATCAAAAACGAAGCCCAGTTGCTAAACTGGGCAATGATCATTTATTAGATGACTATTTGTGTGTTTCAGGTAAAACAATATTCAAAATCAAAGCTGCAATACCGCCTGTTGCGACACCTGAGCTAAAAATATTTTTGAATAATTCAGGTAAATGCTCAAGGATCTGAGGAACCTGTGCAACACCTAAGCCAAGTGCAAGTGAAATTGCAATAATCAGCAAGGCACGACGATCTAGGTGGATACTTGAAAGGATATTAATACCTGATGCAGCAACTGCGCCAAACATCACCATCACTGCACCACCTAATACTGCTTGTGGTACGGCTTGAATCACAGCAGCAACAGCAGGGAATAAGCCTAAAATCACCAATAGCACGGCGATCCAAATACCGACATAACGACTTGCTACACCTGTGAGTTGAATCACACCATTATTCTGTGCAAACACTGAGCTTGGGAAAGTGTTAAAAATACCAGCAAGGAATGAGTTGGCACCATTAACTAAAACACCACCTTTAATACGTTGCATCCAAATAGGACCATCAACGGGTTGGTTTGAAATTTTACTGGTTGCAGTCACATCACCGATCGCTTCCAAAGAGGTAACGAGATAGATGAATGCCATTGGAATAAACAAACTCCAAGAGAAGCTTAAACCAAAATGCATAGGCGTTGGGATTTGAATTAAAGGAGCCTCACTCAAGACTGAAAAGTTCAAATGTCCCATAAACCCAGCGAGGATATAGCCAATCACTAAAGCAATTAAAATTGCTGAACTTTTCACCCAAATAATACGAATACGATTGAGTAGAATGATGATCCCAAGAACCGTACATGACATGATCAGGTTGTCTGCATTAGCAAAGGTATTGTCTTGCATTGCAGTATAACCACCACCCATGCTAATCAAGCCTTCTTTAATCAATGTTAAACCGATTAGCAGAACGACAATTCCTGTGACTAACGGGGTAATCAGCTTTTTTACCCAAGGTAAAATACGAGAAACACCCATTTCAATGAATGAGCCTGCAATCACAACGCCAAAAATAGCAGCCATAACTTGTTCTACGGGCGTTCCCGCAGCAACCATTGCACTTCCAATACCGATGATCGGGCCAATAAAGTTGAAGCTTGTACCTTGAACAATCAGTAAACCTGCTCCGAAAGGACCGACTTTCTTACATTGTAAAAAAGTCGCAATCCCTGAAATGATCAAAGACATTGAGAGGATCATATTGGTATCTTCACGAGAGACACCAAGCGCTAAACAGATCAATAATCCAGGAGTAACGATTGGTACTAAAATCGCGAGAAGATGTTGAAGTGCAGCTAAAAATGCAACAAAAGGTTTCGGTCGATCATTCAGTCCGTAAACTAAGTCGAGCTGTTGCTGAGGTTGGGAATTTGACATGGGAGTTTGAAAAAGCGATAAGCATTAGTGGAATATTCTAATAGAGTTAGTCTACTTTACCAACGATTCTGTAACGTTTCGTCAGAAAAAAAGTCACATGTCAATAAACTGTCACTACTAAAGTGTAGTGTTTTTCTGTATAATCTGCCCTCAAATTTTAAGCGTATCGAATTCTATGTCTGATATTAAGAATCTCCGCAATATCGCAATTATTGCGCACGTCGACCACGGTAAAACCACGCTTGTCGATAAATTACTTCAACAATCTGGTGCTTTGGGTGACCGTGCAGGCGAGATTGAGCGTGTCATGGACTCGAATGCGCTTGAAAGTGAACGTGGTATTACCATTCTTGCGAAAAACACGGCAATTAAATGGTTAGATAAACGTACTGATACTGAATACCGTATCAACATCGTCGACACCCCAGGACACGCCGACTTTGGTGGTGAAGTGGAACGTGTAATGTCGATGGTTGACTGTGTATTACTTCTTGTTGACTCACAAGAAGGTCCAATGCCACAAACTCGCTTTGTAACTCAAAAAGCATTTGCTCGTGGTTTGAAGCCTATCGTGATTATCAACAAAGTTGATAAACCAAGCGCGCGTTGTGACTGGGTAATCGATCAAGTATTTGACTTGTTTGATAACCTTGGCGCGACTGACGAACAGTTAGACTTCCCAATCGTTTATGCTTCTGGCTTACGTGGTGTTGCTGGTCCAGCTCCTGAAGAGTTGGCAGAAGACATGACTCCGTTGTTTGAAACGATCGTTGATATCGTTGAACCACCAGCGGTAGACGTTGATGGTCCATTCCAAATGCAGATTTCATCACTTGACTATAACAGCTTCGTGGGTGTTATCGGTGTTGGTCGTATTCAACGCGGTTCAGTAAAATTAAATACTCCTGTTACTGTAATTGATAAAGATGGCAATACACGTAATGGCCGTATCTTAAAAATCATGGGTTACCATGGTTTAGAGCGTGTAGATGTTGAATCAGCATCTGCTGGTGATATCGTATGTATTACAGGTATCGATGCACTTAACATTTCTGACACAGTTTGTGATCCGAAAAATGTTGAAGCTTTACCTGCATTGTCTGTAGACGAACCAACTGTATCTATGACATTCCAAGTAAACAACTCTCCGTTTGCTGGTAAAGAAGGTAAGTTCGTAACTTCACGTAATATTCGTGAACGTCTTGACCGTGAATTGATTCACAACGTAGCACTTCGTGTTGAAGATACTGATAGTCCAGACCGCTTCAAAGTTTCTGGTCGTGGTGAACTTCACCTTTCAGTATTGATCGAAAACATGCGTCGTGAAGGCTTCGAAATGGGCGTATCTCGTCCACAAGTAATCATCAAAGAAATTGATGGTGAAAAACAAGAGCCTTACGAAAACGTAACGTTTGACGTTGAAGAGCAGCACCAAGGTTCTGTAATGGAGCAAATGGGTCACCGTAAAGGCGAAATGACTAATATGGAAGTTGACGGTAAAGGCCGTATTCGTATTGAAGCAACTGTTCCTTCTCGTGGCTTAATTGGTTTCCGTTCAGAATTCTTAACCATGACTTCTGGTACAGGCATCATGACATCAAGCTTCTCTCACTACGGCCCTGTGAAACAAGGTTCAGTAGCGAAGCGTCAAAATGGTGTGTTGATTTCTATGGTTCAAGGTACATGCTTGGGCTATGCACTATTCAGCTTGCAAGACCGTGGTCGTTTATTTGCTAAACCACAGTTAGAAGTTTACGAAGGTATGATCGTGGGTATTAACTCTCGTTCAGACGATATGGTTGTAAACCCAACTAAAGCGAAGCAATTAACTAACGTTCGTGCGTCTGGTACTGATGATGCGTTGACTTTAACACCTGCAATTGAATACACGCTTGAGCAAGCACTTGAATTCATTGAAGATGATGAATTAGTTGAAGTAACACCTAAATCGATTCGTATTCGTAAGCGTTACTTAACTGAAAACGAACGTAAACGTAATCGTGATAAATAATTTTTCTGAATTGAAAAATGAAGAAAACCGCTAAATTTATTTGGCGGTTTTTTTTATTGAGTAAAACAAGTGTCTATTTCATGCATAAGTTCATATTTTTATTAAAATAAAATATGTTGTTAAAGTGTGAAATAACTTTCTTTTTTTGAGAAAAATATTAAATTATTTACATACAACTGAATGCCTATCATTTGTAATTTAAGTACAAAAACAAATGTAATTCGATTCATTTTCTGGAGTGTCAACAATGAGTATTATTCAAGAATTTAAAGAGTTTGCTGTAAAAGGCAATATGATGGATTTGGCGATTGGTGTAATCATCGGTGGCGCTTTTGGTAAAATCATTGATTCATTAGTGAAAGATGTTCTGATGCCTGTCATCAACTTTATTATTGGTGGAGAAGTGAATTTCACCAATAAGTTTGTTGTGCTCGGCTCAAGTCCTGAAAACATTACAACTTTAGCTCAAGCTCAGGAGGCGGGGCTAACAGTTCTTGCTTATGGTAACTTCATTACGATCTTGATCAACTTCCTGATTTTAGCGTGGGTGGTGTTCTTAATGGTGAAAGTCATGAACCGCATGCGAAAAAAAGAAGAAGAAGCGCCAGCAGCACCTGCACCAACACCAGAAGATATTCAATTGTTGCGTGAAATTCGTGATGAGTTGAAAAAGCAAGCTTAATTGCTTTAAATAAAAAAACGGCATAAATTATGCCGTTTTTTTTTATTGTAGTTGTTTAATTGGTATTTGCTATTTCTTTGATTTGAGATAATGAGTTTTGATGAATATGGTCTCTGACCCAATTTCATTCTAAGATGTCAAATAATTGAAATGGAATAACATGATGAACCGATTATTTGTATATGGCACATTGTGCCCGAATAGAGAGAATGCTCATATTTTGGGAGCTATTGAAGGGGATTGGCAAGTTGCAACGGTACATGGAACCATCTATATATTGGATTGGGGACCCGATAAAGGACTGCCTGCAATTGTATTGAATCAACAAGATCCGCTGGTTGAAGGTTATTTATTTAGTACCGATAAGTTAGAACAAAACTGGCCAATGTTAGATGCGTTTGAAGGATTCCAATATGAGCGAGTTATTGCTGAAGTTGTTTTGGAGTCTGGTGAAAAAATAGATGCATGGACTTATGTCATGAAACCTCAGCAAGATTAGTTCATCCATAGGGGGAAATGAGCTTATGGATCCTTTTAAGCTCATTGTTTATCTATCGTAGATTATCCATACGGAACTTAATTTCTAAAAGATGGAAGCCAAACTGACTTTTAATTGGGCCGTGTAAAATTCGTTCTGCAGCTGTAAACACCAATTTATCAATTACAGGTACAAGCTGCCCTTTTTTTATTTCACCTAAATCGCCGCCGCGTTTAGCAGAGTTACAAGTCGAATACTGCTTAGCAATTTTTGCAAAATCAGCACCAGACTGAATTCTTTTCTTGAGCTGTTCTGCTAAGTCTTTATCTTTTACTAAGATATGCCGAACAATTGCAGTTTGCATAATGTTGCTCCTTCAATTACCTTGTATTTGCTTAAGCTTTCTTCAGCTTCAATGGCTGGCATTGTGGGCAAAATACACTGGCTCGTTGTCCTAACTTTAGGTTTTCAAGCGTTGTTTCACAGTTCACACACATTTCACCAGCACGGCCATATGCCAATAGTGTTTGCTGAAAATAACCATTTTCACCCATCGCATTACTATAGTCACGTAATGTTGAACCACCTAAATCAATTGCTTGTTTTAAGATGCGTTTAACCTCAATAACCAGCTTCTCAATTTGTACTTTCGTTAACGTTGAAGCAGGTTGTGCGGGATGGATGCCAACATTAAATAGACTTTCTGTCGCATAAATATTACCTACGCCAACAACGATATGATTATCCATTAAAGCAATTTTGATGCCGACATTTTTTTTATTTAGCTTTTCATGTAAATAGGCTGCATTAAAATCTTCGCTCAGAGGTTCAGGGCCGAGCGTATCAATCAGTTTAGTCTGGTTGTTTTGATCAAGCCAAAGAATGCACCCGAATCGACGTGGATCATGGTAGCGTAATTGCTGATCTTCAAAATCAATAATTAGATGATCATGTTTGCGTAGTTCATCTTTGGCTTCACATAAACGGAAGCTTCCAGACATACCTAAATGCCAAAGCATTTGGTTTTGCTCAAACTCAGCAAGAATATATTTAGAACGGCGCTTGAGTTGCATTAAACGCTGTCCAACCAGCTTTTCAATATCATTCGGTATAGGCCAACGCAAGCTTGGGTTCAAAACGCGAATGGCTTGAACACGTTGTTCTAATAAAGGCAGTAAGCTGGTTTTTGTGGTTTCAACTTCAGGAAGTTCAGGCATAGTTAACTCAAGTTGTTTCAACAACAATACAATGAGGGCAAATGTTTCACTTACAATTATGCGGGTATTTAATTTTATTTGCTAATCATGCTGATTAATCAGTTTAATTGTTTTCACTTAAGTTAAATACCTAAGATAAACATAAAATAATCATATTCTTAGCTTTAGCTGTTGTCGTTTAAAATTTCGAGAAATAAGGAATCTTCATGCCTTCGATGAAAATTAATCTTCTATACGGTTACATTGCCATGTTTATGGCATTGGGTAATACCTCAGTATGGGCAATTGAGGTTGATCACGATCAGCCAGCACAACTCCCAACAATCAAAGTTGAAGCGACACGTACAGATACTTCTTACATGGAGACGCCTGCTTCAATTTTTAGGGTGGATATGCCTGAAAGTAGCCAGTCGGCGCAGGTTAATTTGACGGAAATCGTGAAAGGTGTCCCAAGTATTCAGCTTAGGAATAGAGAAAATTACGCGCAAGACCTGCAACTTTCTATGCGTGGTTTTGGTGCGCGGTCTACATTTGGCGTTCGTGGTATTCGATTGTATGTTGATGGAATTCCTGCAACCATGCCTGATGGACAAGGGCAAACCTCAAATGTTGATTTGAGTAGCTTAAGTCATCTTGAGGTTTTAACGGGGCCATTTTCTTCACTGTATGGTAACTCGTCAGGTGGTGCGATTTTAGCAACCACCAGAGAAGGTACAGGAAAAGACTCGATTGAGATGAGTTATGCTGATGGGAGTCACAATAAAAATCGTGCTGGTTTAATTTTACAGGGCGGTTCAGATCACCAATATGAACCAAGTTATATCATTAGT
This sequence comes from Acinetobacter sp. YQ_14, assembly GCF_043102985.1. Classification (NCBI taxonomy): domain Bacteria; kingdom Pseudomonadati; phylum Pseudomonadota; class Gammaproteobacteria; order Moraxellales; family Moraxellaceae; genus Acinetobacter; species Acinetobacter sp. YQ_14. The sequence continues at coordinate 164,851 of NZ_JBICJJ010000023.1, read as the reverse complement.
TCATCTTATTTTGATACTGATGGATTTCGAAATCATAGTGGCGCAAATAAAGTATTGAATAATGCAAAACTAACGTGGAATCTTGATGATGGCAGTAAAATTAACTGGATCACCAATTACGTCAAGATTAATGCTGATGATCCGCAGGGATTGAATAGGCAGCAATGGCAGAATAATCCACGTCAAGTGAATGATACAAACAATACTTACAATGTTCGAAAAGATATTGATCAAACACAAACAGGGATCACGTGGTCAAAACCGCTTAATGATCAGCATGAATTGTATGGCATGGCATATTTTGGCAATCGCCAAGTGACCCAGTATCAATCTATTCCTCGCTCTGCACAATTAAATCCTAATCACGCAGGTGGAGTAATAGATTTTGAACGTAATTATTATGGTGCTGATTTCCGCTGGACGGGTAAAGAGTTATTGCCAAATACTCGCTTTAGTATAGGTGTTGCCGTCGATAAGATGGATGAAGATCGACAAGGTTTTGAAAACTTTAATATTGTTGCTGGTGAACCATCATACGGCGTTAAAGGCACGTTACGCCGTGATGAAGACAATAGCTTATGGAATATCGATCCATATCTACAAGCATCTTGGCAGTTTTTACCGACTTGGCGTTTAGATACGGGTGTACGTTATAGCAATGTGCATTACAAATCTAAAGATCACTATTTGAGTAATGGGAATGACAGTGATAAAACAGAGTATGACAAGATTTTGCCTTCAGCTGCTTTAAGCTGGCAAATTCTGCCTGAATTATTGGCTTATGTGAGTTATGCTAAAGGTTTTGAAACACCGACTTTTACTGAAATGGCTTATCAGGCTGATAGTAGCAAGTCGGGCTTTAATTTTGATTTAAAACCATCGACCAGTGATAACTATGAATTGGGTTTAAAGTCGCAAAATCAGTTGGGTGATTTTACTGTAGCCGTTTTCCAGAGCAAAACTCAAAATGATATTGTTTCAGCGGGTTCTTCAAATGGTCGTTCGACTTTCCGTAATGCAGATCGTACTTTAAGAAAAGGTGCTGAATTTACGTGGAATAAGCAAGTTTGGAAAGATCTTACTGTAAATACGAGTTATGCTTACCTAGATGCAACTTTTGATTCAAATGTTCCAGCACTTGGAAAAATTGCTGAGATTCCTAAAGGTAATGCAATTCCTGGCATCGCTAAGAATCAAGCATTTATTGGGCTAGCATGGAAACCAGATCAAGGTTTTTATGCAGGACTTGATACGCAGTATATGGACAAAATCTATGTCGATGACAGTAATAGTGATGCTGCTGCGAGCTATACAATTGCATCGATCTACACAGGATATGCTTGGAAACATGCAAATTGGGGCTTTAATAGCTTTGCGCGTGTAGATAACTTATTTGATAAAAATTATGCAGGTTCAGTTATTGTGAATGATGGTAATAGTCGTTTCTTTGAACCAGCGGATGGGCGTAATTGGAGTGCTGGAATCAGTGTAAGTAAGCAATTTTAAATCATAAAAAGCGCCTGATCTCAGGCGCTTTTTATTTATTTTTTATTTGCTTTTGCTACTTTTTTAGCAGAGATAGCTTCTTCGACTTTTACTAAAGATTCTTTAGCATTTGGATAATTTGCTGCTGCTAAACGGGTAAAAATATTTTTTGCTTGTTCTAGATCTTGATCAACAATTCCACCATTTGCAAGCATATTTCCTAAAACCATTAGTGAGGGTGCATATCCTTTCTTCGCAAGACTTTGTAGGCTTTCTACAGCTTGTTGCTGCATAATCGGGTTTTTATTTTTAACACCAATGCTTAAATCATAAATTGCTTTTAAATGTACAGCAGGCTGAGATCCTTTGCGTAATAAGGGGAGTAACTTTTGAACTGCTAATTGATCATATTCAGGTTTGCCTTGTTCGAAAAGTAATTTTGCACTTTCCACAATGGCATCATCTGAACCTTGATTCGAAGCTTTATCTAAGTATTCTTTATATTTTTGACTGTTTTTAGCGACACCTAAAGTACCATTTCGATAAACCTGAGCTAAGGTGTAACTTGCTTGCCCAAAACCCTTATTGGATGCATCTTGATAGTAATGCAGGGCTTTCTTTTCATCTCTTGTGGTACCTTGCCCAACTTGATGCATATAGCCTAAATTGTAAATAGCTTGAGCATTTCCTGTATTTGCAATGCGTTGCATTTCTTGGAATGCGCCTGAAAAATCCTTAGCTTCATAAAGTTGGGTTGCTTTTGCAAACACATCATTTTTAGCAGTTGTTTTCTTATCAGCTGCAAATGTTGAATGAGATGCTGCTAGGATTAAACTAGCAATGAGCAACTTTTTCATATTTCTTTTTCCTTATACCGAAACCTGCTTTCATCCTTTATGTAGCAGAGTGCAATATGCAATACACATCATAAAAAATTGGCGTAAAATGTAAATGATGGTTTTGTATATCTCTTGATTAAGATGGGTCAAAGAACTTAAATCAAAATTAAAACAGTAGTCCATTTGTTTAATGGGCTACTGGTTTTAACAGGTTTAAGAGCTTCTTAAAGGTTACGAGTTCTATTTACTGGCTTCCTGCAATAGTAATTCAATCTGTTCAGCATCTTGTGGAATGCCTGAAACTCGCATGCCATTTGCAAAGAATATTGTTGGAGTTCCATTGATTTGAAGTGATTGACCAAGGGCTATATTTTTCTGAATAGGCGTGTCACATTGGCCTGAATTTTTACTCAGTTTGCGGTGAAGCATATAATCCTCCCAAGCTTCATATTGATTTTTAGCACACCAAATTTTATTTGCCGCTATTTCAGCTTGAGGATGGAGTTTCTTAAGTGGGAATAAAAAAATGTAGACCGTTACATTGTCGATGGAAGTCATATATTGTTCTAATTTTTGACAATATGGGCAGTCTGGATCAGTGAACACATATAGCGCACGTTCTCCATTTCCTTTCACATATTTAATAGCTTGGTCTAGAGGTAGCTGTTTAACATCAATTTTTCCTAACTCTATCAAGCGTTCCTCGGTAAGATTGGTTTTATTTTTTACATCCAATAAATTTCCAAAAAATAAATATTTTGCAGTTTCATCCGTATAAATAATTTTTCCTGCAACATAGACTTCATAGATACCCGTTAAAGGGGAAGGAGAAATTGATTTGATTGGAAGATCTGGATAATTACGCTTGAAATTTTGTTCTAGTGTTTTGCTGTCAGCATGGAGGCTTTGTAAGCTCAAAAAGCTTAAAGTAATTGCAGATAACCAAGTTTTGATCATTATTTTCATGAGGAGTTGATTCTATAAGTAATTGTTGAACAATAACGTCGATTGGAATTTCCGACAAGAATTGTAGTTCAACTTTATTTAAATTTTAGCTTTATTTTTTTTGAGCATTTTTGCGAGTTTGATATTCAAATGGTTATTAAGTAAGAAGTATTTAAATCAAAAAAACTCATGAGATAACCCATGAGTTTTTAAAATAAAAAAATGAAAGCAGGAACTTTATAAGGACTTAGTTTGGACGAGCTACATCGCCATTGAGTGTGTCTGGTAAATCCAAAACATTTACATTGAGCTCTGCTAATGCTGCTGGTTTGGCAATTACAAGCGCAAGATAGCCATCTTCAAATGCAATACTATTTACAACCTCTACATCTTTACTGAGTTGGGTTGCTGGCATAGGAAGATCACCTTTGGCTTGGATCAAATGTAACCAGTGTTTCGGTTTTGCTTTAAACCAAAGACGAGCAACAATTTCCTGACCAAGATAACAACCTTTGTCAAAATGAACGCCATCACGTTGATGTAAACGTAACTCTTGCGGTTGGAAAAGATGCTCAGTTGTTTGAGTAATCCAAGCTTGACCCGATTGAATCGCCTGAATTTGCCAAGCGTTAATATCAGTTTCAGTTTGAGAAAATTCAGTTTGCTTGCCATTTGTTGTTGGAAAAACAGTTCCAACTTCTTCCAATTTCATTTTAGAAAAAGCACCAAATTTTTTAATGTGCTTTGCAAACTCTTCTGCTTGATCCTGTGTTGTCACAAGTTTAAAACTTTCAGGATTAAGTTTTTTAATCCATAAACCAAAATGAATACGTCCTTTTAAATCGCAAATAGCAGTGTAGCGACTTTCGTTTTCAGGTAAGCGCTCTGTATGAACGGTCACTTGTCCTTGAAGGAATTTTTGTGCATCTACACCATTTAAGCTAAAAGCCGTGAAAGCAAGTTGACTCATAGATCAATCCTAAAGCTATATTCTGATCACGAAAATATGGACTGTTATTTTGCGCCATTTTTCACAAAAAATCAGCTTTAGATTCTCGATATTCGAGCTGAAATGAGGGATCAGCAACACCACAGTTCTAATAGAAGTTGTTATGATAAAGTTGTAGGTTAAAAAAACAGCAAAATGGAGAATGATAATGTCTGGTACAGTAAAACTACATCGCGTCTTTACCGCTCCTCCAGCACGTGTTTTTAAAGCATTTCTAGATCCAGATGCATTAGTGAAATGGATGCCACCACATGGTTTTACCGCAAAAGTCCATCATTTTGATCCACAAGTGGGCGGCAAATATAAAATGTCATTTACTAACTTTTCAACAGGTCATATTCATGCTTTTAGCGGTACTTATATTGAAATCGTCGAGAATGAACGATTACGTTATACAGATCAATTCGAGGATCCTAACTTATCAGGAGAGATTAATGTGACAGTTGAATTGAAACCTGTGATTGTGGGGACGGAAGTTCATATTACACAGCAAGGAATTCCAGATGTTATTCCTGTAGAGGCTTGTTACTTAGGTTGGCAAGAGTCTCTAAGCTTATTTGCTTTGCTTGTAGAAGCAGATATTCCTAATCAATAATTGAAGTGTTGAAATATAAATAAAAACTAATAATAAATTTGATATTTTGAGGTGGGCAAATGAAAGAGTTATCCATTTTACAGCAACGTGAAAAACTAGCACGAGCTGCCATGCAATTGGCTTTAGAAGATCAACAAGCTGAAGATAGCGTTGATTTATATATACAACATCATTTGGAAGAAATTGAACCTGAATATTGGTTTAAACATTTTGGGACATCCTCACCGACACCCTTACAGGTTTTAGATGCTTTGGTACTTGAGCATGAAGGGGATGATGAGGAAATAGAAGCCTATGAAATGCTTGATTTTGGCTTGCCTGATCAAGTGACCAATTATGTGATTTGCGTTAGTTTTGATTCACATGGACAAGTCATTGATATCTCAATGGAGAGTTAGTTTTAAACCATCTGGAGGAAGTGATGCAAATTGAAATTAAGCGTATTTATGATCCAGTTAATGAGTCAGATGGCATACGTGTGCTTGTAGATCGTTTATGGCCAAGAGGTATTTCAAAAGAACGGGCACATTTGGATTTGTGGTTAAAGGAAATTGCACCTTCCAATGCATTACGCAAGCAGTTTTGTCATCAGGCTGAACATTGGCAAAGTTTTCAAAAAGGCTATTACCAAGAATTAGGGGAGAATCCACATGTTGATGAACTAAAACAAATTGCAATGAAACAACCATTAACATTAATTTATGCAGCAAAAGACCCTGAGTTAAATCATGCGTTGGTACTAAAAAATTATTTGTATGGAAAAGAGATTCAGTCCTGAAATTTTGAAAAATGGTCTCTATCCATCATAATAGGATTTTTGAGATTTTTTTATGTCTTTGCCAAATTGCCCAAAATGCCAATCAGAATATACATACCAAGATGGCGATCTTCTTATTTGTCCAGAGTGTTCACACGAGTGGAAGGACGGAGAAACTCAAGCTTCTGATGTAGAAGAAATAATTAAAGATGCAAATGGTAACGTTCTAGCTGATGGCGATAGTGTTACTGTGGTTAAAGATCTTAAGATTAAAGGTTCATCTTCCGTTGTTAAAGTGGGTACGAAAGTAAAAAGTATTCGTTTAGTGCCAGATGCAAGTGATGGTCACAATATCGATTGTAAGATTGATGGCGTCGGTGCTATGAAACTAAAATCAGAATTTGTTAAAAAAGTTTAATTTGATTTGTGGTGAGAGGGGGCGCGTGCTCCCTTTTTTATTTTATAAGTGAACTAAATTACTAAAAGTGAACAAAATATAATCTTTTTAATTGCGGTTGGCTGATCTATATTGGATGAATAACAAATAATCAACCTGAATAAATAGAGGTCTTTATGGCTGGATGGTTCGAGGTAACTCAAGCGAGTGATGGGCAATATCGTTTTGTATTAAAAGCGGGTAATGCTGAAACTATTTTAAATAGCGAATTATATAAGACTAAAGCTGCTGCATTGAATGGAATTGCATCAGTGCAAAAAAATAGTCCCGATGATGTTCGATATGAGCGACTAACTTCTAAGAATGAAAAGCCTTATTTCAATTTAAAAGCAGCTAATCATCAAGTGATTGGTACAAGTCAACTCTACGCCAGTGAACAGTCTCGCGAGAAAGGGATTGAGTCGGTCAAAAAGAATGGACCTTCAGAAACGATTAAAGATTTAACTGTATAACTGAGCAATAAAAAAAGCCGTTCTAAAACGGCTTTTTTTATACGCGAAATTTTTAATTAGCGAGTGAGTTGAGCCATAAGCTCATCTTTGCTTAAGTTACTCGCTTCCGCATCTCGGCGACCTTTGTATTCAAAAGTACCAGCATCTAAACCTTTTTCACCGATTACGATACGATGTGGAATTCCCATCAATTCTAGATCAGAGAATTTAACACCTGGGCGCTCATTACGATCATCAAGTAATACATCGTAACCTTGCGCTTGTAATTCAGCGTATAGGGCTTCAGCCGCTTCAAGTGTGCGAGGTGATTTATGTGCATTCATTGGAACAATTGCAATTTCAAACGGTGCAATCGCTTTTGGCCAAATAATACCTTTATCATCAAAGTTTTGTTCAATTGCAGCAGCAACTACGCGCGTTACGCCTATACCATAACAACCCATGGTCACTGTAAATGGTTTGCCATCTTCACCGAGAACTTTACAACCCAATGCTTCAGAGTATTTTGTACCGAGTTGGAAGATGTGACCCACTTCGATACCACGCTTAATCTGAATTGTGCCTTTGCCATCAGGAGATGGATCACCTTCAACAACATTACGAAGATCAAATACTTCTGTGAATTTTGCGTCACGATCCCAGTTTACGCCAGTTGCATGTTTATCAACTTCATTTGCACCAGCTACAAAGTCAGATAGAACAGACGCAGCGCGATCAATGATAACCGTTAAACCCTTTTCAACGAGACCTTGCGGGCCACAGAAACCTGCTGTTAATCCATGTTGTTGTAATTGTTCTTCAGTTGCAAAAGTTAAAGGCGCAGCGATTAAGGGATGCTTTTCAGCTTTAATATCATTCAGTTCGTGATCGCCACGTAAGAACAGGGCAACCACTGGTGTATGACCTTTCTCATCGCTTGGACCTTGTACTAAAAGTGCTTTAACGGATTGTTTAGCATCGCTGTTTAAGAACTGGCATACATCGGCAATGGTTTTTTGATTCGGCGTATCAACAAGCGTATAAGCTTGAGTTGCAGCGGCGCGTTCACCAACTAAAACAGCTTCAGCCATTTCAACATTAGCAGCAAAGTCTGACTCAGTTGAGAATGCGATATCATCTTCACCACTTGCAGCAAGTACGTGGAATTCATGAGAAGCTGAACCACCAATTGAACCCGTATCTGCTTGAACTGGACGGAAGTCTAAGCCAAGACGTGTAAAGATACGACTATAAGTGTCATACATTACGTCGTAAGTTTCTTGGAGAGAAGCTTGGTCAGCATGAAATGAATAGGCATCTTTCATGATAAATTCACGAGAGCGCATCACACCAAAACGTGGGCGAATTTCATCACGAAATTTAGTTTGAATTTGATAAAAATTCAAAGGTAATTGCTTATAACTTTTTAATTCGTTACGTGCTAAATCAGTGATCACTTCTTCATGTGTTGGACCAAGCACAAATGGATTATCGTGGCGATCTTTAAAGCGTAACAATTCTGGACCGTATTGTTCATAACGACCAGATTCTTCCCAAAGCGCAGCGGGTTGGGTAACTGGCATGAATACTTCTAAAGCACCAGAACGATTCATTTCTTCGCGAACAATCGCATCAACTTTCTTTAAAACACGCGTTCCCATGGGCAACCAAGAGTATAAACCAGAAGCTAATTTACGAATCATCCCCGCACGTAACATGAGCTGGTGTGAAATGACTTCAGCATCATTTGGGGTTTCTCTTAACGTTGCAAATAAAAAGCGGCTTGCGCGCATGGAAACTATCCTAAAGTTAAGTGTTATTTAAAGAAGATAACAAAAATGATAGATAAACAGATCAATTTTGAAGAGTAGGCATTATGCCATGAAATCATTGATTTCGGAAAAACTAAACAGTGGCATTTCTTCCAAGTGATGCGAGTTTGTAGAGATTATGATTTAAGCTAGCGCGTTCGATTCGCATCATTTTGCTCTAATATACGTAAGCGATTGATAATATCTTCATAGTCAGATTCGGTTTTATGATAAGCATTACGTAAACTTTCAACTGTTCTTTTGACATTATCAATGTTTCTGTTGTTGTTTTCTAAATTGTTTTTGAGTTGTGTTGGGATTGCTTGTCCTTTGCGATGATATTCCATTTCTTGGCGCTTAAATGCAATTTTATCTTGCTGTAATTGCTGAAGCTGATCTTGTTGATAATTTAATTGCTTTTTCAATGTTGCTAAAATTTGATCTCGTTTTGAGGCAGCAATTTTTGTATTGCCATAGGCGCGTTTAAGTCGTAAATCCTGCTCTCTTTGCCTAGCGATAGACTCTCTACGTGCAGATTGTTGAATATCTTGTGCGGCATTATAAGGACGATTTTTTTTGATCACTTGCATATTGCGATCGAGTGCTTCATAGCCATAACGAATATGTTCAGGGGTCACTGATGTGCTTACATTTGCCACACCATTTTTATCGTAATAACGGTACCAAACGGCTTTGGGTTGCTCAACTGCAGCAAAGCTAGAAGAGCAAAAAACGCATAAAAAAACAGCGCAAATGTAATTACGAGCAATCGTTGTAAAGTCGCTAATACGGAAACCGAACTTTAACGAACCAGTCATTACATTCCCCGATAAAAGTTAATTAAATCACTTATTTTTAAATAATAATCAGTTGTATATTAGTAGCTATTTATACAATTAAAAATACTTAGTATGCAAAAAAAATAGTTATTTGATGAAAAGTGTGACCTAATTATTATTGTTGTAGGAAACTGATATGTTGGTTCAAAAAACTTCATTGATAATGCAAGTAGAGATATGTTAAAAATATCAACTAATCTGTATAAAACAAATTAAACCAACCATAATTTGTATTGAGTGAATGGGGCAGGACAATTAAATGGAAGATAAATTTCAAAATTTAAAGGTAATGGTGATTGACGATTCAAAAACAATTCGACGTACGGCTGAAACTTTACTCCAGCGAGAAGGTTGTGAAGTTGTGACAGCGATTGATGGTTTTGAAGCCTTATCGAAAATTGCCGAAGCAAATCCTGATATCGTTTTTGTTGATATTATGATGCCGCGCTTAGACGGCTATCAGACCTGTGCCCTAATCAAGAATTCATTAAACTATCAAAATATTCCAGTGATTATGTTGTCAAGCAAAGACGGTTTGTTTGATCAGGCAAAAGGGCGCGTTGTGGGATCTGATGAATATTTAACAAAGCCGTTCAGTAAAGATGAGCTGTTAAATGCGATTCGTAACCATGTTAGCGCATAAAATTTAAATTGAGGAAAAAATGGCTCGTATACTTATAGTAGATGATTCTCCTACTGAAACTTTTCGTTTTAGAGAAATTTTAACAAAACACGGTTATGAAGTAATTGAAGCAACCAATGGTGCTGACGGTGTAACAATGGCACAAGCTGAGTTGCCTGATTTAGTTCTTATGGATGTGGTGATGCCTGGGATGAATGGCTTCCAAGCGACTCGTCAAATTAGTAAAGGCAAAGACACTCAACATATTCCTGTCGTAATTGTAAGTACCAAAGATCAGGCGACAGATCGTGTATGGGGTAAGCGTCAAGGGGCATGTGACTATTTGACCAAGCCAATTGATGAGCAACAGCTTATTGATGTAATTAAACAATTATTAAGTTAATTCATACGAGCCTTTTCATTACTCAATACGGGATAGGTTATGGCAGCAAATGGATTTATCGAATTGCTTCGCTTATCCAAGCGAGGCAATAAACAATATGCTTCAACTCAAAATGAAGTCAGCCGATGGTCTGGTATCGCATTTGAGATGTTAGGGCAATATTTTGTTGCGCCATTGGGGGAAATTTCTGAGGTGATTTATCCACCGAAATATACCCCAGTTCCAAACACTCAGGCATGGGTGCGTGGTTTGGCGAATATTCGAGGGCGATTGCTTTCTGTTTCTGATTTAACACATTTTATTTCAGGACAGCGAAGCCAGTTTTCTCCGACACAAAAAGTAATTTGTATTAGTCATCAAGATCAATATGTTGGCTTGGTTGTTGACCAAGTTTTGGGGATTCAGCACTTTAATAAAAAGAGTTTCTTTTCTCAAAGTGCTGAGTTAGACGATAAGTTGCAAGACTATTGTCAGGGGTATTTCCATCAACATAATCAACAATGGCATGTATTTTTACTGAGTCGGTTATTGAAAAACCCTCAATACATGAATGCATCAATAAAATTTATAAACTAATTTAATGCGCTACGGAAGATAAACGCGTATTCAGGGGAGAAGCTGATATGGGCTTTAAACTTAAAAAGAAAAATGCTAGTGGTAGCGATAGTACTGGCTCAAAAAGTGGTGGTGCGTTTCTAGAAAAGATTCGTACGCAACTCGATCAGTTTTCTCGTATCTTCGGTGAAACTGAAAAATCAAAGCCTATTCTTTATCGTGCTTTAATTGCTTTGGCTCTAGCAGTTATTCTCTTGATTTATCTTTTCGTCAGTGTGCCTCGTTCGAATCAGTTGACTCGTAGCTTGGGTGAGTTGCGTTTATTATCGCAAATGATTTCTCGTCAAGCGACTGAAGCAACTGCATCTGGTACACCAGAAGCAATGAAAAGCTTAGTTGAATCTCAACAGCGATTTGTAACGAACCTTGAAACCGTTGAAAGTGTTTACGGTACAGGTTCAGAAGAGTACAAAAAAGTAGATACGCTTTGGGGTGCGGTTGCTAAAAATATTGAGTTAATTACATCGCAACAAAAAGTTATTAATCAATTATACGATACCAATATTTCGATCAGTGAAACTATTCCTGAGATTCAGGCAGAGTATAACTTGATGGTCGATCAAATGGTTCGTGAGAACATGCCAAGTAGCCAAGTAATCATCACAAAGAACCAAGTGTTTATTGCGGAACGTATTTTGCGTTCTATTAACTCGGTACTGGTTGGTACAGATAACTCTAGTGTATCTGCAAATGACTTCGGCGCAGATATTGATACCTTTGGTGTTTACTTAAATGCTCAATTGAATGGTAGTGCTGAGCTAGGCGTAGAACGTATTACATCACCTGATCTACGCGAGTCTGTTGATAGTATTAAGTCTGACTATGATGCAGTTTTGAAATCAGCAGCTGAAACAGTTTTAAAGAACGCCAATCAAATCGTTCGTGTACGTCAGGCTTCATCTGAAATTTTCTCACAATCAGATAATTTACTTGGTGCTTTAAATACCTTATCTGATAAAGCCGAAGGTGGTTGGGCTAATGTAATTGCAGGTATCGTATTAATTGGAGCTTTAGGATTACTAGTTTTCTCAGCATTACAGTTACTTGCATTGCGTAGTAATACGGATAAAGAGCGTGTTACACGCTTACAAGATGAGTATGACCGTAACCAGAACGCGATTTTACGTTTACTCGATGAAATTGCCGATCTTGCAGATGGTGACTTACGTTCATATGCAACAGTATCTGAAGACTTTACAGGGGCAATTGCTGACTCGATTAACTTTGCGATTGATCAATTACGTGATCTTGTATCTCGTATTACGGACACTTCGCAAGAGGTTGCTCGATATACACAAGATACGCAGAACATTACCAATCAGTTAGCAGAGGCATCTGAGCATCAGGCGCAAGAAATTGCAGGTGCATCAGCGGCGATGAACGAAATGGCATTGTCTATTGACCAAGTATCTGCAAATGCTTCTGAATCAGCAGATGTAGCACAACGTTCGGTACAAATTGCATCGAATGGTGCACAAGTTGTAAACCGTTCGATCGAAGGTATGGATCATATTCGTGAACAGATTCAAGAAACATCAAAACGTATTAAGCGTTTGGGTGAATCTTCACAAGAGATTGGTAACATTGTCTCTCTGATTAACGATATTGCCGACCAGACAAACATCTTGGCATTAAACGCTGCTATTCAGGCATCTATGGCAGGTGAAGCAGGTCGTGGTTTCGCCGTTGTAGCGGATGAGGTACAGCGTCTTGCAGAACGTTCTGCATCAGCAACGAAGCAGATTGAGAGTCTGGTAAAAACGATTCAAACAGATACAAACGAAGCTGTTATTTCCATGGAACAAACGACTTCAGAGGTTGTTCGTGGTGCGAACTTAGCAAAAGATGCGGGTATTGCACTAGACGAAATTCAAACGGTATCGGGCGATTTGGCGAAGTTAATTGCAAGCATTTCTGATGCCGCAAAACTTCAGTCTGCATCAGCAGGTCATATTGCTACAACGATGAATGTCGTACAGGAAATTACATCTCAAACTACGACTGCAACTTTTGATACAGCTCGCTCAGTTTCTGAATTGGCAAATATGGCTGAATCATTACGTGAATCGGTAACAGACTTTAAGTTACCTGAATAAGTCAAGAAAGGAGGGTAGATGGGGTATCTGCCTTCCTTTTGTATAGATATAGACTATCTCGGCAAGATGAGGATTCGACGGAAAGACATCTTGTGCGTTAGATAAACGTATTTTTTAGCCACAATTCGTGGATAAAAACGAAAGAAGCCGCTATGAAAGAAATATTAAAAACGTTAGTTGAAACGATGACGCTTCCTGAAGATAGTTATCTTGAACAAGACTCAGAAATTCTCGAAATTTTTATCGAAGAGTTAGAAGAGATTTTTGTTGAGTTAGAACCTTTATTGGCTCAATGGATTGAGCAGCCGAATCAGCAAGATGTGTTGACAGATATTCGTCGTCATTTCCACACACTAAAAGGCTCTGGTCGCATGGTGGGTGCGAAGTCTTCTGGTGAATTGGCTTGGACGGTTGAAGATACTCTTAATAGAGTACTTGCTGGCACACTTCCATTAAACAGCGAAATTCAGCAATATGTCCAAGCGATTTTCAATGTGTATCATTTTAAACTTTTCCAAGATTTTAAATCGGTTCAAAAGCATCAAATTAATCTAAAGCCATTGGTTCTTTTAGGACAACAATTACAACAACAGCATAGCCCTGAACCAGCGCTAGCTGAATTATTACAATTAGCAAATACACTGAATAGTGAAACAGTCTCAACAGATCTAGAAGATGTTTTTGCAGAAGATATTACTGCCGAAGTTGAGCACGTAGAGGCTGCTGACTTTGATAGCGAAGATCAGGTGGATGATGTTCTCATTAAAGAAACTCTTGCTATTTTCTTGGAGGAAGCAGAGGATCATTTAGCTACAATTGATCAGTTCTTGATAAATGAGCGTCCAACCAACGACAACTATAATACTTTGATTCGTGCGTTACATACATTGCGTGGTAGTTCAGCTATGGCGCATGTTGATCAAGTATTTGAAGCAAGTTCCAAAGTAGAAAACTTATTTAAAACCTTGTTGCAAGATGAACTGGATTCTAGTTCTGACGAAACAGCGCTTCTTACAAATTATGCTCAGTTTGTTCGTGACTATTTACATACCTTGAAGCAAGAAGGTGTCCAAGAGCAGCTTGATCAAATTTATAATACTTTTAATGCTGCATGGGATAGTTACGACTTCCAATTGGAAGAAAAACTTGGAGATGCTGTTCGTCCGCAGGGACTTGTCTCTCAGTTATTAGAATTGAATATCAATGATTTATTAGATGTTGAGTTTGATTTTGAAAAACGTGCTCGTAATGAATTTCCTCAATACATTCAGTCTTTAAGTCAGCAAACAGAGCTTTTGCTACAGCATACCCATCATCATGCGACGATTGGGATGTATCAATACACGAGTTTAATGCGATCAAGCTATCAAGATTTATTGTTCAAGCCAAACTTGTTGAATCTTGATTATGCATTTGATTTATATCATCAAGTACATCAGTACTTTATTCAGTTGTTTGATACGCTAGCTGCTGGCCAACGTGTCACTTTAACTAAAGCTCATGAACTTTTGTTAAATGAGTTAAGTTCATTTACCCAGCAAAATGTTGAAACCTTAGAAGCTGAAAAAATTACAGAACCATTGCATCTAGCTGAGAATGCAGATGTAGTTGAGGACGCTGTTTCTCAAAATGTGAATACAGTTGAATCAAACGATATCTCTGCCCAATTAAGGCTAGATAAACAATTACTTGATTCTGTTGAATCTAACAAAGATTTTGATCCTGACTTATTAGATATTTTCCTTGAAGAAGCCGATGAATTGTTGTCTGGTATTGATGATGATTTGAATAGTTGGACAGCCGATCATCAAAATCTTAATGCACTTAAGAACTTGATGCGTTATTTGCACACCTTAAAAGGTGGTTCAAATATGATTCAGGCACGTCACATCGGTTTAATCGCGCATGAGTTAGAGACCATTTATGAGAAGTTAATCAACCAACAAATACAAGCTTCTCCTGATTTAATTCGTGTGATTCGTGCAGTACAAGATGATATTGCTGATCGAATCCAAACTATACGAGATCAAAAAGTTGATTATCCATCAACACATATTCTGACTGTCTTAACAAGTTTAGCTAAATCTACAGGTGTTGCTGCTGAAATTCCTTTGGAAGCACAAACAACTTCTGAAGCATTCGTTGAAGAAGAAACAATTACAGACGAACTCAGTATTGGAAATGAGTTGGAATTTACTGTTTCTAATCTGGATAGTACGGTGGATGATGAGCTGCCGACTTTAGATTTGTCATTATCCCAAACTGCTGCTTTTGATACAGCAGATCAAGCATCTCAATTGGCTTTAGATAAGCAATTGTTAAATTCAAGCGAATCTAATCGTGAGTTTGATCCTGATTTACTGGATATTTTCCTTGATGAAGCAGATGAATTATTGGTCGGTATTGATTCAGACCTCAATTTATGGACCACGAATTATCAAAATACGGATGCATTAAAGAATTTGATGCGTTATTTGCATACCTTAAAGGGTGGTGCAAATATGATTCAGGCACGTCATATCGGCTTAATCGCGCATGAGCTTGAAACGATTTATGAAAAGTTGATTAATCAACAGTTGCAGCCTTCACCGCAGTTAATTGGTTTAATTCGTTTAGTTCAGGATGATATTGCTGATCGTATTCAAATCATTCGAGACCAGCAGGTTGACTATCCATCAACACATGTCTTGCAATTGATCCAACAACCGAGCGGATCTGTTACTCATACTGATGCTTTAGAACATCAGGCTGAAGAAATTGAACTCGTTGAATCACAAGCGGAGGTCATTGAGCCGCCATCAGAGCAAACTACGTTTGAAGTCGTAGAACCAATCGAACAGCCTGAAATAGAAGAAAGTTCTATATCGGTAGATACGACTCAAGAAACGGAATCTCTACATGCTGATGATGAAGTTCGCTCTCTAGTTGAAGAGACTTTCTTAGAAGAAGCTGCTGAGCTACTTGAACAAGCTCAGAGCTTATTAAAACAATGGTTTGATCAACGTAGTAATCGTAGTTTGTTATTACAACTTCAGCGTAATGCCCACAGTTTAAAAGGTGGCGCACGAATGGCTGAGTTGGATGCAATTGCGATCATTGCATATCATTTAGAAAATGCATTCGAGCAGTTTGGTGTGCACCATTTCAATTCGAATGTTTACGATAATTTATTGAACACAGCCTTTGCTTGGTTAAGCGATGCAATCTTTAAACGCCAATATGCAAACTTTGATGGATTAAAACAAAGTTTGGAGAAGATGGAGTTTGTGGATGTTTCTGCTCAATTACCGCAAAAACTATCAGCCAAAGATATCTTTACGCCTGAATATACTATGGAGTTTGTTCAGGGAGATGGCACAGAGCCACCTTCAATGTTGGGTGAGTGGGAAAGCTCTGAGCGGGTTGAGCAAAACAATGAGATGATTCGTGTTTCAGCTGATGTCATTGAGAAGATGATTGACTTATCAGGTGAGAATGCAATCAACCGTTCACGTATCGAAATGGACTTAGGTCAGCTGGGCGGTACGTTAACGGAAATGGAGCTTGCGATTAAGCGTTTGGCTGATCAGTTGCGCCGTATGGAAGGCGAATTGGAAAGTCAGATTATTGCACGCCATGGTGGTGAAAACTCGCGCTATGAAGACTTTGACCCATTAGAAATGGATCAATATTCTTCTTTAAATCAGTTGTCGAAATCGTTAGCAGAGTCAGCATCGGATTTGGTTGACTTTAAAACAACCTTATCTGAAAAGATTCGTGATACCGAAGGTCTGTTATTACAACAGTCGCGTATTCAGGCTGAAATTCAAGAAAGTCTGATGCGTACTCGCTTGGTTCCATTCTCTAGATTGTTACCTCGTTTACAGCGTATCGTGCGCCAAACTGCATCAACGTTGAATCGACCAACGGACTTAATTGTTAATAATACTGAAGGCGAGTTGGATCGCAGTATTCTTGAAAAATTGGTTGCACCATTCGAACACATGCTGCGTAATGCGATTGACCATGGTATTGAAGATCATGAACATCGTTTGAAAGCCAATAAGCCAGAAACGGGTAGTATTGTTTTAAATATTGGTCGTCAAGGTACTGATGTTGTTGTGACATTCAGTGATGATGGTAAAGGGATTGATGTTAGTCGAATCAAGCAGAAAGCAATTCAAACTGGTCTGATGACCAAAGACCAAAAGCTTGATCAAGAAGAAATTCTACAATTTATTTTCCATCCAGGCTTTAGTACCGCGGCTCAAGTAACCCAAATTTCAGGGCGTGGTGTTGGTCTTGATGTGGTTCAAAGTGATATTAAGGCGCTTGGTGGTCACGTCAGTGTTGACTCGAAATTAGGTAAAGGCACAACATTTACTATTCGAGTTCCAACTACGGTAGCGGTAAGTGATGCCTTGATGGTAAAAGCTGGCGATCAACAATTTGCATTCCCATTGGCGCAAATTGACCGTATTGTCCGTATTTCACCTGCTGCACTAGAGCAATATTTCGAGAGCAAAGAAGACTACTTCAAAATCGATCAGGAAAATTACCGTTTACGTTACTTGTCTGAGTTCGTTGCGGGACAGCCAATTCCTCGTTTGAGTGGTATCGTACATTCATTGCCAGTTCTGTTGGTTAAAGGTGCTCAAGGGCAAACGACCGCGCTGTTGGTTGATCAATTAATTGGTTCGCGTGGCCAAATTGTAGTGAAACCAATCGGCCAACAATTCTCAAGCATTGGTGTAATTGCAGGTGCAACGATTCTTGGTGATGGTCAAGTTTGTTTGATCTTGGATGGTCAAAATATTGCACGTCAAGCGCAGTCAACTCATCGTAGCAAACAAGCTGATGAGACCTATACTAAACATCGTTATGATGAGCGTCGCTTGATTATGATCGTCGATGACTCAGTAACGGTACGTAAAGTTACATCTCGCTTGTTGGAACGACAAGGTTATGATGTGGTTACTGCTAAAGATGGTGTGGATGCGATGGAGCAACTCGAAACCATTAAACCAGATTTGATGTTGCTTGATATTGAAATGCCACGAATGGATGGTTTCGAGGTAACAAACCTTGTTCGACATCATGAGTTACATCGAGACTTGCCAATTATCATGATTACCTCACGTACAGGTGAGAAACATCGTGAGCGAGCATTGTCATTAGGTGTAAGTCAGTACATGGGTAAACCATTCCAAGAAGAAGCTCTCTTGGAAAATATTGAAAGTTTACTGGCAGTGCGCTAAGAGGTGAATAATAATGGCTAAAAAGAGCGCTAACTCAACATTGGGTCAAATTGATCAGCAAGAGTTACAGCATTTAATTACGGTTTCTACTGGATTTATTGACGCTTATATTATTGAGTGTCATCAAAATGTTCCAATGTTACTGCCGCAAAATATTGTTTTGTCCGCAATGGATACTCAAACTGATGCGGACTATATCGAGTGGCATGATTTAAAGCTTCCTGTTTTTTCTGTGAATGATCCGAGTGAGCAGCAAGGGGTTGCATTAGTTATTGAGGGTGATGACGTTTCAGAACGCTTTGCTTTAGTTTGTAATGAAATGCCTGAATCGATTCGATTGCGTATTTCTGAGATTGTAGATGAAGAGCGGGATATTGCTGATCAAAATGTCTTTAAATATGTGAAAATGGGGGATAAACAGTTTTATGTCCCTGATCTGCAAAACATACAAAAACAGCTTGGTTTATAGTAAAAAAGGAACTCATTTGAGTTCCTTTTTTACTTAATTTTATTTTTATGTGAGCAATTCAATAAGGATTTGTTCGTAGATTTCAGCTAACGGATCTAGATCGTCTACATTCACATGCTCATTAATTTGGTGGATTGTTGCATTTAAAACGCCTAACTCTAACACTTGCGCTCCTGTTGGTGCGATAAAGCGACCATCAGAAGTACCGCCACTGGTTGAGAGTTCAGCGTCAACGTTAACGACATTTTTGATTGCAGTGGTTGCGGCATTTACAAGCTCACCGACTGGGGTTAGGAATGGTAATCCTGACAACGTCCAGTTGATGTCATACGATAGATTGTATTTGTCGAGTATCGCTAAAACGCGTTGCTTTAACTCGTCTGCGGTGACTTCTGTTGAGTAACGGAAGTTAAATGTCACTTTCAGTGTACCCGGAACAACATTTGTTGCACCTGTTCCTGCTTGAATATTTGAAATCTGGAACGATGTTGCAGGGAAATATTCATTTCCATGATCCCATACAGTTTCACATAAATCATTGATTGCTTTAGATGCCAGATGGATTGGGTTCTGCGCAAGATGCGGATAAGCAACGTGCCCTTGTTTGCCATGTACCGTGAGTACTGCATTGAGTGAACCACGACGACCATTCTTAATAATGTCACCAAGTGTATTGGTACTAGATGGCTCGCCAACTAAACACCACGTCATTTTCTCATTACGCGCTTCTAAAGTTTCTACAACTTTAACCGTACCATTGATTGATGGACCTTCTTCATCAGAAGTAATTAGGAAAGCAATAGAACCCTTGTGATTTGGATGTTTAGCGACAAAACGTTCTGATGCTACAACCATTGCGGCTAATGCTGTTTTCATATCCGCTGAACCACGACCATATAACTTACCATCACGGATACTTGGTAAAAATGGATCTGAATTCCAAGCATCTAACTGACCAGTAGGGACAACATCCGTGTGACCAGCAAAGCAAAATACAGGATGTTCAGTTCCACGACGCGCCCATAGATTGTCAACGTCGCCAAAGCGCATATTTTCGATTTTAAAACCAACCTTTTCTAAACGCTCAGCCATGATTTTTTGGCAATCATGATCGACTGGAGTTACAGAGGGTTGACGAAGGAGTTGTAGGCTAAGTTCTAAAGTATCGGAATGGTTCATGCGAGATGTGGCTAAATCTGGTGAAATCTGAACCGATATAATAGGGGAATATCACTGAGAAAGGTATGTCAAATTAAACCTTATCTATGTCTAGATAAGGTTTTGTGGAGGTTGTTCTAAAAAATTACATTTTATCCTGAGTTTTTTCAGCAGTTTGAGTAACTTTATCACCTGCTTTAGACACATCCTGCCCAAAACCCTTAAAGGTATTACAACCAGTCAATACAAAAGCGGTCATGATCGAAGCAACTAAGATTTTTTTCATCATCTTCTCCGTTTAAATGTAATTATGATGTTCTTAGAGACTAAAAAAAGTACTAGAAAATGAACATGATGGTTTATTGGTAGATGTGTTATGAATTGTTACTTCACAAACAAATCTTCATTTAAGCTGAGTTTAATGACGTAAGTCTTGAGGTTCGAAACATATAATATTCAGGCTCATTCATAGGGGCGTAGTACAGACCATCAGTCCACCATTTTGCTGATTCAGAACTCAAATTTTGATTCGGACATAACCATTCAGGGCGTTGCAAACGATGATAATCTGTTTGAGGGAGGTGAGTCCCCCAACGACCTAAGCGTCGTTCCGAATTTATCCATTCCGGAAGGTGCGCTCTTGCAATGTCATATCTAGTAGGTAAATAGAGTTGACCTTTCATCACAGCAAATTTTCGTTGAATGATGTGGTTATTTGCCTCTGAAAATTGGAATTGACGTTCTGTAAAATGTTTTAGCTTTCTGTTGAGAGTGTCTTCACGGTTGAGGCCATACCATTCTGCTAAATTTAATTTACATTCCCCCAAATAATATTTTAAAGCAACTTCCCAATGCTCAATTTGTTGAGTCTTTTGGTTTAATACCAAAAAATCCAGTTCTCCTAGTGTTATCGCGCCAGAAATGATCTGAATACTATGTCCAAGTAATTGATAATGGTGGTAATCACTATCGAGTAACCAAAACCATAATAAATTTTCAAAACGTAAGCCCAAGCGAGTACTTTTAAGTCTAGCGAGAAAGTCAATCAAAGGCTGGGGGGAAAGATCAAGTTCGTATAAGCGAGGTTCATACTTTTGATAAAGTGTTTGCCAGTGCGTAGAATCATGCAGCTCAAAAGCATTTTTTATTATTAATTCTTGCGGGAGTTTTGCCAAAATACTTGGGCTGGCAATACTAAAAGCGAGTTGTCTAACGATAGGGGTTTTAAACTGTAACCAAGGTTCAAAATAAGCAACAACTTTAGTCATCATTTAACCCAACCATAGAAATAAGCAAGCTAAGTTTAAGAAAGCAGATAAAAAACACTTTATACTAGCATGCTTGTGCTGACGTATTGGTTAATTGCTAAATGAAAACTTTGTTTTGGCGGAGTCTAGTTGTAATTTTTATTACGCTAGGAATTATTGGCGCGATATTGCCAGGAATGCCGACAACAGTCTTTCTTATTTTAGCCGCATGGGCAGCATCTAAGGGATGGCCTCAAATGGATGCTTGGTTATTGAATCACCCTAAATACGGGCCGACATTGCGTAAATGGCGTGAAAAAGGGACTGTTCCCCGTAAAGCCAAATGGATTGCAAGTATAATGATGCTGTTGAGCGGTATTTTAATGCTGTTTACCAATGCTCCATTTCTCGTCAAAATTTTTACTGATGTCACTATGTTTATTGTTGCTGTCTGGCTATGGATGCGTCCCGAATCACGATAGGAAAAGGGCATTTACTGATTATTTAAGCATATAGTAAATGCCGTCCATTTGAATATTTTAAGTTGAAAACAAAAAAAACTACTGAAAAATACAAGAAATAGAGAATACGCTATGGTGAAATAATAGGATTCATCAAATACCGAGATAAAAATGGCGTATACACTTGAGCAAGCAGATATTGTTATCGATTTAGCGCAACAGACTTTAAGTTTACCTAAACATAATAAGTTTTATGTGATCTCATCTGGCAAAAATGGTATTGGTGAACAAGAAAATAGTGGCAAAACCCCACGCGGATGGCATCGAGTTGCTCAGAAAATTGGTGAAAATTCTCCACAAAATTCAGTATTCATTGCGCGTCAGCCGACAGGCGAAATTTATGACCAGCAACTTGCTCAACAATTTCCTCAAAGAGATTGGATTTTATCTCGTATTTTATGGCTAGATGGTTTAGAGCAGGGTTTCAATCACGGAGAGGGGTGCGATACATTTAAACGATATATTTATATTCATGGTACTCCTGATACTGAACCAATGGGAATTCCAATGTCGCATGGTTGTATCAGAATGAAGAATGACGAAATTATCGAGTTGTTTGATCTCATTTCTGAAGATGCCTTGGTTTATATTTCTGAACATTCGTTAGAAAAGGAAGTTCTAAAATAGAAATAAGTGCTTAAATAAAATACGGAAATATCGGTTTTTTCAAAGAATTACTTATTTTTTAATCATTCGTACGCTTTTTTAGGAAAAGATTGGGAAAAGCGTTTGACAGGCTGTAAAGATTCTCTATAATGCACCTCACAAACGATGAAGACGTTAAGGGCGCTTAGCTCAGTTGGTAGAGCGTCTGCCTTACAAGCAGAATGTCGGCGGTTCGATCCCGTCAGCGCCCACCAAGCCTTTACGTTAAGACTCAAGTGCAGCGGTAGTTCAGTTGGTTAGAATACCGGCCTGTCACGCCGGGGGTCGCGGGTTCGAGCCCCGTCCGCTGCGCCACTTAAGTTTTAATAATCGTTTACCCCATAATTGCAAAATTATAGTGCAGCGGTAGTTCAGTTGGTTAGAATACCGGCCTGTCACGCCGGGGGTCGCGGGTTCGAGCCCCGTCCGCTGCGCCACTTTAAATTTGCATGCTAGGGTTGAGTTGAGTTTTTTACTCAGACAAAGTATTCTTTGTTACCTTGCTCAGGGCGCTTAGCTCAGTTGGTAGAGCGTCTGCCTTACAAGCAGAATGTCGGCGGTTCGATCCCGTCAGCGCCCACCATAATTTGTGACATTTACTTCTCTATGGAAGTAATACCAGTGCAGCGGTAGTTCAGTTGGTTAGAATACCGGCCTGTCACGCCGGGGGTCGCGGGTTCGAGCCCCGTCCGCTGCGCCATTTTCTTGATACCTTTTCAAGAAAATATTAGTTTTAACAAGTATCTTGATACTTGATCTCTGATACGAGATGCCATTAGGAAGATTGATAATTTTTCCTTTTGTGCTTAGACAAAGTTTCGCTTTGTTTATACTCGCTCAGGGCGCTTAGCTCAGTTGGTAGAGCGTCTGCCTTACAAGCAGAATGTCGGCGGTTCGATCCCGTCAGCGCCCACCATATATCTTCTTCAAAAGCTCAAATCATTGTAATCAAATTGAAATTATCTTATTATTTGCGTCAATAATGATTCTAATATTGAAGTAATTTATGAGAAATCCATATCAACGCAAGGCTGCGTCGAAATCTCAAACTACAATCACAAATACATCTCCAAAAGATGCTTATCGTCAGTTTATAGAAAATATTGTTATGCAACGCCAAGTGATTGCTTTGTATCACGATGGTTGGGCTTTGTGTGCGACACCTTCAGGTCAGCATGCTTTATCTATTTGGCAGAGTAAGGGATTAGCTAAATTATTGATGAAAGACAGTTGGGCGAATTATTCAGTCCAAGAAATATCATTAATGAGTCTAATACAGAAGATGATTCCCTTTTTAAAAGAGAACAATACGATTTTATCTTTAGACTTAACACCAGAAGGCAATAACCTCCTTGTTGCCCCTGATGCATTTTTATTAGATATCAAAAATTTTTTATATCAAGTTTATTTACAACGCCCAGAAGTGTTCGCTGAGCTAAAATTACCTTTACCACGAGAAATTAGATTGCATAATTAAATGCAATCAATTTTAGGTGATAGGTGCGCATCAATATTCATTGAGTGCCCAACCACTAACATAAGCAAAATACTCTCTGAGCCAAGCGTTGTAGCGAGTTTCCAAAGGTGTTGTTGCCCCAAGCATTGTGATATTTGTATAACCTTGTTTTTTTGCAATTGCAGCTGCACGTAATGTGTGGAAGTCACTGGTGACGATCGCGATAGGTTGTTGAATCGTGATATTTCGTGCGTTTAGAAGCAGTTGGCTATTTTTTAAGTTCAGTTCGGTACTAGTGCTTTGTTTTTCTAAAATGATTTGTGATGCTGGGATGCGATAGTGTTGTTGAAGATATTGGGACATCGCTTTCGCTTCACTGATTGTCTCGCCAAAATCGACTCCACCTGAAACGACGACTTTCGCGTTTGGCTGGGCAAGGGCGATTGGAGCTGCTCGATCTAAGCGTTTTGCTAGTGTAGCTGAAGGTTGACCATTTTCAATGCCGCTACCTAAAACAATAATGGCTTTGACTGGTGCAATATTCTGAGCTTGCGTATTGTTTTTAGACAGATAATTAAAAAAATAGCCTAAGCTAATTAGCCAAATCCAAAAACATAACCACCCAAAACGCCAAACTGAATGCCAGCGGAAATGATAAAAAAAGAAGCGTTCAATATGATAGTAAAATGCAGCATAAATACAAAAAAACAGTCCGAGTAGGAAGGGGATAACCGTTCCAATATGAATTTTCTTCAATGCAATCAGAATTGCCCCATCCAAAAATAATACTGAACCAATGAGGGCTAAAAAAATACGAACCCAAGTACTTATTTGCATAATCTTAATCGTTGTCGATTTGAACGCTGCTAAGTTTATGCAAAATTATGAGAAAGGCAAATCGTAGAGTAAAAAAACGAGTGAAAGTTCACTCGTTTTTATAGGGCTTAAAGTGAATTAATAGACATCTCGGCGATAGCGACCTGACTGGCGAAGTTGATCAACTGTTTCGTCGCCTAAAATGTCAATCAGTGCTTGTTCGACACCTGCTGCCATTCCTTCAATGCTGCCGCATACGTAGATAACAGCACCTTGATTGATCCATTTACTGAGTTCATCCGCATTTGTACGTAAAAGATCTTGTACATAAATTCGTTGTTCTTGGTCTCTTGAGAAGGCTAAATCAACACGTTTTAATGTACCCATATTTTTCCAAGCATCAATGGTTTCTTTATAGAAGAAATCACATTCACGTTGGCGTTCACCAAAGATAAGCCAGTTTTCAACGTAGTTTTGACGATTACGCTGCTGTAATAGACTCATCAGACCAGCAATTCCTGTTCCATTACCAATACAAATAATTGGTCGGTTGTCGTCAATTAAATGGAATGATTCATTGGTCCGGATACGTAAAGCCACTTTCTCTTTAAGCTGAACGAATTTTGTAAGCCATCCAGAACCTAAGCCTAAGTGACCCTGAGTATCGCTTTTTTGGCGCACGACAAGACGAAGAACTTGCTGAGAAGGAATACTTGCAATCGAATATTCACGCGTAGGAAGGCGAGGAAGTTGTTCAACCAAAGTTTCAAGATTGGTAAATGGTTTTATTTCAACGCGTAGATTCTTATCCCAAAGTGTTTCTTCAATCGTTTGATTCGATGATTTTACAAGTGTTTGAGCGGGAATCTGATGTTTTTCTAAGAAAGTTTGGATTTCCGTTCTAGCATTAGCAGGTTGAATCTCTGCAATATCACCAGCGTGCCAAGTGATATCGTAAGGTGCTGTTAATTCAATGTTATATGCGGGTTGTCCTAAACTATTTGGATTTAAAACAGAGCGTTCGGTAAGTGTCCATTGATCAAATACTTTTTCGATGTTCATCGCATGAAGCTCGTGCTTAGTCACCTCTGAGAGAGCTTGATTCCAGCGTTGGATGTCTGCTGCGTTAGCATTATTGACTTCAATTAATTCAAATAGTGATTGTGCATTGGATTGTTTTAACCATTGATCCACTGCATGACCAAAACTGCAATAGCTATCTGAATATTCTTTAGATCCAAGTGCTAAAACAGCGTATTGCATGTTGTTCAGATCTAATTTTTGTTGCATCAATTTTTTACTAAAGCTGGTTGCAAGATCTGGAGCTTCACCTGTTCCATAAGTACTGATCACAAATAGCATTTGTTCAGCTTGGAGCAAGTCTTGTTCTGTGAGCTGTTGAATCGGTTTTACGGTAGTTGGTTGTTGAGCTTCTTGCAGGCTAGTTGCTGTACGCCATGCGAGTTGTTCAGCTACACCTGTTTGAGATGCATAAGTAATCAGCCAAGGCTTTGCATTTGGATCAATTTGCTGTGTATTCAGCGATTGGCGAGCGGCTTGGGTTAATTTTTTCTGCTTGCGACGTTTAAGATAAAGCATCCAACCTGTTACAAAGAACAGTGGCATTGCCAATGATGCGAGCATCGCAATAAATTGATAAGTTGAACCGAAGAAACTACCACGATGTACAGGTAGCATACTGCTCATAATTTTTTCATTGAGCTTTTTATCTTCATATAGTTCAAATTTCTCGAACTTATTGTCTTGGTAATTGTATACAGCTTGGTTACGTGCGCGTTCATGCTGTGGAATTGCATCGACAAATGATAATTCGATTTTTGCATCATTATGTTTTGGAATATTCAATGTAAAGCTTGAATATTCACGCCCGATTTGTGCATTTACGCCTGTCCATGTTTGGGTCAAGATAGTATTCACCTGTTGTTGAGCCAATTCAGGTTGTTTATTTTTTCTATTTCGAGGTTCATTCTGTTGTTGATTGCGCTGTGGCTGCTCAACCCCCATGACTTTAAACATGCCAGCTCGCCACCAGTCATAGGACCAATATAAACCTGTACATGCAAATAACAGGTAAAAAATAATGACCCATGTTCCAACGACTGCATGTAAATCCCATATAAAGTTGCGTCCTTTTAATTTTGGTTTGATAAAAAACCATTGTTTAAAAGAATGCTTTTTAGGGAATCTTAAGTAAATTCCACTGAGTACAAAGAAAATCAGTATCAGTGTAGATGCACCTGTAATCTGTGCACCAAATTCACCAGCGGTTAAATTGCGATGGAGTCGTTGAATAAATTGTAAAGTATCTCGACCTCTGATTTCAGGCAGAACTTCTGCTGTGTATGGATTGACCATCATATTATAGCCACGACGCGCACCTTCTTTTTTAATGTTGATGGTGGAGGAGGCTGTCGGATCAGAGGCGATGGTAATGCTATTAATTTCAATCTCTGGTTGCTGTTGATTGAAATGTTGATAAAGCTGAGCAGGGGTTAATTTAGGTGTAGTTGCAACTTCAACAACATAGCTGTCCTGATTGAGCCAGTTTAGAATTTGTTGATCGTATGAGTAAATTGCGCCAGTGACTCCCATAAGAGAGAGAATCAAACCTGCGGTAACCCCTAAAAACCAATGGATTTGGAAGAAGACTTTTTTAATCATGGTTGAAGAATGAAAAGATGGTTAAGTTTATGTAAAAAATTATAACTCAAGATTAAGAATATAATATGGATTTTGTTGGTAATATTGATTTTGATTCTCATTTATTTTTATAGGTGTAAAAAAACCTCTCAAAATGAGAGGTTTTTTTAACTAGAAGTTAAATTGACTTCGGTGCGCCTACAACTTCATTTAAATGTTTACGTACAGTATTGAAAGAGAAGTTCTTAGAATCCATGCGCTTTGGCAAGATATAAGCACCTTGTTGTTCTTCGCCTTTAGGAGTTTTTACTTTAAAGTTCACCAAGATGAAATCTGGAGAGCTATACCACTCGTAAATATCTTTCCAGCCAATCGTTGCTGTACCTTCTTGTAGTCCAACTTTTTGACGCATTACGATGCCGTGTGGTTGTACGCCTAAACGAATACCTTTAATTTCCTGAACTGGAAATTCATTCATTTTACGTTTTACATACCACTCGAGACCAAATCTTTTTACAAGATAGAAAAGGGCTACAGAGATGATCACGACCCAACAAATAACTGTTGAATAAGTCGAATAATATTTAATGAGTCCAGCACCGATCAAAGAGAGAGCAACAAGTGCAATCATGATCATCCATGTTTTGCGACTAAATTTGTTAGTACTACGCCAAATCATAAGTTGGGCTTGACGTTGTTCAACTTCAGAAACTTCGTAAGGAACAGGTTGTAGCGTATAAGCGTATAGCGTTTTGGCGGTCATAGTATAAAAAATGAGTTTAGAACTAGGTTAAGTTTAACACCAATTAGCATGCAAAGATATTATGCAAATGGCTGATAAGTTAGAGAGAAGCAAACTCAGTGCCATCCTCATTTGGCTCATGATGTAGACTTTGTTTAAGCATACTCAAACGAGGCAGAATACTGAGCATTAAAGAAAGTTGCTGCAAGATAATCAATGATTTTTGATCATTTTCGTCATTACGGCTTAGGCGCTGTCTGATTGTACTCAGCATATTTTGTGCTGATAAATCAGGCACTTCATCCCTTAAGAGCGCACCTTGAATATCATCAAGTGCTTGATCCAGTAAGGAAAGAACTTCCTGATCTTGAATTTGTTCACGATGTGCTCCGAGTGCTGCAACATAACTCAGGAACGTATGGCTCAGACATAGAAACTCAAAAGCCAAAGTCTTTTGTGTTGGGTCAATATTGGGTTCAGTGGCAAGTGTGGAAATTAAAGAGGCAACTTCGGCATCATTATTATGCGCAGCTCTTCTGACGACACGATAATTCAAGGCGTTATTACGACCTTGGTGATACTGCATTACGACTTCAGCTAAATATTGGCATTGAGCTTGTAACGATCTTTGGATAGTACGTGGGAGACGACGGAATTTCCAATCGGGCCAGATAAAGCTGACGCCAAACCATGCCAATGCACAGCCAATAACAGTATCGACGAATCGAGGTAAACCCGCAGCAAAAGCAGAACCATCAAGATTAAAATTGATCAGTGCCAGAATGGTAATAAAAGCAGTGGCCTGAGCATACTGTTTACTGCGTAGCTCGAAAAATAACACACCACTCAATACCAGCATGACTAATTGACCTTCGAGGGAAGGGATAAAATAAATTACAGCTAAACCAACGATGATGCCGATCAAAGTACCAATAATACGAAGATAGAGACGACGTTTGGTGGCGTTGAAGTTTGGTTGGCAGACAAAAAGTGCCGTTAATAGAATCCAGTAACCATACGAAATATTTGTCAGTTGAATAAAGACATAGCCGATAAATAACACGATCGATAAACGAACCGCATGACGGAATAATACCGACTCTGGCGATAAGTGTTGTTTAATACGAATAATGATGTCATTTACACCTTTGAGATCATCATCTTTGAGTTGGTTTTCAGCTTGTTGTGCATTGATTAACTGTAAGTTACGTTCGGTCTCAAGGTTTTGTAGTTGAGCATCAATTGATTTGAGGTTTTGATAAAGTGCAAATAATGCATTAATCCTGACCTGATCATAAAGATTATCTTCGCGGAGTTTTTCAAGTGACAGTCGTAAGTTTTCAAAGCTGTGCTTAAAGCGCTTGTTATGGGTATATCGTGTTCGATGTCGAATGCATTGAGCCAAGTCCTGACATGCTTTTCCTTGAATGGTTAAAATACGCTGGAAGCGGAACAAAATATCACTGTGCTGAAAGACTTTTGCAAGCTTTTGATAGTCAATGTGGGCAGAGTCAGCACGTTCATGAATATCTTGGGCAACAAAATAATATTGCAGACTACGACGCGTATCTTTCTGTCCACGATCGCCCTTGAGCCGAGTAACTAATGCGACACGCAGATTATTAAAAAGGGAAATTAATTTTCCATTTTCCAAGGCCAAATCGATCATGCTTTGTTGGTAACTTGCAGGTGTCATATCGACATCAAACAAATTGGATTTTGTAAATAAAAAGCTACCCAAGGCATTGTATGAAGATGAAAGTTGATCCTGTAATTGTCGTACCGGAAACAGTAAAAAACTAATCGTTGAGATCAGTCCATACCATGCTGCACCAATCACCAATAAGGCAGGTTGAAGATACCAATCTTCAAATAGATGAACACCTAGCATGGTATATACGGAAACGACTAAACACCCATAAGCAATGGTTGCATAACGTCTGCCGAGAGAACCTAATAAAATCCATCCAAGACAAGAGGCAATCAGCCCAATTGCAAAAGCAACAGGATAAGGGAATAGCAATTGAACAGAGGCGGCGGTGATGAAGAACCCAATATAAGTATAAATGAGGTTCATGATCCGTACTGAAAAGCGATCATCGATATCGCTAATGCCCGCTGCGACAACGCCTAGCGTAAGAGGAATGGTTGCCAGTTGAAAATCAAGCAAATAGGGTACAAAGGCAGTACCTATAAAGGCGATTAACATCCGCACGTTATACATAAACGTGGTGTTATAGGTAAGCTGTTTAAATCGTCCGAACCAAGGATTCAAGTGCTGTCCTTTTTGTATTTGCAATTGATATATAGGAGGACTGATAACCTTTTTAAAGTGTTAGCAGGCTTTTAATATTATGCACAAATTAGGACGAGAATGTTAAGCTAAGACGACCAATAAACTTGAAAAGTGCAGCATTATGAAGGTTGAGCAATCTAATTCACGACAGTATTCAACAGCTTG
Source organism: Acinetobacter sp. YQ_14 (assembly GCF_043102985.1). Lineage (NCBI taxonomy): Bacteria > Pseudomonadati > Pseudomonadota > Gammaproteobacteria > Moraxellales > Moraxellaceae > Acinetobacter > Acinetobacter sp. YQ_14. The sequence goes on along the minus strand of NZ_JBICJJ010000023.1, from coordinate 134,534 downwards.
GATTATGTTGCTTGCACTTTTAACCGCTTTAGGCCCTTTATCAATTGATATGTATTTACCCGCATTGCCACAAATGGCAGATGAATTTGCGGTAAGTACACAAATGATTGCCAATACTTTACCTGCATATTTCTTAGGGCTTGCGATTGGTCAGTTAATTTATGGACCAGTCAGTGACCGTATTGGACGCAAAACACCTTTATATTTTGGTTTAGCCCTTTATGTCGTTGCAAGTTTAGCTTGCGTTTTTGTGACTAACGAATGGGCGTTAATTGCAGCACGTATTTTTCAGGCACTGGGTGGTTGTGTCGGTGTGGTGATTGCTCGTGCAGCTATTCGAGATCGTTTGGATGTACAAGGATCAGCTCAGGCCTTTTCTAGCATGATGATTGTGATGGGGCTTGCACCTATTCTTGCACCTATGTTTGGTGCATGGATTTTAAGCTTTTTCCCATGGCAGGTGATTTTTGCTGCCTTAGCGATTATCGGTGTGATCTGCTGGTTCTGTGTGCATTTCTTTTTTAAAGAGTCGCTGCCCGCTGAGCGACGTTTAAAATTGTCTGCTTATCAGGTCACAACTTTATATGCAGCAATTCTGAAAGATGAAAGCTTTAGAGTGCCAATGTTGGCTGGTTGCTTAACGGGAGCTGCATTATTTTGCTATATCAGTTCAGCATCAGCTGTTTTCATGGGGCAATATCACTTATCTCAACAACATTTCTCCTATGCATTTGCGCTCAACGCCGCTGGGATTATGTTGATGTCGTCATTAAATAAACATTTAAATACGCGGATGGGGATTTTTCCACGCTTACGCTTAGGTGGGTCGATTCAATGTTTTGGTGCTTTAGTGGTGGTTAGTGCAGGCTTAATGCATGACGCGCCGTTATGGTTTTTGATGTCTGGTTTGTTTTTAGTGGTTTCAGGAATTGGTTTGACTGGCCCAAATGCGATGGCTTTGGCAATGTCGAAACAAGGTGCTCGAGCTGGAACTGCGAGTGCGATCATGGGCAGTATGCAATTTGCCTGTGGTTTGCTTGGTGGGGTGATTTTGAATTTTCTTATTTGGAAAGCATCGCTGAATATGGGCATCATGATGCTGCTTTTTACCAGTGCTGGTTTATTTGCAATCTTTAAGGTTGGAAAACAGCAAAACAGTATCTCTGCTTAGAGATACTGTTAAAAGCGATTTAATCCATAAATACAGTGAAATCTTCGACAGGTAATCGAGGTGTAATGAAGGTGTTTACGATATGGTCAGGATCAGCGTAGCCTAAAGCAACAGCACATACTAATTCTTCATCATTAGGTGCATTCAGCACATCTAAAACGATTGGATGAAAATGGTTCCACGCCGCTTGTGGGCAAGTATCCAATCCGCGTGCTTTTGCTGCAACCATGACATTTTGAATCATCATGGAAATATCCATTTTTGACCCAATCCCCATAGCTTTATTGACTGTGAAATAAAGTGCAACAGGCGCATCAAATAATTGGAAATTACGTAATTGCTGTGCCGCCATTTTCTCTTTTTCACCTTTTTGGATGTTGAGTAAGCCATAAAGGCCCCAGCCATTTTCACGACGGCGATCAATAAATGGTGAAATCCAAGTTTCTGGGTAGTAGGCAAAAGTTTCTTTATACTGATCAGCAAGTTCGGGCTTTTGATGTAGTTCAATTTGTGCTGCGCATACACGATCAATCATCTCAGCACGTTTTTGACCTGTAACGACATAAACTTTCCAAGGTTGCGTGTTCGTTCCTGAAGGTGCTCGGCTTGAAACTGCCAAAATATCTTTAATCGTTTGCACGTCAACAGGTGTATCTAAAAATGCGCGTACAGAGTGACGCGAAGTAATGGCATCATCAACCTGGCGGACTTGTTCCGTGTTCATAAAAGCTCCTCATCTTTTCTGATCTTTCTCACTGCTTGAGACTATAAAGGAATTCATATTTTTTGCGGATGATTTTTTAGTCGTAGACTTGGGTTTGGGTGAAAAGTAAGCATTTGTACGCGATTCATACGGCATGAAAATAATTTTTTAGAGGGTGTTTTTGTTATGTGAAAAAGAAATATATTTATAACACAATGAAATAGAAATGATATTTACTTGGAAGTGTGAGACGTAGTACTTGCGACTCAAATAAAAAAATACACACAATATTCCAAATTTATGCATAATACGCCCTTTTTAAAAAATTGATTAGGCTTTCCTTACTGTTAGGGTGAGGGGAATTTTCTATGACAAGCATACAAAATTTACCCAATTTTATGCTTGTGGAAAATGTTGAAATATACACCAATACAGGAGCTTCTCATGAGTTTATCTCTCATCCGTAAGCCGTTCGTAATTCAGGGATTGGCGTTTACCGTTGCTGCCTTAATGATGAACAATGCTCAGGCCGCTAGTGAGCAAGAACAGATTCAACAACTTCGTGATGAAGTAAAAGAACTACGCGCTTTACTTGAACAATATGTTCCGCAATCAAAACAAAAAAATGATCTTCCTCAAGTTGCTGCAACACCAGCGACGACTGTTGTAAACGCACCAAATTCTCAAACGGTTGCTGTTACTGAATCATCTCAGAAATCACCATTGGGCTTTAGCACTGCTTCGGGCGCACAAGTTCAGCTCTATGGATTCTTACGTGGCGATGCTTCTTATCAAGCCAAAGGTGGTGATGGCATTTTCAACCGTATCAACAAGGTTGATCTTGAAAATAATGAGAAAAATAGCGACCGATTCTACAGCACTGCGACAGTGACTCGTTTTGGCCTAGATTTCAAAGCACCTGTCCAAGGTGCAGACGTTGGTGGTAAATTAGAAGTTGATTTCCGTGGCGGTAGTAGCAATGACACGATTCGTATTCGTCATGCGTATCTCACATATAACGACTGGTTATTTGGTCAAACAACATCAACTTTCTTGGCAACAGACGTACAGCCAGAAATGCTTGATTTTAACTCACCATTAGGGATTGGTACTTACCGTACGCCTATGGTTCGTTATAGTACTCAATTAAACCCTACAACAACTTATGCTGTTGCCTTAGAAAAAGGTAATGATGACAATCGAGCGCCTGCTCTGACGACGAAATTGAAATATGATTTTGCCGAAGGTAAGGGGACAACATCAGCGCGTGCGTTATTGACAGAAGCTCGCAGTAAAGCAAGTTTTGCTAACGATGATAAACAACTAAGTGCGAATGAATCTGCACTCGGTTGGGGCGTTGCAATTGGTGCAAAATATAAATTTACTGATTCATTACAGGCGATGATTGATTATTCGCATGTTAAAGGTGACAGCAAATTCTTGCTTTATACCAACAATGCTTTCAATGTAAATCCAAATAATTTTGATTTAAATTTGAATGAATTTGATGCAGTTACCGTTGGTACGACGTATCAGATTACGCCAAAAGTTCGTAGTACTTTGGCGTATGGCGCAATGTTTGCAAATGACAGTAATGACTTTGCTCAACAAGCTTTTGCAGATACAGCGCAAAACAAGACACTACAACAAGGTTGGTGGAATGTGATGTATTCACCTGTTTCACCTATTACGTTCGGTCTAGAATATGTTTATGGCGAACGTAAAACCTTTAATGGTCAAAAAGGTAAGGATAACCGTGTAGGAGCAATGGCTCGCTATAACTTCTAACCTATCCTGTAGGTGTAATCATCCGTGAAAACAAATCAGGTTAAATAAAGCTGAGTTCTTACAAAGAACTGTATGTTTTTTATTAAGCTGATTGAGTTTTCACTCATTTTGAGAGTTACTATTTCATTGGCTGTAGGATGGAAAAAACATCTGAAAAACGAATGAAATAAACGGAAGAAGATATGGAATTTACTTTCAATGGTTTTTATACCCTAATATCGGCGGTGATCGTCTTATTATTAGGGCGTTTTCTCGTTAATAAAATTGACTTCTTAAGACGTTACAACATCCCTGAGCCAGTAGCTGGTGGTTTGGTTGCAGCGGTAATTTCATTACTCGTGCACTCGATGTGGGGCTACAGTATTGTTTTCAGCAGTCAATTACAAACGAGTTTCATGCTAGTTTTCTTCGCTTCAATTGGTCTCAGTGCCAATTTCATGAAGCTAAAAGAGGGCGGGATCGGCTTAGTTTTATTCTTGATCTGTATCGCATCATTCATCATCGTACAAGATGTTGTCGGGATGAGCCTTGCATCGTTGTTAGGTATTGATCCTTTGATCGGTTTGATCGCAGGTTCAATCACGTTGACAGGTGGTCACGGTACAGCGGGTGCTTGGGGCGAAATTCTTGAGACTCAGCATGGTATCCAAGGCGCTTTGGCATTGGGTATGGCGAGTGCGACATTTGGTTTGATTATCGGTGGTGTGATCGGTGGTCCTTTAGCGAAGTTATTGATCAATCGTTATGGACTTGCTCGTGAGCAAACACCAGCGCAAATCAAAGATCGTGATACGCATCTTGATAAGCATCCTGAAGAGCTTGCGCCATTTGAAAATCCACATCAAGTCCGTTTAATTACTGCTGATAATGCGATTACAACGCTCGGTATGTTTGCTGCATGTTTAGCATTTGCTGAATTTATGACAGGTTATAGTAAAGGAACATGGTTCGAGTTACCGACTTTCGTTTGGGCGCTTGGCGGCGGCGTTGTTTTACGTAACATCTTAGAAAGCCTATTGAAAGTAGATATTTTTGACCGTGCAATTGATGTATTTGGTAATGCGTCATTATCACTTTATTTGGCAATGGCTTTGCTTTCATTGAAATTATGGCAATTGGCTGATTTGGCTGGCCCACTTGTTGTGATTCTTGGTGCGCAAACACTGACGATGGCACTCTATGCTGCGTTTGTGACGTTCCGTGTGATGGGTAAAAACTACGATGCAGCTGTCTTGGCAGCGGGTCACTGTGGTTTCGGTATGGGGGCAACACCAACAGCTGTTGCAAACATGCAGGCCATCACAAACATGTATGGCCCATCGCATAAAGCGTTCTTGATTGTTCCATTATGTGGTGCATTCTTCGTCGATCTAATCAATGCGACAGTGATTCAATTAATTTTGAAATTCTTTATCTAAGTCGGATCAAAAGCCCCATGCGGGGCTTTTTTGATTCATCCATTGTTATCGTATATGTGCTTGATGTACATGTAATTTTTTAAGCGAATAAGTGATGAATGAACAATTAAATGCCACGCTGATGTCGTGGGTACAATTCTTGAATGATCCGCTTTGGAATTTCTTGGTCGTATTGTTGGTTGCGGTTGGGGTGTTTTACACATTAGCGACGGGTGCAGTACAGCTTCGTTTATTCTTACACAGTATCCGTGTGATGAAAGGGAGCCGTAAAGAAGCGCAAGATGAGCATGGGATTACTCCATTTCAGGCTTTCGTAACAGGTTTGGCAAGCCGTGTTGGTGTTGGTAATGTTGCAGGTGTCGCGATTGCAATCGCGATTGGTGGTCCTGGTGCTGTGTTTTGGATGTGGGTGACTGCTTTCCTTGGGATGAGTTCTGCATTTGTTGAATCATCACTCGCTCAATTATTTAAAGTGAGAGATCATCAAAACAAGCAATTTCGTGGTGGCCCTGCGTACTACATTACCAAAGGCTTAAAACAAAAGTGGTTAGGGATCGTTTTTGCGCTATCACTCATTTTAGCGTATGGCTTTGTATTTAATGCGGTACAAGCAAATGCAATTATTGGTGCGACCTCACATGCATGGGGTTGGGATAAAGCCAATTTTGTATTGGGTCTCGGCGGACTTGATCTCGAAGTGTCATGGGTTGGTATCGTATTAGTCGTGATGACAGCACTGATTATCTTTGGTGGGATTAAGCGTATCGCTAAAGTTGCTGAAGGGATCGTTCCTTTCATGGCATTGCTTTATATCATGGTCGCTTTATACATTGCGATGACTAACTTACCAATGTTGCCTGAGATCTTTAAATTGATCTTTACCAAAGCATTTGAGTTTGAAGCTGCAGCTGGTGGTTTCTTCGGCGCAATGATTTCTATGGCAATGATGATGGGGATCAAACGTGGTTTGTTCTCTAACGAAGCTGGTATGGGTTCTGCGCCAAATGCTGCTGCTGCGTCTGATGTGAAACACCCTGTAAATCAAGGTTTAGTACAAATGCTTGGTGTATTTGTCGATACTTTTGTGGTGTGTTCATGTACTGCGATTATCATCATGGTGTCTGGTCTATATCACGAAGCAGGCTTTGAAGGCGTAACATTGACGCAGAAAGCATTAGAGAGCCAAATTGGTAGCTGGGGCGGTGGTTTTCTTGCCATTATTCTGTTCTTATTTGCCTTTACTTCAATTATTGGTAACTATGCTTACGCTGAAAGTAACGTACAGTTTATTAATAACAATCCAAAGATCATGTTCATTTTCCGTGTCTTGGTTTTGGCAATGGTTTACTTCGGTGCGATCACAAGTGTACCGTTAGTTTGGTCAATGGCAGATCTTTCGATGGGCTTGATGGCGACCATAAACTTAATTGCGATCTTGTTATTAACGCCAATTGCATTAATTTTGTTGAAAGATTACACCTCTCAATTAAAACAAGGGATCAAAGAACCTGAGTTTAAAATTGATAATCATCCTAAATTAAAGCAAAAAGTCGATTCAGACATTTGGTAATAATTGAAAGCCCCTAAATAGATAGGGGCTTTTTTTATAGTGAAGAAAACATTAATAAAAAAGTGATACAACTTTCTTTGTTTAGTCGAGCTAAAATTAAAAGAGAAATAGATTAAATTTGGCAAAGATTGTATATGAAACAGCTTAAACTTTTTGTGCTAGGGCTTTCCGTCGTTTTGGCAACAGGTTGTCAGACCACTTCACATTTACGACCTGTTGTTGAAGATGCCCAAGCACAAACTGCTGTTATGCCTTTTGCCTCAATTAAAAAACAAGAAAAACGCCCTGTTATCGCTTTGGTATTAGGTAGCGGTGGTGCGCGTGGCTACGCACATATTGGTGTAATTGAAGTTTTGGAACAACAAGGCATTCGTCCTGATTTTATTGTTGGAACGAGTGCAGGAAGTATTGTTGGCTCAATTTATGCCAGTGGTAAAAGTGCTGCCGAATTACGTGACATTGCACTTAAATTAAAAGCCAATGATGTACGTGATGTGAATGTCAGCTTAAAAGGCTTTTTTGATGGCAAGAAAGTCGAAGATTATGTGAATGATCAAGTTCATAATATTCCACTACAAAAATTAAAAATTCCAATGTATGTCGTTGCAACTGAGCTTAAAGACGGAACCAAGACGGTATTTAATTATGGTAATACGGGTCAGGCAGTGCGTGCCTCGACTTCAATTCCTAGCATGTTTGTTCCGACCAAAATTCACAATACTGAGTATGTTGATGGTGGATTGGTTAGCCCAGTTCCTGTTGAGGTTGCACGTGAGTTAGGCGCAGACGTAGTGATTGCAGTGGATATTTTGGCGCAACCTATTCACACAGAAACTACCAATGTTTGGGGCTTATTCAACCAAAATATTAATATTATGCAAGGACGACTTGCAGAAGAAGAACTAAAAGATGCAGATGTAGTGATTCAACCTGACCTGCGTGAAAAGGCGCATATCTTTGATGTCAAAGACCGAGAGAACACCATGCAAGCAGGTGTAGATGCCGCAATCCAAAAGCTTTCTGATATTCAATGGGTGATTCAAAACAAGAAAAATGTGGCTAATGGTGATCAACCTGAAGTTGCTTTAAAAGTGAATCCTGCAAGCGCTCAATAAAGCTTTAACTGTTTAGGTAAATCAACCAATACCATGAGTTTGTTAACCTAAACAGATTGTTTTCTCAAAACAAATTGTAAAAGCTTTACAAAATGCTATGAAAATATTGGGAAAACATGTAAATAACTACAAATTACTAAAGTTTTTATCAGACATATTTAAGTTTGAGGTAATAGGATGACGCCTGACGTCAATTGCTACGCAACAAGGATTGTTAAGTTCAATGTTTAAATCTTTTTTTCCTAGCCCACGCTTGTTCTTTATTTCAGTGATTGTGTGGCTGTCACTCAACATGCTGCTTTGGTACACCGGTGGGCATAGCTGGGGCGAATATTTAGGTTTCCCTCAAGGTTATGCAGATGCTGAACTTTCAGTTGGTGTCAGCCGTTTTTGGGCACCTTCATCACTTTGGTTTTATTTGTGGTTTTTAGTTTCTACGGGATTGTTTGCTGGTTTTTGGCGTTTCTTTTCAGATAATAAATGGCAAAACTGGTCGATCTTGGGTTCCGCATTTATCCTGTTTAATATCTGGTTTGCTGTACAGGCGAATGTTGCAATTAACGCATGGTATGTCCCATTTTGGGATTTAGTCCAAAGTATGCTAACTGCCAAAGGGGGGGATGTCACAGCTCTTTATAAAGAGTTAGCAATTTTTCTCTGGATTGCTATGGTTTATGTGACATTAGCAACGATCAATGTATTTTTTACTAGCCATTATGTTTTCCGCTGGCGTACAGCGATGAATGAATATTATGTTGAGAACTGGGAAAAATTAAGACATATTGAAGGGGCTTCGCAACGTGTGCAAGAAGACACTATGCGTTTTGCAACGATTGTCGAAGACTTAGGTGTAGAGTTTATCAAAGCGATTATGACTCTCATCGCATTTTTACCTTTACTTTTTATCTTATCAAATCATGTGCCTGCACTACCTATTATAGGCGAAGTTAAATACTCATTAGTTTGGGCTGCTATGATATGGGCCGTCTTTGGAACGGTGCTTTTAATGGTTGTCGGTATGAAATTGCCTGGGCTCCAATTCAATAACCAGAAAGTCGAAGCTGCATACCGTAAAGAATTAGTTTATGGCGAAGATCATATGGAATATGCTCAGCCTGCAAAGTTAAAAGAGTTATTTGCTCAGGTAAGGAAAAACTATTTCCGTCTATATTTCCATTATTCTTATTTTAATTTAACTGCGAATTGGTATGGGCAGCTCGATATTTTATACAAGTTGGTTGTATTATTTCCGTCTATTTCAGCAGGTTTATTAACACTCGGTTTATTTCAGCAGATTGTTAATGTTTTTAGTAATGTTCGAGATTCTTTCCAGTATCTCATTAGTTCGTGGAAAACTATTATTGAATTGCTTTCGATTCATAAACGCTTAAAAGCTTTTGAATCTATTTTGGATAAATAAATTCATTAAATAAAAAAACCTGCATCAAGCAGGTTTTTTTATGGTTTAAAGTAAACAAATTCCAAGTCCAGCGCCTACAGCCATGACCCATAAAGGATGAATTCTCTTAAATACACCAAGAAATGCAGTTAAAATGACGATCACAACTAACAATAGATTTTGTGCTGAAGCATCCGCAATTAACCATGCACTCACGAGAACCAATCCGACCGTAATAGGTTTTAAGGCTTTTTCAAAGCGTGCCCGTAATGGATTGGCTTTAAATCGTTCCCAGAATTTTAGTGCATAGATTGTGATAATAGATGATGGGCCGAACTTCGCCAATGAAGTCACTAATAAACCTGCTGGCCCAGCGACGTGCCAGCCGACAAGGGGAACGATCATCATATTCGGGCCGGGTGCGGCTTGAGCCATCGCAAACAGTGAGCTAAATTGCTCTGCTGTCATCCATTGGTGTACCGTTACCACTTGATATTGCATTTCAGGAAGGATGGCATTACCCCCACCAAAAGCCAAAACTGAGAGCTGTGTAAAAACGATCACTAAGGTCAATAAGGTCATGATTTTTTCACTCCAAGTACAAATATATTAATCGCAAGTAAGATGACTAAGGTCAGCGCTAAAGGAAGCTTGATCAGAAGCATAAAAACAAAGGTCAGTACAATCGTGAAAATGGTGAGATAGCTTTTTAAAATTGGTCGCAACATTTTCAGCCCTGTTGCAAATAATAAACCTGCGGCGGCCGCAGCTAAGCCTTGAATCATATGTTGTACCGCGGCTAAGTATGCAAATCGTTCATAGACTTGATAAATAATCAGTACGATCGCTGTTGGTGCAGAAATCAATCCTAGAACAGAGCAGATCGCGCCTTTTATACCTTGGAACTGCATACCAATTGCAACTGACATATTGATAATATTACCGCCGGGTAAGAGCTGGCAGACGCCAAGTAAATCCGTGAATTTACTTTCACCAATCCACTTTTTCTCTTCAACAATGATACGGTGTGCTAAGGGTAATACCCCACCAAATCCCATCAGCCCCAATTGCATAAATCCCGTGAAAAGAGCCTTGCAATCAGGCGCTGTTGAAACTGTTTCACGCTCTATTGATATTGCTTGGGCTTTCATTGGGACTTATTCCTCTTCATCGGTTAATGAGAATAGGATGGTGGAATAGTGATATATTTACAAATGCTATTTTTGCTTGTATCTATACTTATAAGGTATGTTTAATGGATATTCATAAGCTCCATGCATTTGTTGCTGTGGTTGAAGAAAGTAATATTTCTAAAGCTGCTGTTCGGCTGCATATGCAACAACCGCCATTAACACGATTGATTAAAAGCTTAGAAGAGGAACTTGAGACGGCACTGCTAAAACGTCTACCCAGAGGCGTTGAGGTTACAGAAGCAGGCAAAGTCTTATATCAAGAAGCCATTACGATTTTGGCGCATGCTCAGTCAATTCCGAAACGAGTTAAAAATATTGCACAGGGTCTCGAAGGTCAGATCAATATCGGCTTTACCAATTCAGCAGGATTACATCCATTTTTACCTGCATTGTTGCGGCAATTTCGCGAAAAATTTCCAGCCGTTGCGATTCATTTAGAAGAAGAGAGTAGCAGTGCTTTAACTGATGCGGTGATTAATGAAAAACTTGATATCGTATTTTTGCGTAAACCAGCACCTAAACATGCTGCCGTGCAAACGATGCATGTGCTTGATGAGCCATTAATCGTTGCACTGCCAAGTAATCACCCTTTAGCAATGCAAGAGGGCGTGATTCGCTTGCCTGATTTAGAACCTTATGAGTTTGTACTTTATCGCCGTTTAGCGGGGCAAGACTTGTTTGATAATATTTTGTCAAATTGCTATCAAGCGGGCTTTAGTCCCAACATTGTCCAAGAAGCACCACGATTAACATCGAGTCTAAATTTAATTGCAGCAGGGATTGGGCTTTCCATCGTGCCAGCATCCATCCAAGACTTTTGGAATAAACAAATTATTTACCGTCCTTTGGAAGCCAAGAAACCTTGTATTGCTCCAATTTATGCAATTTACAGAGCCAAAGATAATAATGTTCGAGTGGCACATTTTTTGGATTTACTTAAAGCCAGCCAAGTATTAGAAAATAATTTTAATATTAATGCGTAAAGTGATAGAAGTTTAAAATTGGCCCAACCAAATGTTGCTGAGATTTGTCTAAGGTGACTTTGATTTCTCGAAAGTTAAAATCACCATCATCACGATATTTCGCTACACCATGGGTTTTGTTATTCAGCTTTGGAATCTGATAACTAAAGAAAGCGACGTATTTGGATGGATATACCACATGAATTAACTTTTGTGTGTCTTTATAACCGCCAAACTCATTCTCAATGCTTTCTTTTAAAAGGTTTGGAAAATAAAGAGTTGCGTAGGGCATACCGCAACCAACACAAACTGAAGAATCATATAGTTCAATGGCGTGTTTTTGATTTGCGCTCATCAACAATGCTGAACCTGTACCATTTGCCCCTGCATTTGCTTCGATATCTTGCCAATCTTTTGGAACAAGCACAGCACCAATTTCAGGTAGTCCGATCAGTTTAAGTTGCTTTGCCAGATTAGCATCTAGCTTAAAATCAAAATGACAGCTTTTTGCTGTACACGATTTAAAGTCTTTTAACAGTCCATCATCGACAGGATTAGGCGCGGTAACACCATAAAAAGGAACGCGAACATCATTGCTAAAGGATACTTCACCCAATGCATATATTTGATTCATTGCTCGGCGTTGTTTTGTCGTATTTGAAAATTGAGGAAAAATTGGTTCAAATTGACTGACTTCAGCGTGAGCTATTGCGGTAGACAGCAGTAATAAAATCGGGAAAATAGAGCTGAATAATTTCATTTTTTATACGGTATTTGGGGTTTGAATTAAAATTAGCATATTCTTGAATACAAGAACCTACAACGTGAATAATTTAAACGTCCTAAAATATTCTTACTGAAAAATAAAATAGATTAGACCGAGAAATAAGTCTTATGAAAAATATCATTTTAATATGTTGTTTGATGTCCATTAGTGCCGCAGCATTTGCGCAGGAGATCAAAGGGATTTCATTTACGCATGGAGATTGGGAAATATATTGTAGTAACACGGGAACATGCCAAGCAGCAGGCTATTCAGATGAATATAGTCATGATCCGAATGAACCTGCCTCGTTATTATTAACCCGACTCGCGGGTGCTAAGCAAGCCGTCAAGGCTGAATTTGCGCTGGGAAGTATTGACGAGCAGGCGCAGCTCGCAGGAAAATTAAAAAACATTCATTTTTATGTCAATGGTAAAGATCTTGGAGCAGTCTTAGTGGATGGTGCTGATTTTCCGATTATGGGGAAACTCACTGCTGCTCAGGTCAATGCATTACTACAACAATCTAAACAAAAAACGGAAATTGTGTTTAAAAACCCAAATGTCCAATGGCAAATATCAGATAAAGGTATGACCGCTGTATTATTAAAAATGGATGATTTTCAAAAGCGAGTCGGTACGGTTGGGGCATTGATTAAAAAAGGTAAAATGGATGAGTCAAAAGTCCTATCAGCACAACCAAAAATTATTGTAAAACAAGTGAAGACCAGTAATAAGCCTTATCTCACTTTGCAGTCGAACAATAAACGCTATGCATCTATACATCAAATGTTAATGGCTGCTCAGCCTGCACCAAAGGAAGGTGGTTTTTGTGAGGGACTCTATAATGGTGATGAATATGAGCCACAACCGATTGAGTTATATAAATTGGGAAATAAAAAAGTATTGGCAATGACGATTTGTTGGCGCGGTGCTTATAACGAAGGATATGGCGCTTGGGTACTCAATGAGTCACTTACTGGTAAAGCGACTTTCGTGACTGAACATGCGTCAGAATTTTACCAAGGTATTATCAGTAGTGCTCAAAAAGGACGAGGTATAGGGGATTGTTGGAGTACCGCTGAATGGGTGTGGGATGGGCAAAAGTTTGTCAATACCAAAGATATGTGGACAGGCATGTGTAAAGGGCTTGCCGCTGGTGGGGTTTGGGAACTTGATCGCATTGAAGCGATTGTAAAATAATATTTTATTTATCTAAAAATAGCCTAAGGAATGATGATGCTGAACAATAAAATTTATTTAAGTGGGCTGATTTTAACGATTTCATTGAGCTGCTTTAACACTTCAATTTTTGCTGCGTCATTGCAGATTTTAGAATTTAAAAAGGCTCAACTCAGTCAGATTGAGCAAAAGCAAATTTGCGAGCAACTTAGTGATGTTTGCCAACAACAAACGCCGCTTCGCAGTCTAAAAACGGCTGATCAAAAGTTATGGTTATTGTCTGGTGATCAGATCGCTCAGTTTTATCCATCTGCTACTGGCTTGAAATTGAAAAATAAGTGGCATGTCGGTTTAGCGAATGATGAAGAAAATACTTCAGATGGACAGTTTATTTTCCCTAAACTTTTTCCAATGACTGAAAGCCGTTATGCAATTGCTATCATTGAGCGTTCTTCTGAAATGTATTCAGGTGGTGGAGCAGGGATGGAGCGTGCGAGTTTTTATGAATTAAAGGATTCAGGGCAGACACATCGCTTTATTGAAAATTATCCTTTTAGTTTTAATCGCATGATTCGGGCATGTTTTTCTGAGCAGGAATATAAAAGTTCTCAAGGCAAATGCCATGATGAAGATCGTCTCAGTTTAGATATTCGCCCGATTAAACCAATGTTGTGGCAATTCCGCTATCGCTACAGTTTGGATGTATCACCTGTATCGGATTCGGGGGAGAAGTCATTTAAAGGCAGTCGTAATCTGAATATTGATCTAAACAAAGCACCACAGCAGCCAAATATTCCTGTAAATTGGGATTATCAGGGACAAGGTTAAGTTCGAGTTTTACATTTTGCCTAAGTTTTAAAGGTTTGGGCTTACGCAATTTACAGCGTCATAACAGATGATCTAGCGAGTACATGCTACAAAGAGACAGATTGCATTTTGGAACTGCGCTTATGTCTCGTGTTTATATTTCTGCTCGCCGTAAGATTTCTCATTTGAGTCGTTCTGTGTTGATGGCTGCGGCTGTGTTGGGAACAACCCAAGTGGCAATCTCAGGGCCAACAGTGGATCAACTCAGTGATTGTTTGGTGAAAGCCACGACAGCAGCAGATAAAACCACGGTGTTGCAATGGACGTTTACGGCTTTAGCAGCGCATCCTGATTTAAAGTCTTTTAGTAATGTTACGCCTGAGCAGAAGAATCAGTTAGATCAGAAATTGGCGCAGGTTTTACAGCGTGTGATTGTTGAACAGTGTTCGACACAGACTAAGGCGGTGATTCAGGCTGAGGGGATTCAAGCGGTTGGTGAGGCTTTTCAGCAGTTAGGTCAGAGTGCGGGTGAGGATATTGTCAAAGACCCAGCGGTAAGACAGCAGTTGCAAGGGACGTTGCGCTATATTGATTTAAATAAATTGGTCATGACTTTTTTAACACCTGATATTTGGAATAAGTTGGGAATCACGAGATAGTAATTTAGTTTTCTGCTTCTCAAATAAATGAATGTAACCTGCTGCTATTAGACAAAATCTAACTAACAGCAGGTTTTATTTAGTGGCGTGGCTTTAATGGTAATACCTACTTAAATACTAATCGTAGCACCTAAAACTTTCACAAATTGCGCTAACCAAGCTGGATGTGCAGGCCAAGCAGGCGCAGTCACTAAATGTCCATCTGTAACAGCTTCGGTCACGGCAATATCTGCGTATTGCCCACCTGCTAATTTTACTTCGGCAGCACATGCAGGGTAAGCAGAACACAAGCGGTCTTTTAGTACATCTGCCGCAGCAAGTAACTGAGCGCCATGACATACCGCTGCAATTGGTTTTTTCACTTGATCAAACTCACGCACAATTTCGATAACACGTTCATTCATGCGTAAATATTCTGGTGCACGACCACCCGGAATGACTAAACCTACATAGTCTTCAGTATTAACAGCTTCAAAATCATAGTTAATGGCAAAATTGTGACCGCGTTTTTCGCTATAGGTTTGGTCACCTTCAAAATCATGAATTGCAGTCGCAATATGGTCGCCGTTCTTTTTATTTGGGCAAACAGCATGCACGGAATAACCTAAACCAGTTAAGAACTGAAATGGAACCATAGTTTCATAGTCTTCTGCATAGTCACCGACCAACATTAAAATCTTTTTAGACATGATTTATCTCGCTTTTTAAAATATAAGTTATCTAAATTCTTAATTTAAATTAGCACAGTCACTGTGTCATTTTTTAGAAAAAAGTGCATTCTTTAGTCGAAGGATGTTTCATAAATGATGTAAAAAAGCCCTGATAAATCGAGACTTTTTAATTTTATCAGGTCTGTTTTTTTTATAACTCGCAAGCTTTACCTTCATATTCATAACGGTTGATGATGTACTCTTTACCATTCCATCGATAAATAGCAAAACAGAAGCCTGGCCCCCCATTTTCAATATCAAGCCAGCCATCTTTGCCTTTAGTTTTCAAAAAGGTAGGTATGCCAGAGTCACTAAATAGTTGTTTCCATTTACCATCTTTTTGTTGTGAAATAATATGGTAGCCAACACCCGTATTGCAGTAACACATAGTGCTACTATCTTGAATAACGGCATCTTTACGGCCATCACCATTTAAACCTTTATAAATAATCATTTCACCCTGCTCACAATTTCCTGCCCAGCCATGTTTTGTTTTTTTGAAATCTGCAGCTTTAAAGATTTAGCTAGCTTCTTTTGTAGGAGCTCTGGAATTAGTTTTTGTGAAGATACTTGTGCTTAGAAGTGTAAGCATAGCTAATGTAATATCTGCCTACCCTCACTTGCGCTTCGCTTTAAAGCAGTGCTTAAAACTTACTCAGGAGATGGGATTTTAATTTTTTAAATTTGAGCGAGTATTAGACTAGTAATTTAAGCGTCTTCTCCTTGTTGGACAAGGTGAGGGAAGTGATATACCGAGCAAATGGTAATGTTTGGATGGTCAGGAAAGTTGGATACACGTACCAATTGGCGATTTCACTGTAGAAAAACTAAACGATAAAAAATAAATTAACTTAATATAAGTAGTAATGGAAATTTCAATAGCGATATTTAGATCAAAATAACTAGTAAATTTTTTTTTTGGTACTATTCTCTAAGCGTTGCTAGGAATCCTAGATTTTTCACATTTGTCGGAGTTTTTCTTGAAAAACATTTTTTGCTCTATTGATAATCTTAAAAATGAAGCTGATGTTGAGACTTTTTTTATCAATAGAATGCTTGTGCATTTAGGTTATGAAGACGCGGACATAAAATTAAAAACGTCTATTAGTGAGTATGAAATAGGGAAAGGTAGTAAAAAAACTCTTTACAAGCCAGATTATGTAATCTTAATAAATGGTATTCCATCAATTGTTATAGATGCTAAATCACCAAATGAAAATATAATCAATTGGGAGCATCAATGTTCTTCATATTGTTTAGAAATTAACAAGGAATTTGATTACAATCCTGTAAATTATTACATCCTAAGTAATGGAAATACAACAAATTTATACCGTTGGGATCAGAAGAAGCCTTTGTTGGAATTAGGTTTTGATGATTTTTATAATGATAGCTTTGCTTTCATGGAGTTTGAGAATTATCTTTCCAAGTCTTCTATGATAGCTTTGGTTGAGCATGTGAAAGAAGAGTTAGATAATTCACATTTCTTGTTTGAAAAGGTTTCTTTAGAAGAGCTATCCACAAAATTCCAAAAATTGCATGAAGAAATTTGGAAGTCAGAAAAAAAGGGACCTAGTGCTGCTTTCCAAGAGCTGATAAAAATTTTCTTTGTGAAAATTAGAAAGGATAGAGATATTCATATTAAATTAGGTAGTAATCCAAAGCCGAAGTATAAGGATGTGATATTTTCTCAAAATTGGATAGCATCGCAAACAGAAACTAATAATCCTATTAATCAAATATTATTTAAAAATTTATTAAATGAATTAGAAAAAGATATTATTTATGGCAATAAAAAAAGGTTTTTTGATAAAAATGAGCAAATAAATATCTCTTCATCAACTATGAAAAAGGTTGTAAAAGAGATTGAAAATATTGATTTGTATGGCATGGAAGAAGATGTACATGGTCGTATGTTCGAAACATTTCTTGATGCAACAATTCGTGGTAAGGATATAGGTCAATTTTTCACACCACGTGATGTTGTTGATCTTATGGTTGCTTTGGGAGATCCTAAAGTAATAGTTGGACCTTCTGATGTGTATGTTCCTAAAGTCTTGGATGCCTGCTGTGGTTCAGGCGGTTTTTTGATTTCATCCTTGACTAGACTTTTTAAAAGTTTGAAAAATCTAAAAGGTTTAACGTCAGCCGAGAAATTAAAAATTGAACGTATAATTAAGCTTAAAAGTATCTATGGCATAGATGCAGGCAGCGATCCATCGATGTATAAAATTGCTCGTATGAACATGTATTTACATGGTGATGGTGGGAGTAATATTTTTTATGCTGATTCTCTAGATAAAAATATAGGAAAAATCGGAAATGATGATCTGGAGGTGGATCGTCAAATAGAAGAGCTTAGAGAACTTTTAATAGATCAAAATATTAAATTTGATCTAATACTCTCGAACCCACCATTTTCACTACAATATACAAGGGATAATAAAGATCAATCTGATATTTTAAATGAATATGCATTGTCAAGAGATAGCGCTGGGGGGAGAATCATTAAAAGTCTTATCAGTAGCGTTATGTTTATTGAAAGATATAAGGATTTAGTATCAGATAACGGTTTGATTATTGCAGTTATTGATGATTCAGTTTTATCAGGTGAGTCATATCGGTATATAAGAAACTATATACGTGAAAATTTTATTATTAAAGGCATCATTTCCCTGCCTGGAGATGCATTTAGAAGAGCGTCTGCTAGAGTAAAAACATCCATCATTCTTCTAAAAAAGAAGATGGAGAAAATTGACACTCAAGAGGATGTTTTTATGGCATCTTCAATATATTTAGGTTTGGATAAGAAAACTGCAAAAAGAATTGGTGTTGATTATAAAAATCTTGATGCTCTCAAACAGGAGGAAATGTCAAGACTTATAAAGGATTACAGAGACTATTGTTTAGGTAATGATTCCGAATATGTAATTCCTTTTGAAAATTGTCTAGATCGACTTGATGTTAAATATTGTATCAACGATCGAGGTAGAAAAGTTCCTATTTGGTTAAAGAAAGGTTATCAAACCGATCAATTAGGAAATATTCTGGCTGTGGCAAAAGATAGGGATGAGCTAGTAAGTGATACAGAGCAGTATCAGCTACTTGTCGTTAATTATGAAGGCGAAATTGTAGATGGGGATATTTTGGATGGCACAGATTCCTCATACTCGAAATTATTTAAAGTTCAAACTTGGGATATTCTAATTTCTAATATGGGATTTGGAAGAGGTGCGATTAGTATTGTTCCTCCTTATCATTCTGGTAAGTTTGTTTCTAATGAATATACTATATTGACTGCATCTTCAAAAGAACATGCAGTATTTTACGGGAGTATCTTACGGACCAAAGAAATACTAGGAGATGTATTTTCTTCGACAACAGGAATGAATCGTGGTCGAATAAAATGGGATATTATTAGTACAGTATTAGTGCCTATTTATGAAGAGAATGATGAAATAAAAGAGCTGACGATCGAGATAGAAGCATTTTGGAATGCCTATGAAAAATTTAATTCGAGAAAATTAGCTCATATTAACCGAATATCTAAGGATTTAGAAATTGCGGATGAATCATCCTATAGACGCTGGCTGTCTTTTAAGCCTCCAGAATAAAATAAAAAAACCCGCTCTAAAGCGGGTTTTTTAAATTAGATTGATTTAACCAATCAATTTTTTCATTAATTCATTTACTTGAGCAGGGTTGGCTTTACCCTTGGACGCTTTCATGACTTGACCTACAAGACCGTTAAAGGCTTTTTCTTTACCAGACTTGTATTCTTCAACCATTTTTTCATTGGCTGCAAGTACTTCTTTAATGATTGCTTCAATTGCCCCAGTGTCAGTTTCTTGCTTCAAGCCTTTTTCCGCAATAATGTCATCGGCAGATTTACCTTCCGATTCCCACATAAAGCCAAAGACTTGTTTCGCAATCTTACCGCTAATAGTGTTGTCGATAATACGCGCAATCATGCCGCCAAGCTGTTCAGCAGAAATAGGAGAGTCAGCCAAATCTAGGTTTGCTTTGTTTAACGCGCCTGAGAATTCGCCCATCACCCAGTTTGCAGATACTTTACCTTGTGCAGCACCGCCCGCAGCAGCCACAACAGCTTCATAGAAGTCTGCCATTTCGCGTGAGAGCGTAAGTACATGTGCATCGTACTCAGTTACGCCAAAGTCTGCGATAAAGCGTGCACGGCGTGCAGCAGGTAGCTCTGGAAGTGCAGCACGAGCAGCTTCAATTTGCTCATCTGCAATAATCACTGGTAACAAGTCTGGATCTGGGAAGTAGCGGTAGTCATTCGCTTCTTCTTTAGAACGCATTGAACGCGTTTCCATTTTGTTTGGATCGAACAAACGTGTTTCTTGGTCGATGCTTCCGCCGTATTCCAAAATTTCCATTTGGCGTTCAATTTCAACATTGATCGCTTGTTCAATGAAACGGAATGAGTTGAGGTTTTTCAACTCACAGCGTGTACCAAATGGCTGTCCCGGACGACGTAAAGACACGTTACAGTCGGCACGGAATGAACCTTCTGCCATGTTGCCGTCAGAAATACCTAACCAACGTACGAGCGTGTGAATTGATTTGATATATGCTACAGCTTCTTCAACCGAACGCATGTCAGGTTCAGACACGATTTCAAGTAAAGGCGTACCAGCACGGTTTAAATCGATACCTGACATACCTTCAAATTGGTCATGGATCGATTTACCTGCATCTTCTTCAAGATGAGCACGAGTCACGCCAATGCGTTTTATAGTGCCATCTTCAAGTTGAATGTCGATATGACCCAGGCCGACAATCGGATTGTCCATCTGGCTGATCTGGTAGCCTTTTGGAGAATCAGGATAGAAGTAGTTCTTACGTGCGAATACAGAGGCTTGATCGATATAGGCATCGATACCCAAACCAAAGCGAATCGCAAGATCAACCACTTCTTCGTTCAAAACAGGCAACACGCCCGGCATTGCCAAATCAACAAGACTGGCTTGTGTATTCGGGTCTTGACCAAATTCAGTCGATGAACCTGAGAAGATTTTAGATTTTGTTGCAAGCTGAGTGTGGATTTCAATCCCGATAACGACTTCCCAACCGTCAATAAGCTTTAACTTTTGAGCTTCAGTCATTATGCATTCTCCTCAGCAATTGCCGCACGTTTGGTATGCCAGTCTGTGTTTTGTTGATATTGATGCACAATCGACAACAATTGTGATTCTGACCAATAGTTACCAATCAACTGTAAGCCCACTGGCAAGCTGTCTTTGTCAAAACCAACAGGTGCATTGATTGCTGGTAGACCTGCCAAGTTCACAGCAAGGGTATAGATATCACCTAAATACATTTCAGTCGGGCTGAGATTCGCTCCGATCTTATAGGCTGTGGTTGGAGCAGATGGAGCAGCAATCACATCAACATTTTCAAATGCTTTCAAGAAGTCTTGCTGAATTAAACGACGTACTTTTTGTGCTTTGACATAATAGGCATCGTAATAACCTGCAGAAAGGGCATAAGTACCAATCAAAATACGACGTTGTACTTCTGCACCAAAACCTTCTGAACGTGAACGTTTATACAAGTCCATCAAGTCCACAGGATTTTCACAACGGTAGCCGTAACGCACGCCATCAAAACGTGACAGGTTTGAAGATGCTTCTGCAGGTGCGATCAAGTAGTAAGTTGGTACATAGGCTTCAGTCATGTTGAGATCAATCTCAACCAAAGTTGCACCCATTTCTTCCAACTTTTTCAATGACTCTTCAACGCGTGCTTTTACATCAGCATCTAAACCAGCCACATTGAAGTATTGCTTTGGAATACCAATGCGTAAGCCTTTCACTGCTGTACTGTTCAAGTTAGCCACGTAGTCATCAACTTCTTTATTGACTGAAGTTGAGTCTTTGGCATCATGACCCGCGATCACATTCATTAAATATGCACAGTCTTCTGCAGAACGTGCCATTGGACCACCCTGATCCAGTGATGATGCATACGCAATCATACCGAAGCGAGAAACGCGACCATAAGTCGGTTTTAAGCCAGTTAAGCCACAGAATGAAGCTGGTTGGCGAATTGAACCACCTGTGTCTGTACCCGTCGCAATCGGTGCTAAATCAGCAGCGACAGCCGCAGCCGAACCACCTGATGAACCACCTGGTACATGATCAAGTGCCCAAGGGTTGCCCGTTGCGCCGACATAAGAGCTCTCAGAGGTTGAACCCATTGCGAATTCATCCATGTTCACTTTACCCAGCGTTACAAGACCAGCTGCTTTGGCTTTTGCCACAACAGTTGCATCGTAAGGTGAAATAAAGTTGTCGAGTATTTTTGAACCAGCAGTGGTTTTAATCCCTTTGGTACAAAAAATATCTTTATGCGCAAGTGGAATACCTGCAAGTGCATGTGCATTGCCTGCTTTAAGCGCAGTATCAGCAGCATCGGCTTCAGCTAATGCTTGTTCTGCTGTAACCGTCACATAACTCTTTACTTTTGCGTCAATTTTGGCAATACGTTTTAAATAATGTTCAGTCAATTCGCGTGATGAAAATTGGGCTTGTTTTAAGCCTTCAGAGAGCTCACGGATGGATAAACGAT
Source organism: Acinetobacter sp. YQ_14 (assembly GCF_043102985.1). NCBI lineage: Bacteria > Pseudomonadati > Pseudomonadota > Gammaproteobacteria > Moraxellales > Moraxellaceae > Acinetobacter > Acinetobacter sp. YQ_14. The sequence goes on along the minus strand of NZ_JBICJJ010000023.1, from coordinate 112,501 downwards.
GTAAATCTGTCATATGAAAAATTTCTTTACATTCTAAATATAAAATATGAGTTAATTGAATAAAAATTATTCAATTACGCGAGGTACGAGGTATAAACCTGCTTCTGTAGCAGGGGCTACCGCCTGATATTCATCACGGTGATTGTTTTCAGTCACCACGTCTGCGCGTAAAGGCTGAGGGTTGTCAAATGGGCTCTTTAAAGGCTCAACATCATCGGTATTAATGCCTTTTAAGCTTTCCATCATGCCAAGGATTTTATTTAAACTTTCAGCATATTCAGCTGATTGCGCCTCGTTTAAAGATAAACGAGCAAGGTGTGCAATCGCTGAAACGGTCTGTGCATTTAAGTCCGTTGTCTGCTGAGCATCTGATGATGTAGACATAACTTTACCTAATTCAGTATCAAAAAATTGCAAAATATCGTGCGTTATAATAAGCGATTGACTTGTTCAAAGCATCACATTTCGTTAAAGTTGCCACCTTGCATCCATACAAAGTTTAATTGGGAACGTCCCCGTGATTCTAAAACGACTAATTGGCCTGTTTTCGCCGGATTTAGCCATTGATTTAGGTACTGCAAATACGCTTATTTATGCACCAGGCCGTGGCATTATATTAAATGAACCTACTGTTGTGGCGATTCGTCATAGTGGTTCGCAAAAAATTGTTGCTGCTGTAGGTCTTGATGCTAAACAAATGTTAGGTCGTACACCAGCGAATATCTCTGCAATTCGTCCGATGAAAGACGGTGTGATTGCTGATTTCGAAGTAACTGAGACCATGTTGAATCAGTTCATCGGCAAAGTACATGAAAAGCGTTTGTTCCCGCCAGCGCCGCGTGTTGTAGTTTGTGTACCATGTAAATCGACTTTGGTTGAGCGCCGTGCTATTCGTGAAGCCGTATTTAATGCTGGCGCACGCGATGTCCGCTTAATCGAAGAACCTATGGCTGCTGCGATTGGTGCTGGTATGCCAGTTGAACAAGCGTGTGGTTCGATGGTTGTTGATGTTGGTGGCGGTACCACTGAAATTGCAATCATTTCATTACAAGGTTGTGTATACGCTGATTCTTTACGTATCGGTGGTGATGTATTTGATGAACAAATCATTAACTACGTTCGTAAAGCACACGGTTGTGTTATTGGGGAAACCACAGCTGAAGTGATCAAAAAAGAAGTAGGTATGGCTGTTAACGACGGTAAAACACTTGAAATCGAAGTGCGTGGTCGTAACTTGGCAGAAGGTGTACCTCGTGCAATTACTGTGACTTCTGACGAAATTACCCAAGCGATTGCTGACCCATTACAAAGCATCGTAAGCGCTGTTAAATCAGCACTTGAACAAACACCTCCTGAGCTATCTTCAGATATCGCTGAACGTGGTATCGTGTTGACAGGTGGTGGTGCATTACTTCGTAACTTGGATAAGTTACTCGCACAAGAAACTGGTTTACCAGTGATTGTTGCTGATGATCCTTTAACTTGTGTCACTCGTGGTGGCGGTAAAGTTTTAGAATTCTTTGACAACCCAAATCACGACATGCTTTTTGTTGGTTAAATCATAAGGACTAGGCGGTGCAACCGAATCTTTTTTCAAGACAACCGCCATCTTTTCGCTCATTTGTCATTGCGGTCATTACATGCTTGGTTGTGCTTTTCTTTGATTGGCGCATGCCTTATGTAGTCAAACCAGCAAGGGATGTGCTTTATGCAGCGTATAATCCAATTTATGCGCTTGCGAGCTATCCTGTACTGTCGCGAGAATGGCTCAACCAACAAACCAAATCAGAAGCTCAATTGCGCCGTGAAAACACCGCAATGCAAGCTGAGCTATTACAAGCACAAGTCCGTTTACAAAAGCTTTCTGAGCTTTCAGCTGAGAACAATCGCTTAAGAGGTTTATTAGATACGCCATTAATTATCGATGGTCGTATGCAAATTGCCGAAGTGATTGGAACGGATGCTGATCCATTACGCCATATCATTATTATCAACCGCGGTGCAGTCGATCACTTAAAAGTGGGGCAAACTGTACTGGACGATAAAGGGATCATGGGGCAATTGGTTGATGTTTACCCGCATAGTTCTCGTGTCATGCTTCTTTCGGACAAAGAACACTCTCTATCTGTACGGTTAGAACGAACTGGAATGCGCGCTATTGTTTCTGGAACAGGTGATCTAGGTCAGCTGAAGATGGATTATGTTGCAACCAGCGCCAACGTCAAAGTGGGCGATAAAGTTTATAGCTCAGGTCTAGGTGAACATTTTCCAGCTGGTTATTTAGTGGGTACAGTGTCTAAAGTGAGTCGCCATACTTCAGGTGAGTTTGCTGAAATTGATGTTAAACCTGCGGCACAACTTGCCAGTGGTCATCATGTTGTCGTGTTATTCTCAGAGTCTTTAGCGCAGGAGCAACCTTATGCCGATCGCTAAATTAAACTACGAGAAACGTAAAGATCCATTATTGATGATCATTATATCGATCATAGCAGGGTCTGTGCTGATGGTGTACCCAGTGTCATATGAGACAGCGGGTTGGCGGCCTTCTTTCATGTTAATGATCTTATTGTTCTGGATACTTTACCAGCCTATTTGGTGTGGTGTCTGGTTTGCATTTGGTATGGGTATCTTTGTTGATCTACTTTTGGATGCACCATTAGGGTTAAATGCGCTGAGTTTTGTACTCATTACCTTTGCAACACGTTATTTTATTCGTGAGCGACGAATTTTGACTTTTGGTAATTCTTGGGTGATTGCTGCATTGGCTGTCATCGCACACATTTTATTTTTATGGGTGAGTCAAACCATTGCCGGTACTCATTTTTCGATTGCGCGACATTGGCAACCCGTGATGAGCAGTGTATTAGCATGGCCATTGGTTTATTATTGTTTACATAAATGGCGCATATAATTTTAGCTTCGAGTTCACCTCGTCGCAAAGAACTCCTTAAACAATTAGGGCTAGTATTCGAAACCTTTAGTCCTGATGTAGATGAGTCTGTTTTAGTGGGTGAATCTGTTGAAATTTATGTTGAGCGTTTAGCACGTCTTAAAGCTGAAACTGTGTTAGAAAGTTACCCTGATGCTATTGTGATTGCTGCTGATACAAGTTTAAGCTTTGCTGGACAGATTATTGGGAAGCCTGAATCAAAACAACATGCTTTTGATATTTGGAGACAATTGTCAGGACAATGGCACGATGTTTTTTCAGGTGTTTGTGTTGCAACAACGACGGAAAGACGAAGCATTGTCGTTCAAACACAAGTACAGATGATGCAATTAAGCCCAATAGAAATGGAAAAGTATTGGGCAACAGGTGAGCCAGTCGGAAAGGCTGGTGCATATGCGATACAAGGAATAGCGGGGCAATTTATTCCTCAAATTCGGGGGAGCTACAGCAATGTTGTTGGCTTGCCTTTGTATGAGACAGCACAGTTATTAGAAAGCGTTAAAGCATCAAGCTGACACTTTCGGGTATAAGAATTTTTATAAAGTTTTGAGTTTGTTATGGCAGAAGAGTTGCTGATTAACGTCACGCCGATGGAATGTCGTGTGGCTTTGATTGAAAATGGTACGGTCAATGAACTATTTGTTGAGCGGACTGTAAAACGTGGTTTAGTGGGAAATATTTACAAAGGTAAAGTTGTACGCGTACTGCCGGGTATGCAAGCTGCTTTTGTTGATATTGGTTTATCTCGGACAGCTTTTCTGCATATTAATGATATGGTGTGGCCACGTTCGCAGCCCACGCCGAATGTTTTTGAACTCCTGCATCCGGGGCAGACGCTCACCGTTCAAGTCATGAAAGACATGCTAGGAACGAAAGGGGCTCGGCTTAGTACAGATCTTTCAATTCCTTCTCGTTATCTTGTATTGATGCCTTATGGTAATCATATTGGTGTTTCTCAGCGTATTGAACAAGAAGAAGAGCGTGATCGTCTCCGTGGCATCATTGAGCGTATTCAGTCTGAACATAATTTACCGGGCAGTGTCATTGTTCGTACTGCTGCTGAAGGTGTGGATGAAGCATCTATTGAACAAGATATGTGCTATCTCAGTAAGCTTTGGGAGTTTATTCAGCGTAAGCAAAAAGAAGTTGCAACACCTGAATTAATTTTTGAAGAATTGCCTTTACCTCAGCGTATAGTTCGTGATCTTGCGAGTAATGAAACTGCGAAAATTTATGTCGATTCACGTGAAATTCACGGAAAATTAAGCGAATTTGTGGATGAGTTTGTCCCAACAATACAAAATCGTTTAATCCATTATCCGGGTGAAAAACCACTTTTCGATTTATATAACGTCGAAGAAGATATTCAAAAAGCTTTACAAACACGAGTTGCGCTCAAGTCTGGTGGCTATCTGATGATAGACCAGACTGAGGCGATGACGACGATTGATGTCAATACTGGCTCTTACGTCGGCGGGCGTAGCTTAGAAGACACTGTATTTAAAACCAATATGGAAGCAACTCAAGTGATTGCGAGACAACTACGTCTACGTAACTTGGGTGGAATCATTATTATTGATTTTATTGACATGCAGGAAGCTGAGCATCGTGAAGAGGTGATGCGTCAGTTTGAAAAAATGCTTGAACGAGATCATGCGAAAACTAAAATCACTCAGGTTTCTGAGCTTGGTTTAGTGGAAATGACACGTAAAAGAACGCGTGAATCATTGGAACATTTGCTTTGTGAATCATGTCCGACCTGTCAAGGACGTGGTTATGTCAAAACAGCAGAGACAGTATGTTACGAGATATTTCGAGAAATCTTACGATATGCGCGCGCATTTGATTCCAAGGGTGGCTTTACTGTCGTTGCTCATCCAGCAGTGATTGATCGCCTATTAACAGCAGAAGCCCCAGCTGTCGCGGATTTAGAACATTTCATCAATCGTGTGATTAAATTCCAAGTGGAAAATCTGTATACGCAAGAGCAATACGATATCATTTTAAGCTAAAGTTGTAACAAGATTTCGCTTAAGCCTTGTTACAACTGAAATTTTACTTTCTATCACGAATTTTAAATACTAGATCTATAGAATTAGCCACAGACATCTTTTGAGTGTCTTAGCGAAAATATAATGAGGTATATAATTATGAATGTTAGTGAAAGATTAGTGAATCACGGTTTTAAACATGTGTTGGACAGCAACCCTGTGAATACATGTTATATGGTTGATAGCCAAGGTAAAGAAGTTCAAATTACCACTGCAATGATTCGCTCTGCATGTCATCAGCTCTTACAGCGTTGTCGTACAATTAAGAAGTAAGGGGCTAACGAAAGCCCCTTAATTTTTTCTCTATCAATTTGCTACTTTTTCTCGTGGCAATTCAGAGATAGCAAGTTCAAAACGTTGAATCTCTTCTTCCAAGTGTGTCAGTAAGTTTTGCATCTTTGGTAAAGCATTACGACATGCAATCAAACCGACTTCTAACTTGTCCAAATAACTAGTCATCGTGATATTCAATGCCTGACCGTCCATTACGATAGAGGCAGGATAGAGTGCATCTAGCTTCGCACCATTCCAGTACAGGGGTTCACGCGGGCCAGGAACATTTGAAATGACAAGGTTAAATGCTTGACGCTTAGGTAACATACCTGACGCAATATTCAATCCCGCTGGTCCATAAACAACTGCACTGTAGTTGAGAATTTCATTTGCAGTCATTCGGCTAAAACGTTGCTTCGAGTTTTGCACGCTACGACGAATAATCTCTAAACGTTCAATAGGATCTTCAATGTGAGTTGCTAGATTTGCCAGAATCATAGTAATACGGTTGCTGACATCAGAATCATCAGTACGTAAGGAAGCAGGTACCATCGCGATTAACGGTTTTTTCGGCAGACTATCTTGATTGATAAGATATTCACGTAATGCACCAGAACAAACTGCTAATACAACGTCATTAAGTGTTACGCCAAGTGTTTTAGCGATTAGACGAAAACGTTCCAACTCAAAAGATTGTGCTGCAAAACGGCGAGATGAACTAACACGTTGATTTAAAATTGAAGGTGGTGCTTGGAAGGTAGAAACATAATCAGGGTTTTTACCAATTTCTTTGAAGATGGTCTGAGATAGTTCTTGCATGACTTTAGGTGCAACTTCAAGCTGAGACTTGATACCATCCATAATGCCTTTGATTTTACTTACTGTTGGCGGCTTTGGTGCTTTTAAACGTTTGCCACGTTTTCCTTCTACACACCACAACGGTACAACGTGTTTTTCATTTGGATCTTTTGAGAGAGACTTTTCAATCAGGCGCATACCTGCAACGCCATCTACCATCGCATGATGGATTTTAAAATACATCGCAAAACGATTGCCTTCGATACCTTCAATGATATCGCAAGTCCACAATGGTTTTGCACGGTCAATTAGAGAGCTATGTTGTTGAGAAATATAGACTAATAATTCACGAATACGCCCTGGATTCGGTAATGCAATATGACGAAAATGATGATCAATATCAAACTCTTCGTCTTCTCCCCAAAAGAGGCCGTTGAGTTGATTATTAAATGGAGGAACAGGAATACTTTTAGATTGGCGAATATCCTGAACGAGATCATGTACGAACGTTGATGATGCATTTTCTGGAATCTCGAATAAAAACAAGCCACCTACATGCATAGGTTGTTGCCTTTTCTCTAAAGACAGAAAAATAAAATCAATAGGGTGTAAAGGGCGCATAGCAGATATAGCCTCTCATTGCATTTTTTATAAGATACTTGTAGGGTCTGATGACGTTTCAACTATGCCTTGCGTTATAGGCTAAAACCACACAAATGAGGCATGAAATGCAGGCAATGGCGATTCCCTTGTCAAATTTCATAACGAAGTTTGGGGCAGTTTTAGCCATAACCCTATGGGACAGGGATATTTTTTGCCGCTACTGCGTTATGTCTTGCTCATTTAGAATGGTTAAATTTCGCAAAACATGCCTTGTATCGTCTAAAAATATCCTCTGTCGCAAGCATCTGTGAAATGTCAGCAGACCCTATAATTCTTATTAGAATTATTGAACCGTGCTTAGAAGTATATACGGTTTAGTCTGGTTAAAATATGGCTTTGTACACAGCAGTCAGGAAAAATAAAACCACTGATGTTTCAGTGGTTTTTAAATATTAAAGTAATAATCTATTATTTTTTTAGGTTTCCAACGTGCAATCCGCATTCCTTATGCGTCGCTTCTTCCCACCACCAGCGACCTTCACGCTCATGCTGATTTGGTAGGACTGGACGTGTGCAAGGCTCACAGCCAATTGAAATAAAACCACGCTCATGCAAAGGGTTATATGGAATTTCCATCATGCGGATATAGCTCCATACATCTGCGCTACTCCAGTTTGCTAGCGGATTGTATTTGATTAGTTGCTTACCTTCACCTGAAAACCCTACATCAGCTTGTACGACTGGCACATCGCTACGCGTTGGGCTTTGGTCTTTACGTTGACCTGTAATCCAGCCATCAAGTGTTGCAAGTTTTTTGCGTAAAGGTTGTACTTTTCGAATACCGCAACACTCTTGATGACCATCTTCAAAGAAACTGAACAAACCTTTTTCATTTACAAATTGTTGAACGGCGGCAGACTCGGGGAAGCAAATTTCGATATTGATCTTGTAGTGCTTACGAACTGTTTCGATAAATTGATAAGTTTCAGCATGTAACCGACCTGTATCTAAACTAAATACACGAAAAGGTTTACCGATGCGAGATGCAATATCAATGAGTACAACATCTTCTGCACCTGAGAATGAAATTGCAATTTCTCCCTCTTGATTGAGTGCGAGTTCTAAAATTTCTCGTGGTGATTTGTCTGCATATTCAGCAGCGAGTGCATCTACATGGTCAATAGTCGGAATAACAGTCATGGATGTTCCTGGCGATAGGCTTGGGCACAATTTTAAATCATTCTAAGCAAATCAGTTTGCTTGTTCTTGATTTTAATCTTGCAGAATAAAATGATTTTATTCAACAATAGCGCAAAAATTGAATAATCTTAGTGCTATGATACAGCAATTTTTAACCAACATTGGAAGCATTCATGGAAATCGTATGCCTAGATCTTGAAGGGGTGTTAGTTCCAGAAATCTGGATTAATTTTGCTAAAAAAACAGGAATTAAAGAACTCGAAGCGACTACACGTGATATTCCTGATTACGATGTGCTAATGACACAGCGCTTAAATATCTTGAAAGAGCATGGTTTAGGGTTAAACGATATTCAAGCGGTGATCGCTGATATGGGGCCATTTGAAGGTGCTAAAGAGTTTGTGAATTGGGTTCGCACGCACTTTCAATTGATTATTCTTTCTGATACGTTTTATGAGTTTGCTCATCCGTTGATGCAGCAATTAGGTCAACCAACGATTTTCTGTCATAAGCTTGAGACAGATGAAAATGGCATGATTACGGCTTATAAACTACGTCAACCAGATCAAAAGCGTCAGGCAGTAAAAGCATTACATGGTTTAAATTTCCGTGTGATTGCAGCAGGTGATTCTTATAATGATACAACGATGCTCGGGGAAGCGGATCATGGTTTTCTGTTTGATGCACCAGATAATGTGATTGCAGAATTCCCGCAGTTTCCAGCATTGCATGGCTATGAAGTATTAAAACAAGCGATCCGCTCTGTTTCTCAGCGTAATATTCCAGAATAATGAGTTTTCCCTAGCTTTCTCGTAAGAGAATGAATGGGAAATTAAAAATAAAAGGCGCTTGTAGCGCCTTTTATTTTTAGATGAAAATTAGAATTTATATCCAATTTTCAAACCATAAGCGATCGCATCATTATTTTTGAATTCGGCAACATGCTCTGGTGTATTAAACTGAGACCCAGACTGAGCTTTCGCATCTCCTAGCCAGAAGTACTTTACACCACCCGCAATAAAGTAGTTTGGCGCAGGGCTATATTGCACGCCAACACCAACATTCCAATAACCTTCTGTTGGACCAAGTGTTGTAACAGGGTTGCCAGCACCAGAATCCCAACCTACAGATATATTACCGGCCCAATGATCATTGACCTTACGACCTACACCTGCAGTGACTGAATATTGATCGTCAGTATAAGCTACAAGGTCAAAACCGTCTTTTTTCCCTGTTTTATTAACGATAGGAGGTAGAACGGAAGCGGCGCCAAACTTATAAGGACGAATTGCAAAGTCTTTCCAGTTCACCCACCGAACGTTTGCGAACGCAACAGTATTTCCCATGATTCCCGTTTGAAAATCGAGGTTAACCGATTGAGGTGTGGTGATTTCAGTTGTACCTTGAGCATTGTTAATTTGATTTAACATCGCATCAAAAACGGGACTGCCTGTAAAACCTGTAATTCCATGATTTTCATATGCATTCATTTCATGCTTGATTTTGGCACGGTAAGTTAAAGAGGTTTTTAGTGCAATTTCAGGAATTTGATAAGCAATACCTGCTAACCAGCCAACTGCTTCGTCCCGACCTGTTTTAAAATCGTAACCACTATAAGCACTATAGCTTTCACCACGTAATAATACTGTTGCATCAAGTGTTTGATAAACTGCACCTGCATATAGGTTCCAGTTTTGATTTGGTTGATAACCAAAAAGCAAGTTTAGGTTTTCAGTATCAACAGTTACAGAAGTTCCACCTTGAAAGGGCAACGGTCTGCTTTCAATAAAGTTACTTTGACCCCTGTATTGAGCATCTGCACCGTATGGTTGGTCGTAAATAAGGCCGATAGAAAAATGTTCCGTGGCTTGAATTTTTAAGGCTGCATTTGGTGAGTAATAGTGATTTGCCATATCACCTGTGTTGTTTTGAGAGATGTCTTTACCAGAAACATTTGGATCAAGTACGGTAATACCTGCTTCAAAATAGTTGTTTGGCTGCAAGAATGCTGCAATTGATTGTCCTGAGCGATCCAGTGCTGCGGCAAACGTTGTCGTTGTTGGAACTAAGCTAAGTAGAAGAGCCGTTTGAATAGCATTCAGCTTCATTAATATGTTCTCTCAAATCACTTTGTAACAAGATTGGCGCGAAAAGTAACATAATTTTTATTCGCTTAAATATTTTACAAATGTCAATAAATGAACTGATGAAGTCACGAAAAATGCTTGAGTGATAGGTGTTTATATTGAACGTATGGGAAATTAAGGATGAAAGGATATAAATATTCAGATTCTAATGCTATTCAAAAAATCTAAAGGTAATTAGGTACTTTGAACATAAAAAAAGACCATCAAATGATGGTCTTTTTTGGAAAGCTTTACTTAGAAGCGATAACCAAGTTTCAGACCGTATGCAATTGCATTGTTGTCTTCAAAATTAGCTACATATTGATTGCTGCCTGCTTGAGCACCAGTTTGAGCTTTGGCATCACCTAACCAAAAGTACTTCACGCCACCAGCGATGAATGTTGCTGGAGTTGGGCTGTATTGAACACCTACACCAACGTTCCAATAACCTTCTGTAGGGCCGAGTGTTGTCACTGGGTTACCAGCACCTGAGTCCCAACCAACTGACACATTACCAGCCCATTGCTCATTCAACTTGCGGCCTACACCAGCATTTACAGACCATTGGTCATCAGAATATTCAACCAAGTTGAAACCATTTGGACGACCAATCAAGCCACCAACTTGTTTTGACAACACACCGAATTTGTACGGTTGAATTGAGAAATCTTTCCAATTTACCCAACGTACGTTTGCGAAAGCAACTGTGTTTGCCATGATGCCAGTTTGGAAATCAAGGTTTACAGATTGTGGTGTAGTGATTTTTGTTTTCTTATCTTGTGCAAGACCTGCTGCAAGTTGATTTGGATCTAAACCTAAACCAGCTAGTACTGCTGGTAGCGCAGGGAATGCTAATAATGAAAGATCTTCTTGAGCTTTAACGTCGTGATCAATTTCAGAACGGTACGTCAACGATGCTTTCAGTGCAATCTCTGGAATTTGATATGCAGCACCTGCTAACCAGCCTACACCAGTCGTTTCTTTGATTTTTGCATCATAACCGTTATAAACGCTATAGGCCTCACCGCGAAGACTTACATTACCTTTAATGGTCTGAATTGCTGGACCAGCGTAAAAGTTAAAGTTTTCAGTTGGTTGGTAACCAAAAACTAAAGATAGGTTTTGAGTATCTACTTCTACCTGAGTGTTATTTGAACCAGTACTAGAGCCTAAGAACGGTTTGGCCGCATTTAAAGCGCCAGCTAATTGTTGGAATTGAGCACTTCCTTGAACTTGAGCTTTTGCTATAGCAAGTGATTCTTCTGTTACAGGAGTGTTACTAGCTTCTAATGCTTGAATTGCGCGTTGTGTTACGATTCCATCAATAGATTTTGCTGACAAAACACCATCATTTGAGTTTGCAACAAAAACATTGTCTCCTGAGTATTTTGCATCAGCACCAAAAGGTTGATCGTATAGTAAACCAAAAGAAATTTTATCAGTAAGTTGAAGTTTTAAAGCTGCGCTTGGGAACATATAGTCATCGCCCATATCGCCGATTTTGCGTTGAGTCGCAGTATCACCAGCCTCTTGACCTTCAACTGTAGGATCTAGAACCGAAAGACCAGCTTCAAAATAGTTACCTGGTTGTAAAAAAGCAGACATAGATTGACCTGAACGGTCTAACGCTGCTGCAAAAACTCCAGTTGCAGGTAGCGTTGCTAAGATCATGGCAGTGCTAAGATGTTTTAATTTCATTTTAAATCTTTCCTTGAACTTCAAGATTTTTTAAGTGAAGAAGCTACGATTGGCTTGCCAAACTGATTATTAAATGTATTTGGCTATAACTTCATGTAACAAAAATACCATAATTAAAATAAGAGTAAATGTTCTAAATGAACTATTCAGTACGATTGATTACATGAAAATGACTAAAAAAAATGCTATAAATATTTATATACATATGTGTTTTTATTGGTAAAATAATGAAAAATATAAATTATTAATTTAAAAGCCGAGATGGTTTTTTTGGCTTTTTTGTAGAAAATAATTTTTTTAGGGTCAAAGATTTTTTGTAAAAAATGAGATTTTTTCCTCAATTATTTGCACAAAGTAATAATTAGGTACTTATGCGGTCTATCTTTTAATCCATTGGTTATATTTTATTTATGCATACTTTTAGCAAGAAACATCAACGGTTTTAAATTTTTATTCTTACATTCAAGAGATTTGAGAAAGGATAGAGAGTTTTTATCTCTATCCTGATGTACCTATCTTATTTTAGGTTTGGATCGCCTTTCTTCAAGAAGAAACTCAATGCGAGTTTTTGTACCCATGTGCCGTAAGGAGGGTAAAATAATTGTGTTGGGAAGAAACGGTGGCGAATAAATACTGTTTTTGCATGAGATAGCTCTTTAAAGCCTTCTTCTCCGTGGTAAGTGCCCATACCTGAGTTGCCAATTCCGCCAAATGGCGCATCGTGATTAACAACATGCCATCCCCAGTCATTGATTGTGACGCCACCTGAATGTGTTTGTTTTAAAATGTAATCACGTTCATTGCTGTCATGGGTAAAGCAATAAAGTGCCAATGGTCGTTCACCATTCTGAATATAAGCAATTGCGTCATCTAGGCTGTCATATGCAACCACTGGAAGTACTGGACCGAATAATTCTTCTTTTAAAATTCGCATTTCTGGGGTGCAGTTGAGAACGATGTGCACAGGCATGCGACGTGCATCTTGTTCAATATCATATTTTCCACAAGGGATAACCACAGCACCTTTTTGTTCAGCGTCCTCAAGTATTTCAAGCAGACGCTTAAAATGTCGATCATTCACAATAGAAGTGTAGTTATTATTTGAATGGATATTTTGACCATACATCGCAGTGAAATTGGTTTTACATGCTTCTGCAAATTCACTCACTTTTTCTTTTGGAACAAGTGCATAATCAGGTGCTACGCAAATTTGACCACAGTTGGTCGCTTTGCCATGTAAGATTCGCTTAGCCGCATCTGCAAGTGGGTAGTTTCGACTTACAAGAGCAGGCGATTTACCGCCTAGTTCTAGTGTAACAGGTGTAAGATTTTCAGCGGCAGCACGCATTACCACGCGACCGACTGCGGGTGATCCTGTAAATACAATATGGTTAAAGGGTAAAGTGGTAAACAATGATGGATCAGTAATTTCTTCTCCAAAGACGGCAACTTCATCTTCTTTAAAGACTTCAGCAAGCATTCTTTTGATCACGGCATTGGTTGCAGGTGTGATTTCTGGAAGTTTAATCATCACTCTATTGCCTGCCGCAAGTGCAGCTACCAATGGCCCTAAAGCGAGATAAACAGGAAAATTCCAAGGCACGACAATGCCTACTACACCTTTTGGTTGATATTGAACGCGAAGGCGGTTAGATAAAAATAATAATTCAGTGCTGCGTTTGCTTGGACGCATCCATTTGCGCAAATGGCGAATAGCATGTTCAGCCTCCAAAACAGATCCAAGTAAATCGAGAAGTTTTGATTCATCAATTGACCGTGAGCTAAAATCGGTATTGATTGCTGCTGCGATGACATCTTGATAGCGAATAATTTGTTTTTTTAGATTAAAAAGTTTGCTTCTTCTTGAGTCCAAATCAGGGTAAGGCAGTGCATTGAAGGCGGCACGTTGCTGATTGAAGATAGTCTGTAAAGATTCACTTTCTACTTTTTCAAATTCTGTGGAGTGTGGATAATTCATTTTTCATTCCTTCCATGCTTTCTGTAACTTGATTTTTCTTGAGTTAAGGATGAGATCACAATCAATTATGACATAAGGTCTAATCTAAGCAGAGTATGTCGAACAATTTTCTTAATGATATTGAAAAAATGTAAATAATTCAGGTGCTTTTTGAGTGTTTATTTAAATATGGGAATCCTGAATTATAAAAATATATGAATTTCATATTATGTTTATTTTTTAGTCTTTATCTTGAGGTGATTTATTTTAATTATCTTGATCGCTATTTTCTAATGAATAATATTTTCAAAATTAAGAAGATTTTAAAGTTTAATAAATAATAATCATTATATTTTTATATTTATTTTTCTAATTATATATATTGATTTAAGTATTTAATTCTAGTTTTTGCTACAAAAATAAGCGTTTTTTGCACCATGATATTGCATTGTTCTTATAAATATATGGCATTTTTTTACGTGATTTTAACTTATATTTTATCTTTTGGTCTAAGTGTATACATACTATATTCATATAAATCATTTGGTTGTCAGTGTTGTTGTGATTTCTTAAAATTGTTTCATTTTTCATGTGAATGGTTTTTGTGATTATTATAATTAAATTAAATGAATTAATTAATTTTAAATCGCATAGAATCTCGGCTGGGTTAGGAATTAACCAGTCTTAAAATATTATGCTAAGGATTGCTTAAAATGCTTACTTTTTTAGGTATTAGCATGATCATGTGCTTTATGTACTTGATTATGTCGAAACGTCTTAGTGCATTAGTTGCATTAATTTTAATCCCATTTTTATTTGCAATCATCGCTTGGGGATTAGGTTTTTATTTCGATAGTTTGAGCCATATTCAATTAGCTGAACTCGGAAATACCATGCTTGATGGTATTAAAAAACTTGCTCCGACTGGCGTCATGTTGCTGTTTGCAATTTTATATTTTGCATTAATGATTGATACAGGGTTGTTTGACCCGTCTGTAAGATGGATCTTAAAGAAAGTAAAAGGTGATCCACTTAAAATTACTCTAGGAACAGTCTTCCTTACTTTGCTTGTCTCTTTGGATGGTGATGGTTCTACAACTTACATGATTTGTGTAGCGGCGATGATGCCTTTATACAAACGAGTCGGGATGAATCCATTGATCATGACTTGTTTGATGTTGCTATGTAGTGGCGTGATGAATTTAACCCCTTGGGGAGGTCCAACAGCGCGTGCTGCAAGTGCATTACAAGTTGATGCGAGTGAAGTCTTTATTCCGATGATTCCCTCTATGGTGATGGCAGCTGCTTGGTTATTTTTCTTGGCATATTTATATGGCATGTATGAGCGTAAACGTTTAGGTGTAATTGAGCTTATTGATATTAGTCATGCGGATGATATTTCGATTTCTAAAGATCCAGAGGCGCAACGTCCACATCTGCGTTGGTTTAACGGTATTTTAACTGTCGTGTTGATGGCATCTTTGGTAAAAGGGATTTTACCGATGTCGATCTTATTCATGCTGGGTTTCTGTATTGCTTTAGTGGTGAACTATCCATGTGTGAATATGCAGAAGAAGCGTATCGCAATGCATGCGGATAGCGTATTAGCTGTTGTGGGTGTAATTTTCGCGGCAGGTGTATTCACAGGTATCTTGTCTGGCACAGGTATGGTTGAAGCCATGTCTAAAGGCTTCGTGGCTGTGATCCCACAAAGTATGGGACCTTATTTAGCACCCATCACTGGTCTATTGAGTATGCCTTTGACGTTCTTTATGTCTAATGATGCATTCTATTTCGGTGTGTTGCCAATTTTAGCAGAAGCCGCTTCTCATTATGGTATTCCTGCGGTTGAGATTGCGCGTGCATCAATTATTGGACAGCCAGTTCATTTGCTATCTCCTTTAGTACCTTCAACCTACTTGCTCTGCGGTCTTGCTGCAGTAGATATGGGCGATCATCAGAAATTTACATTGAAGTGGGCATTTATCACATGCTGTGTACTCATGGGTAGTGCATTAGTGTTCGGTGTTTTTCCATTTTATAGCATGTAAATCAAATTATTACGGTGCTTTTGCATAATTTAAGAATGTAAAAGTACCCGTATCTTTGTTCAATTTAATACACATTTTTAATTTCTGCTTTAACCAGCAGGGAGTTTCTTTTTTTAATTTTTAGATGGTTAGGATGACTAAAATGAAGATGAAAATTGCATTGGCAACTATGTTAAGTATTGCGACAGCTTCTACCTTTGCGGCACCAAAGTTTTATGGAGAAATTGATGCAAGCTTGGATTATTTACCTGAAATAAATGCAAATTCAGCCAATCATGATGTTTGGAAGGTAAATAGTAATAGTTCTTATCTTGGAATTAAGGGGGAAGAAAAATTAACCGAACATTTAAGTGCAGTCTATTTAGCAGAATGGGCATTTTACGCGGATGGAGACAAAACAGATTGGTCGC
This sequence comes from Acinetobacter sp. YQ_14, assembly GCF_043102985.1. Taxonomy (NCBI): domain Bacteria; kingdom Pseudomonadati; phylum Pseudomonadota; class Gammaproteobacteria; order Moraxellales; family Moraxellaceae; genus Acinetobacter; species Acinetobacter sp. YQ_14. Next base: position 96,384 of record NZ_JBICJJ010000023.1, on the reverse strand, counting down.
AACGAAATCGTTTTATTGGTTTGAAAGATGAGCGATTCGGTACGGTGAAGCTGGGTAAGCACAATACACCGTTAAAAGAATTATCAAGTCCTGTAGATGGCTTTAATAATTACATCAGTAATAAAGCCGATATTACCAGCATCATGGCGGGTGAAAATCGGGTCAATAATGTTGTGGTCTATGATTCACCAGAGTTTCACTTGAATGGTGGAAACTTAGAAGCAACAGTATTGCTCGCATCTGGTGAGAGTCAAGGTATAAAGGATGATGGGCATGGTGGTGTTAATGTTGCTGGCCGTGGTTTAGGTGATGCTTGGTCGGCTGCTTTAAGTTATACGCATCCGTTATTTTTGATTGGTTTGGGTTATGACAAAGCGATTCCAAGTGATTTCTTGGGAGATGGTTTACTGAATTCTAAAGATCGAGAAACACAGGTGGATGAGGTTTTTGCTGCTGCAAATACAGTTCGATTAATTGGTCGTCTGAAGCCGATGCAAGGCTTAACTTTAAAAGCATTATTTCAAAATTCAAAAGTTGCGGACAAGCAGGGGAATGATCAAGGCGCAGCAAATATTGATGATTCACAAGGTTGGTTAATTGGTGCAGAGTATAAACTTCCTCAGCATGCGAAATGGACCGTTAAAGCCCAATATAGTCAGAACTCGACGAGCTTTAAAAATGATGATGCTGATTATGATGCGAAGCAGTTAATGGTTGGTACGGATTACGCATTTAACAAACAAGTGAAGCTGTATGGATACGCTGGTTATTCAACCTTTGAACAAGCAAATGCTAAAGATAAGCAGCCTGTTGTTGGTAGTGGGTTAGAATTTAAGTTTTAAGCGCACAGTTGATTATCTCCGTAAATAGAGGAAATATGCTCTATTTACGGAAAGATTTTGTAATTTTTTCAATGTTTAATACAAATTTTGGTGTAAGAAAATAATAGGAAAATTAATATATTATAAATTCATAAAGTTTTAATCTTTCTTACCTAGATTGTTAGCAATGAACTCGTCCTAGGGAAAAGGGATAAAGCTGATGAGCTTTGAAGATTTAAATATTTATTTATTCCATAGCGTTAACTCCTTTGCAACACACTCATTAGCTTTTGATAAAGTAATGATATTCCTCGCAAATGACCTGAATACTGTTTTTATTAGTTTTCTGGTGTTTCTATTGGTTATTCAATGGAAAACGTATCGCTTATTGTTTGCTAAAACCTTATTTATCGTTTTGTTATCAATTGCTTTTAGTGATCTGATTGAGATGTTCTATCACCATCCACGTCCGTTTCAGTTGGATTTGGGGCATAAGCTGATTGGTCACGGGTCAAGCTCTTCTTTTCCTAGTCAGCATACCCTCACAATTGCCGTGATTGCATTTACTTATCTGATAGCTGGTTATAGGGCGATTGGTATTGTGGGGCTATTTGTTGGTGTGATTGTTGGATTGGCTAGGGTTTATGTAGGTGTGCATTTTCCTTTCGATGTGATTGGATCTTTTTTGATCGGTTTCTTACTGGTTGTATCTACCAATTATGTCATCAAAGGCTTATTACTTAGACGACGTAGAATTAATTTGGCGGTTGAATAAGGTTTTATTATTCGGAGAGTGATCAATGAAATCTTTTGAAATCTAGTGCTACTATTTTTTAGGGAAAATGCTGTAGTTCAAAATTATCTTGATCAGATTGTTTGGAGTTAATACTCTAAAGTGTATTGACAGTATGCGTGTGTAGGCTATAACTTACTATTAGTTTTAATTTGGAACTTACTTAAGTCTATATGTGAATTTCATAGTTTAGGCGATTGTTTGATTGCCAATAATGCGAAATATGAGACTTGGTCTGTGAGCAAGTTACAATGATATTGTAATCGCGTGCTAAAGTTTTATCAGTAAGGAAAGCCATGATGTCAAAACAAGTGAATACGATTACTGTGCGTCAAACGCAATTCAAACCTGAGAAAATTAAAGCGCATTATACTGAATCGACTTTGATGTCTCATTTTCTCACAGCATTATCAATGAGCTTTCCACAAGGTGAGCGATTTTTTGTAGAAACTGTTCGAAATGTACGTGATCAAGTGAGTGATGAACAACTTCAAAAAGACATTTCAGGTTTTATTGGTCAAGAGGCGCATCATGCACGTGCCCATGAACAATTCAATCAACTGGTACAAAACAGCGAATATCATCTAAAAAAATTTGAAAAAGCGTATGAGCAGGAAATGATTCGTTTGCGAGGGCTGAGCCAGCGTCGCCAATTGGCTGCAACCGTTGCTTTGGAACATTTTACTGCGATGATGGCGGGGTATATGCTTAAGTATCCTGATGTTATGTTCAAAGGTTTATCTGAAAATATGAAAAATCTTTGGCTTTGGCATGCTGTTGAAGAAATTGAACATAAACATGTGGCATTTGATGTATATCAACAGGTTTTTGATAATCTAGCTCAGCGCCGTCGAAGCATGAGAACCATTACCTTAGGGTTTATCAGTAGTACTGTAATTATGACAAGTCATCTAGTATGGCAAGATCGTCGAAATACACTGTATCGGCCAAAACAAATTATAAAGAATGCGCAAACGCTAGTCGGTCTAACACAAATGATGTGGCGTTTATTACCTGATTATTTGGCATTTTATAAAGCTAGTTTCCATCCCTTAGAGATTGATCAACAGGACTTGTTGAGCAAAGCGAGAGAATTGTTGGTGGTTTAATGTTTAAATAACACATTTTTAGAAAGTAATTAAAATCTCCTACTTACAGTGAATGTGATTATTTTAAAAAAATTAGATTCGAATTAACTTGTTAAAGTGATTTTATATATATTTGATATATAAAAATTATTCTAATAAAAGTAATATGGTACTGATTGAAAATAGTAATAAGATAAATGAAAGTCCGAGAATCATTTCTTTTTTCATGTTGTTAATTAACCTTTTCATTTTGTGCTCTACTAGATGTATTTTTTATAAAATGTTCAATTTGTACATATTAATTTGTATATATATTGCATGTCAAGTTGCGAGCCAATTCTAATAAAAATATATTTAAAAATTAGTATATTAGTAAAAATAAATTTATATGTGTGTTGAAGATTATGCAATTCAAAGTGGTAATACCAAGTCAAAAAACCGAACGCTCTTAATTGTTAGTTTAGAATTGTGAAAAATTTAACGTATGGTCTAGGTTTTTATGATTTTTAACTTAATTATTTGATTTGTATTGGATTTTTTTAAGTTTTGATGATAGGGGTGTCATGAAATTTAAGTTTTTTAAAAAAAAGGCTACAATCATAATTATAGGCGCTTATAAATTCAGTTAGAATAATCAGGATGTTATTTAAAATTGTTGTGCAGTTGAATATTGTGGAGTAGATATGGGGAAAGACACATTAGCTCTAAATGCTTCGGGTGAGAAACTATTGTCTCATGATACCGAAACGACGTTAGAGCATGTCGTCAATATTATGCCCCAGTTGATTGGTTGGCTGATCAAATCTGGTATTGGCTACAACGAATTTACCAGTGCCCTTAAAGTTTTATTTTATAATGAAGCTCTCAAAGAGTTGGATGCCATCAAGCAAAAGAAAACTGATTCTGCAATTAGTTTATTGGCAGGGCTGAATCGTCGTGATGTAAGAAGTTTTTGCCAAACTTATGGTGAATACACCCTTATTGACCAGTTTAATCTACAGTTGCCGATTAGTGTCCCTGCGCGAGTGGTCGGGATGTGGATCAATCAAAAACTACCTCAACAAATTCCTTTTCAAGGTGAGGAAAATAGTTTTGAAAGCTTGGTTAAGCAAATTTCATCAGAAAAACACCCTAAGTCAATTTTATTAGAATTAAAGCGTTTGGGAATTGTCATAGAGAAAGAAGACCAAATTATTTTGCAAAATTCTAGTTTTACACCAAATCCACAAGCTGATGAAAGTAAACAGCTTTTTACGCAAAACATTTCAGATCATATGTCTGCAGGTATAAGTAACTTAACCAACAGCACAAATTTTTTAGAGCAAGCTATTTTTGCAGATGAATTGAGTCAAGAATCTATTGAGAAATTAAATCAACTGAGTGTAGATTTATGGAACTTGATGTCTAAAGCAATTGTTTCAGCTGCAATCGACTATTGTAAAAATGATGAGGGTGATGCTGATGCAAATAAACGCTTTAGATTAGGTGTGTATCAATATAATCAATAACAAATTAAAGTCATTGTATTTAGCTATTCTGTTTTTTTATTCTTCCAATTTTGCTTAAACCTCGCCAAAGTATTGAATACGAAATCTTATAACCAAACTTTTGCTCAAATGGTTCGAGCAAATCTTGAATGTGTTTATAAGGTGTTGTGTCGACAAACTCCTCAAAACTTTTTAAATCCTTGATTGTAAAAGGTCGACCATTGCGAACTGCTGGTAAGGGCCTGAGATCTTTTGTTTTTTTTTCTAATGAAATCCATTCGTCCAAGGTGGATCTTGCAATATTAAATTGCTTGCAAACTTTAGATTTATTTTTGGTCTGTAAGTATGCTGCCATGACTTTCTTTCGAAGATCTAATGAATATGCTCGCATAAAATTTACTTGCTATTTCCTTTTCGAGAACTGGTAAGTATTACGTATCAAAAAATAATTTAAGTTCCTATCAAATCGTATGGCTTTTGATACGGTTTCAATTAGCCGATTCAGACTTTGACAGGCGAAATGTATCACTAAAATCAAATAATGTACATATTGAACATATTTATAAAATATTTTTATTTCAAATCAAACAGTTTTTACGTGGTTTTTATTAGAATATTTAAATTAATCAGTTATTTATTGTTATTTTTAAAGATGTAAATCTAACGTTGTGAACTATTGCACAGCCAATAACTATATGTTAGCTTTTTAAATATGTGCAAAATACACATTAAATATTTATTTTAATGAAGCATACCACAGAATACATAAATTCAACTTTTATATTGTTAAAAAACCTATTTTTATCAACAAGTAATGAGTTTTAAAAAGGACGATGTAATGAAAAAAACTTTTCAATTATCAGTAATTGCAACGGCATTATTGACTGCAAATGCATATGCGGCAGTAACAAATATTGGGACAGGAAATACTGCGACTGGACCAGATACGACGGTTGTTGGTACTAATAACGCTGCTGCGAATACAACAGTAGTAGGTACAGACAACAAAGGAACAGGCACGGAAGGCTTTGTGGGAGGGGTAGGTAATACTGTAGACGGTTTTGGTTCTGCCGTCATCGGTAATAACAATACGACCAATGATCAGTATGCTGTTGCTGTGGGGAGTAATAATGAGGTGACAGGCGCTGGTGGTACGGCTGTAGGTAATAATATTACGATTCATGATAGCCAAGCTACAGCAGTTGGTGGAAATATTGATGTTAAAGGGCAGTATGCTAGTGCATTTGGAGACTCTGTTACGGTCGATGGTACGGGTGCAACGGCAGTCGGTTCTACATCGCAAGCCACAGGTCAGTATGCAACAAGCCTTGGTTATGGTGCGCAAGCAACTGCTGATAATGCAATTGCAACAGGAAGCAATTCAGTTGCGAGTGGTTTGAACTCAATTGCAATTGGTAATAATGCTGAAGCGAGTGTAGAAGGTGCTATTGCATTGGGGAATGGCGCAAAAGCAACGGCAAAAAACTCAGTTGCAATTGGCGCCAACACTGTGGCTGATGAAGAAAATACTGTAGCAATGGGTGATCGCCGTGTGACTTGGGTTGCTGATGGTATTGGCGATAATGATGCAGTGAATGTCAAACAATTAAAAGATGCACTTGCGAGTGTTGATACTGCACCAAGCCAAGCAGACCTAGATGCGATTAATGATAAAATTACTGCCGAAAAAGCAGCACGTGAAGCAGGTGATGCAGATCAAGCCAATAAATTAGCGGCAGAAAAAACTGCGCGTGAAGCTGGTGATGCAGACTTGCAAGCGAAGATTGATAACGAAGCACAAATTCGTGCGCAAGCTGATGCCGACGAAACAGCTGCGCGTACTGCTGCAATTAATAATGAAGCTCAAATTCGCGCAAATGCAGATGCAACTGAAAAAACAGAACGTATTGCTGGAGACGAAGCTGAAGCGACAGCGCGTATTGCAGGTGATGAAGCTGAAAAAGCAGCGCGTATTCTAGCGATTAATACAGAAAAAGATGCGCGTATTGCGGGTGATGCTGCCGAAGCTCAAGCGCGTGCAAATGCAGATATTGCTTTAGGTAATCGCATTGATACTGAAACAGCAACACGAATTTCAGAAGTAAGTCGTTTAGATCGTCGTGTTGACCAATTAAATACGCGTTTAGATCATGTTGAAACTACTGCAAATCGTGGTATCGCAATTTCTTTAGCAACTCAACAAGCCATTCCAAGCATTCAACCAGGGCAAGTCGCAGTCTTTGGCGGTATGGGTTATTACGAGGGTGAAGCCGCAGGTGCATTCGGCGTCGTAACATCGTTCAGTGATCGTTTCTCTGGAAGTGGCGCAGTTGGTGTTGCTGATGGCGGAAAATTTGGTGGTCGTGCGGGTGTCGCTTATGTCATCGGAGGGAACTAAGTTGGACTTAGCAGGTTTAAAAACTGAGTCAAATTTAGTCACAATAAGAAGGATGATGTAATGAAAAAAACTTTTCAACTATCAGTAGTCGCAGTTGCCTTAATGGCAAGTCATGCGTATGCCGCACCTGTATGGGAAGGTCCAACGGGAACAGGTACGGGTCTCAGTAATGCAATGGGGGGACAAGGGAATTATGCAAATGTTGACCCCTCAGCCAATGGTATTATTTTAGGTCAACTTAATGATGTTGATAATACCAGCATTGGGATAGGTTATAACAGCAATGCCATGGGAGCAGGAAGTTTTTCTGCTGGGTCAGCAAATGATGCCACAGGTGATTCCTCTGTTGCTGTAGGCCGTGTCACGAATGCCAATGGAGATAATAGTATTGCGCTTGGTGCCACAGTTACAGCAGGAGGTACAGATAGTGTAGCTGTGGGTAATAGTCAAACAGTTAACGGCGATAATGCAACAGCGGTTGGTCGTGGCAGTCTCGTTAATGGTAGCCAAGCTAGCTCTTTGGGACACGTTGCTTGGACGGGTGGTGATGGAGCAACTGCGATCGGTAGTGAAACATGGGCAAATGCTAACAATGCAACGACGTTAGGTTTTAATGCAGAAACAGGAGGTGAAAATGCACTTCGTATAGGCGCTCAATCTTCTGGTTCAGGTTTGAATTCTGTGGTGATCGGTAGTCATGCAACTGGTACGGCTGAAGATGTGGTATTACTCGGTTCAGGCGGTATGACAGATCCGAGAAATGTTGGAACAGCAATTGCTGATGACAAAAACTCAGTTGCGATAGGCTATGGTTCTGACACACAAGGTCAGGCTGGCGGTAATGAAAATACAGTGAGTGTTGGTGGTTTGCTTGGTGGTGCAATTCGTCGTATTACGCAGGTGAATAACGGGGTGAATGACCAAGATGCTATTAATGTATCTCAGCTCAATGATGCTGTTGGTAGCCTGACCTCAGGTGCTGAATTGATTGCACACGCAGATGGATTACTGACGATAGAAAAAGATCAACGTATTGCAGCAGATGCAGCGGCATTCAATGCAATTGCCGCGGAGGCTACAGCACGTGCAGCGGGTGATGCAGCTTTGCAAAATGCATTAAATGATGAAGCTCAAAAACGAGCGCAGGCAGATGCTGATCAAGTGGTTGCTCGTACAGCAGCAATTGATAATGAAGCACAACTTCGTGCTGCGGCAGACGCAACTGAAAAAGCAGCGCGTATTGCAGGTGATGAAGCTGAAGCTACAGCACGTATTGCAGGTGATGCAGCCGAAAAAGCAGAACGTACGACAGCGATTAATGCTGAAGCGCAAGCGCGTATCGCGGGTGATGTAGCAGAGGCGGCAGCTCGAGCTGATGCAGACCTTGCTTTATCAAATCGTATAAATGTAGAAGCAGCAACACGCACAAGTGAAGTGAATCGATTAGATGGTCGTCTTGATCAAGCAAGTCGTCGTTTAGATGATTTTGAGAAAAGTGCTTATCGTGGTGTAGCGATTGCATTAGCAGCACAACAAGCTGTTCCGAACATTCGTTCAGGTCAAGTTGCATTATTTGCAGGTGTTGGTCATTACGAAGGTGAAACAGCAGGTTCTGTCGGTGTAGTGACTTCATTTATTGCCAATCGTATTTCTTTGAGCGGTGCTGTAGGTTTCGCTAGTGGAAATGAAGTTGGTGGACGAGTTGGTATCAGTTATTCATTCTAGATGATTCATGGTTCGAATAAAGATTTAAAATAAGAGCGTTTAAGATTTAGATTGGCAAAGTTTTGACTTAAATGCTCTTAGATTAAAGCTCCTCTTGGGTTACCTTTTTTCAGCATGGAGGTAACCTTTTTTTGATTGAATCAATAAATTTAATTTATAGATTTGATATATCTGAGTAATTTAGTTGGTTTATTTGTCTGTTAAAATAATAGGGTGGAGTAATTCAAACAGGTGATAGGAAATCATTTGTTAAATATAAAAAACTTATCGGGGTAGTATGAATGACATATTTACATTCTAGACTTTACTTAATTTTATTAGGGACTTTAGTTTTTACTGGGTGCGAGGACGAAAATGGTAATTTCAATGTTGGAGTAAGTTTGGGTGGGACTGGAACCGGTGGAATTTCAGTGGGAACGGAAAGCCCTGTACCAAAACCACAACCTGATATTAATCCAGAAAGACTAGAGGAAGATGGTTTGTTATATGCTGTAGCATATCCTAATCCTATCATCCAAAACTGTAATGGAGTGGAACGAAGCATCCAATTTGTTCGCCACTACTTCCCACACACTCCAATGATGATGGGAGATCGAGTCGATCTATTTGGAATGAAGGATTCATTCCGAATACGTTTTAAGCTTCAAGTTGTCGTTAAAAATACTAATCTTTTCCCAGTTTACGAATATATAAATAGTTGTAAATCAGCTTTTCAGATAACTGGATCGAAAACCGCTAAGACAACACAAACAGATTATTGTTTAAATGATGAAACTGTAAGTGTCTATCAACCAAATGAATCAAAGACTTTCTTTTATACCTTCAATTTGCCAAATATTTTGCAAAATTGGACTGCAAGTTATAATGCTGAATATTCAAAAAAATTCTATGCAGAGAGTTTGGGTTCAATATATGATGATGAAAGTATTAAAGAAAGAACACAATGTGCTCCTCTTAGTACAAAGTTACTAATTGATGAGTATCCATCAATTAAAGATGGTTTACCACCAACTTCAAACAATCAAAATGGAAATAGTACAGATTCTAATAATGACGAGCCAACTGACTCTTCAGAACCACCAATTTTTGGAGGCTTTGATTTAGAGGAGAATGATACAGATTCTCCTATGGTTGGTAATTTCGGTTTATAAAATAGCTATCATACTTTTGAATTTTAGAAACCATCTACTGATGGTTTTTATTTATAGTGAATTATAATTTTTCTAAATTGAATATTTATAATATATTAATGCTGATAATTGGTACGCCCTGCGGGACTCGAACCCACGTCGGTCGCTTAGGAGGCAACTGCTCTATCCAGTTAAGCTAAGGGCGTATAATTTAATGATTATAAACAAAAAAGTGATTGCCTTAGCAATCACTTTTTAATAAATCGATCAATTATTTAGTCAGTTTTCTTTTTATTTAAAACATTAAATAAAATAAACATGAGCACAATCCAGATCGGAATCATCAGTACAGATTCTTTAAAGCCTTGCTGCCACATGATGTATAGAACAACTGCAATAAATGCTAAAACTAAATAGTTACTCAAAGGAGACCATAATGCAGGGAAACTGGTTTTTAAACCTTTCTCTTTCGTCATTGCTTTGAATTTTAAGTGCGTTAAGCTGATCATCGCCCAGTTCAGAACTAGAGCACCCACCACGATATACATCAAATGACCAAGAGCATCTTCTGGAACAAAGTAGTTCAATAACACACAACCAAAAATCAATAATGCAGAAAGCAAGACAGCTGGTACAGGAACACCTTGCTTATTTACTTTTGCAAAAACTTTCGGTGCGTTACCTTGTTCAGCTAAACCAAACAGCATACGGCTATTAGCATACATACCACTGTTATAAACCGAGAGTGCAGCTGTTAGAATAATAAAGTTAAGTAAATGCGCAGCCCAACCAATCCCCATTTGACTGAAGATCATCACGAATGGGCTCTTGTCTAAACCACCTAAATCAAGCTGATTCCAAGGCACAAGCGATAATAAAATTGCGAGTGAACCGACATAGAAAATTAAAATACGAACAACAACTTGGTTAATCGCTTTTGGAATTGTTTTCTTTGGATCATTCGCTTCAGCTGCTGCCATACCAATTAGCTCAATACCACCAAAGGCGAACATGAGGAAGGCAAGCATATAGAATAGCCCATCAAAGCCATTCGGGAAGAAACCGCCGTGTGACCATAAGTTGCTAAATGACGCTGTTGAGTTTGCATCTGCGGTAAACAATAAATACAAACCAAAAAGAATCATAGCAACGACAGCCGTGACTTTAATGATTGCTAACCAAAACTCAGATTCACCGTAGAATTTCACATTGGTGAGGTTGATCGCAGTAATGATGACAAAGAAGAATAATACTGACTGCCAAGCCGCAATATGAGGCCACCAGTAGTTGATATATTTCGCTACCGCCGTGAGCTCACTCATGGCAACGAGAATATATAAAACCCAATAATTCCAACCTGATAAGAAACCAGGAAATTTACCCCAATATTGATAGGCGAAATGGCTAAATGAACCTGCTACAGGTTCTTCAACGATCATTTCACCGAGTTGACGCATGATTAGAAAAGCAATCAAGCCGCCAATCGCATAACCCAAAATAATAGATGGTCCAGCAGACTGGATGACTTGCGCAGAACCTAAAAATAAGCCCGTACCAATAGCCCCACCCATCGCGATGAGTTGGATATGGCGGTTTTTTAGTCCACGCTGAAGTTTAGAAGAATCGTTGTTCAAAGGACTGAGCTCGACGAGGAATAAGTGGATTATTCTAATAGATTGAAAGATTTTCGCCTAGTAAAAGTACAGATGAGCTATGACTGGAAAGTTGTTTTTAAAATTCATTTAAAATCTTATATTTGAGTGAATAGTAAACTAAGGGCTGTATTTTATTTATACACTTAAATGAGGGCTTTGTTTAATTAACCTTGTTTAGTCGTTTAAACGCCATTGTTAAATTTACAGAATAGACTCAATATCAAAGACATATTTTGTTCACGATCGATGATCTAAAATCAATTGGTCGTATGGCATTTTCGATTGCTGTGCAGTAATTTAGACTCAAAATTTATTTGCACCAAGTACATGATAGAAGGATGAAATTGACATGAGCTCAGTACCGCAAATTAAAGTCTCTGCAACCTATATGCGTGGTGGCACAAGTAAAGGTGTATTTTTCAAATTAGATGATTTACCTGAAGCGGCACAAGTAGCAGGCAAAGCTCGTGATCAACTTTTACTTCGTGTAATTGGCAGTCCTGATCCTTATGGTAAACAAATTGATGGAATGGGCGGTGCAACCTCTAGTACCAGTAAGACGGTGATTTTGGCAAAAAGCACGCAGCCAGAACACGATGTTGACTATCTTTTTGGGCAAGTTTCAATTGATCAGCCGTTTGTCGATTGGAGTGGAAACTGCGGTAACTTAACTGCTGCAGTGGGTTCATTTGCGATTTCTAATGGTTTAGTTGATGCTGATCGTATTCCAGAAAATGGCATTTGTACGGTGCGTATTTGGCAGAAGAATATTCAAAAAACCATTATCGCGCATGTACCAATAACCAATGGGCAAGTACAAGAAACAGGTGATTTTGAGCTTGACGGTGTGACATTCCCAGCAGCAGAAGTTCAAATTGAGTTTTTAGATCCAGCAGATGATGGCGAAGAGGGTGGCGATATGTTCCCTACCGGTAATGTCGTCGATCAGCTTGAAGTGCCTGAAGTTGGTTCATTCCAAGCCACCTTTATTAATGCAGGCATTCCAACGATTTTCTTGAATGCTGAAGATATTGGTTATCAAGGTACAGAATTACAAGACCATATCAATGGTGATTCGGTGGCATTAGCGCGTTTTGAAAAAATTCGTGCTTATGGCGCAGTGCAAATGGGCTTGATTAAAGATATTTCTGAAGCAGCAGCACGTCAACATACACCTAAAATTGCATTTGTTTCAAAACCAAAATCATATACATCTTCAAGTGGAAAAGCTGTTGACGCTACAGATGTTGATTTACTGGTTCGTGCGCTTTCAATGGGTAAATTACACCATGCTATGATGGGCACAGCTGCAGTTGCAATTGGAACGGCAGCAGCGATTCCCGGAACTCTCGTTAATTTGGCTGCTGGCGGTGGCGAACGTGAAGCTGTTCGTTTTGGTCATCCATCTGGAACGTTACGTGTAGGCGCTCAGGCTGACTTGATTGATGGCAAATGGTCAGTGAAAAAAGCCATTATGAGCCGTAGTGCGCGGGTATTGATGGAAGGTTGGGTACGCGTACCGGGTGATACGTTCTAATCAAGATTTATAGTCGATAAAACCTCCTTTTTAGGAGGTTTTATTATTTTGAATGGATTAAAAATACAAACACAATTTAGTGAGATAAATAGTGTTATGATGTCGCCACTTTGGCAAGTTCTGTCATTTATTCTTCCATTTAAATTCCAGAGGCAATCGTGTCATCTATTTCTCAAGTTAATGCGGATGTTTTAAAACAAGCTCAACAACGTATTCAACAAGATTTATTGACAGCATTGGCTGCATTTTCGATTCCAGAACCCTTAAAAGCCGCAGTACACCACGCGGTAATGTTAGGTGGAAAGCGAATCCGTCCAGCACTGTGTTATGCCGCAGCTGCATTAAAACCAAATCCTCATTTTGCTGCTGCTCGACGTGCTGCGGTTGCAGTTGAATTGATTCATTGTTATTCACTGGCACATGATGATTTGCCTTGTATGGATAATGACTTGCTGCGTCGTGGTCAGCCGACTTGTCACGTTGCTTTTGGCGAAGATACCGCTTTATTGGCGGGTGATATTCTGCAATCCATGGCGTTTGAGATTCTAGGTAGCCGTTTATTCGATGAACAAGGGCAGGGCACTGATCCTGCAATTGTACTAAAGCAGATGCAAATTTTAGCGACAGCCAGTTCAAAAATGGTTTGTGGACAGGTTTTGGATTTACAAGCTGAAGGCAAACAGGTCGATCAAGCCGAACTTGAAAATATCCATCGCAATAAAACAGGTGCATTAATCCAAGCGGCAATTATGATGGGTGCAGTCACGGTTTTCGCTGGAACTGATCAAGCAATTCCAAAGCTACGCCAGTTTGGGCAAAGTATTGGCTTAGCGTTCCAAGTTCAAGATGACATTTTAGATATTACGGCAAGCACCGAAACACTCGGAAAAACTGCGGGTAAAGATGAACAGGTGCAAAAATCTACCTATCCTGCGTTAATGGGATTAGCGCAAGCACAAGCTTATGCGCAAACATTACATGATCAAGCCTTTGAAGCTTTGGCATTCTTTGGTGAAGACGCAAAAGATCTCACTGCAATCTCTCAATTTTTATTGGCACGTCAAAGTTAATTTAAGGCATGTTATGAATATTCAATCTTTACGTATTGTTGGCACACTTGAAGGTATTTCATTTTTACTTTTACTCGGCATCGCAATGCCAATTAAATATATTTGGGGAAATCCAATTTTCGTAAAATATATTGGTATGGGGCATGGTGTTTTGTTTATTTTGTTCCTCGTGATGTTGTTTGTGGTATGTCATCGCATGAAATGGTCTTTATCAGCCTTTAATATGGGGTTGATTGCGGCTGTATTACCATTTGGCCCATTTGTATTTGATCGCAAGATTAAGCAGCTTGCTGATCAGAATTAAATTAAAGCGACCTATTTAAAAATCTAGAGAATAAAAAAGCCATGGAGAACCATGGCTTTTTGCATACAGAACGATAATTAAAATTAACGTCCCATAATTCCGCGAATCGTGTTGAGTACATCGGCAGGGAGTACGACAGTCTTGGCATTGTTTGATTTTGCCATATCTTGCATTGCTTTCACGTATTGTTCACCGAGTAAGTAAGCAACTGGAATTTCTTTATCGCCTACCGCACTTGTAACCATTTCAATGGCACGTTGTGAAGACTCGGCGAGAACAACTTGTGCTTCTGCATCACGACGAGACGCTTCAAGACGACCATCTGCTTCCAGAATCGCTGCTTGTTTTTCACCATCGGCTTTGGTCACAGTCGCACGGCGCTGACGTTCAGCAGCAGCTTGTGCTTCCATCGCAGCCTGCATGGTGTGTGATGGTTGAATATCCTGAATTTCAACTGTTTTAAGGGTAATCCCCCAGTCTGAGATATCATCAGAAATGGCAGCTTTAAGTTTAGCTTTGATGTGATCACGAGATGAAAGTGCATCATCCAAGTCCATTTCACCTACGATAGAACGCAATGAAGTTTGAACAAGGTTTTGAATTGCCCAAGTATAGTTCTCGATCCCGTACACTGCTTTTTCTGGTGTCGTGATATTAATATACGCTACAGCATTGGCAATAATGACGGCATTGTCACGAGTAATCACTTCTTGAGAAGGAATATCTAAAACAATATCTTTGGTTGTGATTTTATAAGCAACTTCATCAATATACGGAATGACAAAGTTAAGACCTGGACGTAAGGTAGTATGGTATTTACCTAAGCGTTGTACAATCCATTTATAACCTTGGGGAACAATACGCACCCCTTTAAAAATAGTTGTACCAATAAAAGCGAAAAGCGCTAATACAACAATAGTACCGACAGACATTGAAAACCCTCTTTGTGTTTATGCGGAGCTATGCGGTTGAACGACTAAATCATTACCCAAAATATCAATAACTTGAACGCGATCCCCAACTTTTACTTCGGCTGTTGAACGGCAGTTCCATTCATCAGAGCCCAAGACAGGCATCGGAAAGCGTACAATAATTTGACCATGATCGAGTCCAGTATGGATGACCATGCCAACTTGTCCAATGGTTGATTCACGAGACAAACCAGCTTTGGTTTTATCGATTGAAAGTGGTTTTATAAACTTAAACCAAAGAATCGTGCATAAAATAGATAAAATTCCCCAAGTAATTACTTGGGTTGTAAATCCCATCATCGGGAAAAGCCACAACAAAATGCAGACCATAACGGCTGCAATGCCAAACCATAAAGCGGCAAAAGCTGGCAAAATTAACTCTGAAAGAATGAGTAAAATCCCTAATACAAACCAGTGCCAAGGCTCAACTACAAATTCCATAGATTTGCTCGTGTGATTAAAGTGAGTAGAGGTGAATAAATATTCACCTCTTGCACTCTATCAGATCATTATCTTTATGAATATACAAAGATTGTTTTTTTAGAATTTTGCTCTTGGGGCAGGCTTAAATGCTGCTGGAGATTTCTTAAAATTAGTAATTGCGCTTTGAATTGCTGTGATTTTTGCTTGCGCAGCTTTCTCACCTTCTAGAATGGCTTCATTACTTGATTTAAGGTCGAGCACACCTAAATGTCCGACTTTAGGTTGAATCACAATCGTCGCTTGGTTGAGTTCTTCATTAATACTTTGTTGTCCCATAATATTAATGGTTTGATCGAGTAATCCCCACATACTCAGTGGTTTGTCACCTGTTGGACGTGCTGAAATATCGACAGCGATTACAATATCAGCGCCCATATCTTTTGCCGTTTTTACAGGAATTGGACTTACTAAGCCGCCATCAACGTATTTAGTGCTGCCAATCACAGTTGGAACAAACACATTTGGGATGCTGCATGATGCTCTAACTGCTTGTCCTGCATTACCTTTGATGAATTCAGCCTTTCTACCATTATCTAATCGGGTTGCGACTGCTGCAAAACGAATTGGAAATTTCTCAATCGGCTTATTGCCAACCTGAGCATTGACATAGTTTTGTAGTTTTTGTCCGAGGATGAAGCCTTGGCTATTCAAAGTAAGATCGCGGATATCCGACTCTTGGAGTTTGAGCGCTAGATTTTGCATTTGATAGGGTGTTTGACCACTTGCATAAATGCTCCCGACAAAGCTACCTGCACTCGTGCCTGTTACAATTTTTGCTTTAATGCCATGAGACTCTAATACTTTGATCACGCCAATGTGAGAGAACCCTTTCGCACCACCACCACCTAAAGCCAATGCAATCACTGGTTCACGTGCTTTTAATGTCGTTGTGGGCGGTATTTTTTTCGTTGCTTGATCACAGCCGAATAAAGCAAGGCTAAGCAGTGCCAAACAAGAAAGTCGAGCAATTTTCATAACATTTGAAGATAAAATAGACAGAGGAGATGGGCACATCAGATCAGATTTGCCCTTAACTTTCTAGTTTTTTTTCACAAGTTTTTGTAATGGTTCAGCCAGCCAATGTGGGTTTTTCGGCGAAAAATGACCTTCATAAAGACTCATAATTTTTTCTAAATCTTGTTGATAATGGCCTGTTGGGGTAAAAGCCCCTAAGCTATAAATCGTTTTATGGTCGTAATCGAAAGAGAACATCACGATTGGAATACCCGCTGCATGAGCAATATGGTAGAAACCACTTTTCATTTTCTCTGCTTTTTTACGTGTTCCTTCAGGTGCCATACCCACCCAAATTCGATCATATTTTTGAATGGTTGCGACAACTTGCTCAGTTAGCCCATTGGTACTGTCACGGTGAACAGGAATCAGTCCAGCCCAGTCTAAAAGTGGTTTGAAAGGTGGTTTAAATAACGTATCTTTGCCTAAAACTGTGATTTTCAACCCTAAGCCACCAATCGCTAGAAAACCATACCATCCATCGATATTTGAGGTGTGTGGTGAAATAATTGCAACTGCTTTAGGTAGGTTGGGAATATCGCCCACAACTTTCCAGCCTTGGCTTAAAAAGATTTTTTTACACAAAGCCCGACTATAATGAGTTCCACGTTGAGGAACTAATGGTGGTAAATCTGGAAAATGTTGTGGCATAAGTAAAGCTAAATAATGACAACTATAATTATCTTAAACGCTGAGGAGATACTCTGCATTGGCAAAAAATGAGAAAATATCGTCAAGATTTTGAGAGGATTAGATACTTTTGAACTTACTAAGCACTTGTCGAGGAAATTGATACATGCCTAATTTACGGCAAGTTTATGTCTTATTATTTTCACTGTATTGGGCTCAAGGTCTACCTGTTGGCTTTATGACACATGCTTTGCCGGTCATTTTGAGAGCGCAAGGTGTTTCACTGGCACATATCGGCGGTTTTGGTTTGTTGATGCTGCCGTGGTCAATCAAAATATTTTGGGCTGCCTATGTTGATCGTTATGCCATACCTTATCCATCCGTTTTCGGCAGGGAAAGAAATGGGAGTGTTAATATTGGGCATTATCGAAGCTGGATTATTCCTACACAGCTTTGCAGTGTTTTGATTTTAATTTTACTTTCATTTTTCCCCATTCATGCTTTGAATCAACCCAGTTACTTGTTGATCTTTTTTGTTCTATTGCTACTGAGCAATTTAACAGGCGCAACGCAAGATATTGCAACAGATGGTTTGGCAGTTAATTTACTTAAAACTGATCAACAACATTGGGGCAATACCTTCCAAGTGATTGGTTCAAGACTTGGCTTTATTGTCGGTGGTGGTGCTGTGTTATGGAGTCTGGACTGGTTGCAATGGCAGGCAACTTTTCTATTACTGGCTGCGATTGTCTTTTTAAATACATTAGCGATCTTATTTTATAAAGAGCCTGTTCATCCTAAAGCTTCTACTGATATTGCAAAAATACAGACATCACTACTTCAGGCCGTTCGACAATATCTTGCTTACTTTAGTTCATCTGTAGAGTTAAAAGCTTGGTTAATGGTATTAATCAGCTTCAAAATCGCTGATGGGCTTGCAGGGCCACTTTTAAAACCGTTAATGGTCGATATGGGGCTAAGTTTTTCGCAAATCGGAATTTACATTACCATGCTTGGTGCAATCGCAGCATTGATTGGTGCAGGTATAGCAGGACTATTGCTTAGATATTTTTCTAGATCATCGGCTTTGATTTTATTTTCAATATCAAAAATATTCAGCCTTATCGCTTACGGTTATCTTGCTTATGCGTTTGAGCATCACTCTTCGATTGCGCCGATATGGTTGTATGCCGTCAATGCATTTGAAGATGCGTGTTCGGCAATGCTTTTGGTCGTGATGCTGACTTTAGTGATGCAATATAGCCGTAAAAACTTTGCTGGTACAGACTTTACCTTTCAGGTTTCGGTGATGGCGACGATCAGTGGTTTGCTGTATTTAATGAGTGGGATAATAGGGGATTGGCTAGGGTACACTCGTTATTTAACTGTGATTTGTATGATTGCAGTGATTTGCTTATGGCCGATTTATTACTGGTTGAAAAAGGCAAGACAACATTAGATATTTATTACAAAATTAATTTTTTGTTATTGTAAGTTGAAATATTGAATGGGCGTGTACAAGGATAAAAAGAGATGAACACTCTATTTCAATAAAATCAAAAAAATGCCTACCAAGATTTGAATCGCCTTAAATTAAAGAATTAGTTGTTTTTATAAGATATTGATAATAAATAATATTGTTGAATATTTTTTATTTTTAACGATAAGTGATCATCGTGTATAAAAATTAAACTTTAGTCGAAAATAGAATAAATAAATAAGATTTTAATTGTTTTGTCATATAAAGTTAATGTGTAGGATTTGTTACAAATTAACTAGGATGTCAACAATGAAAATCAAAATTGTAACAGCAGCAGTGCTCAGTTTACTTGCAACATCAACTTTTGCAGCGCCAACAATCTACGGTGAGATTGATGCTAGCGTTGACTATTTACCAGAAAAAAATGCAACTAAATCGAATAAAGATGTTTGGGAAATTAGTTCAAACAGTTCGTTTATCGGCGTAAAGGGTGATGAAAAACTGACTGACCGTTTAAGTGCTGTATATGCTGCTGAATGGGGGTTTAGTGCTGATGGTGATAGTAGTGACTGGACTCAACGTAACCGTTATGTAGGTTTAAAAGACAGTCAATTGGGTACTGTTAAAATCGGTAAGCATGATACGCCGTTGAAACAATTATCAAGTGTAGTAGATACCTTCAATAACTATGTCGCAAATAAAGCGGATGTAACAGGGATTTTCACAGGCGAAAACCGTATTGATAATGTGGTGGTATATGAATCACCAGCAGTGAAACTTTTAGACGGTGGTTTCAAATTCAACGCATTACTTGCAACAGGCGAATCTTCTGGGATTAAAAAATCCAGTGGTGGTGCTAAAGTTTCTGGTCGTGGTTTAGGTGATGCATGGTCAGCTTCTGTTGTATATGAAAACCCAATGGTTGTTGCAGCTTTAGCCTATGACAAAGCAATTCCAAGTAATTTCTTAGGACGTGGCATGTTAAATGCCGCTGAACCTGATATTGATGTTGGATCTTTATTTGCAGCAGCCAATACTGTTCGTGCCATTGGTCGTGTGAATCCAATTGATGGTTTGGCGTTAAAAGCAATGTACCAAACATCAGAAGTAGAAGCTGTTGCTGGAAATGATGCGGGTTCTGAGAATATTGATGATGCACAAGGTTGGTTAATCGGCGCTGAATATAATATTCCTCAAGCGAAAAACTGGACGGTAAAAGGTCAGTACAGCCAAAATGATACGAGCTTTAAAGATAACTCATCCGATTTTAAAGCGAAGCAAATTATCGCTGGTGCAGACTATGCTTTTAACAAACAAGTTAAAACTTATGGTTATGCGGGTTATTTGACACTTGAACAAGCAAGTAAGAAAGACAAGCAACCTGTTGCAGGTTTAGGTTTAGAGTTCAAGTTCTAATACTTTAGCTTAAAACAACACCCTTAAGCGCTGCTTATAGGGTGTTTTTTTATTTCAATTTTTCTTCATTACACTATAATCGCCTTATCCACTGGATGGCTTGTTAACAATAAAATAATACGATGTTTGGAATGATCGGGTATAAGGAAATTATTGTTTTCATATAAATAATTTTTAGCGTCATGATACGAGTTTTAGCGTTCAATCAGCAGTATTGTGAAACATCAAGTATTTAGTTTAAGTCATTTTTAAGTTTCAATTTTTATCTTAGCGAAGCTAAGAATTTTCTTTTTAGATTGTGATGATTATGCTGCTACAAAAACTCAAGATCAGGCCGATTTCACTGCTTACTTTTAACTTATTGCTCGCAATTTGGTTAGGGGTTTTCCTGAATATCGCTTTTTATGAAAAGCTTCAATCCCTTACTCCTTATACAGGCATCAAAGCAGGTCTATTTGTTGCGGCTTCGGTTTTGGTTGTTGTTGCACTGTATAACTTTATTTTTCAGTTATTCAACTGGAAGTGGACGGCTAAGCCAATTGCAATTGCACTCGTTTTTATTGGTGGATTTGCTTCATATGCAGTGAGCACTTTAGGTGTCTTGATTACTTCTGATCAAGTGCAAAATCTGATGCAAACAGATATGGCAGAGGCACGTGATACTTGGTCTTGGCATTTGGTTGTCTGGACTTTAGGGATGACGGTTTTACCGATCATTGCGATCTTAATGGTAAAACTAAAATCTGAACCTATCGTTGGTCAGTTGCTTAAGAAAGTAATTGCTTCTGTTGTTTCTTTAGCAATGGTAGGTGGTCTACTTTTTGTTTTTTATGTTGATTTTGCAGCAATCTTCCGTGAAAACCGTGATTTGAAAGGTATGATCTCACCACAAAATATGATTGCATCTTTTGCATCTTATTATAAAAAGAAAGCACCTAAAGAAAACTTACCGCTCGTAACCTATGGTGAAGATGCAACGATGCAAAAAACTGATGCATCCAAGTTGCCTAAATTAATGGTTCTAGTCGTTGGTGAAACTGCGCGTGCAGAAAATTTCTCTTTAAATGGCTATAGCAAGAACACCAACCCTAAATTATCGAAACAAGACATTATCAATTTTTCTCAAGTGAGTTCATGTGGAACGGCAACGGCAGTTTCGGTGCCGTGTATGTTCTCAGGTATGCCACGCGAAGATTATGATGAAAGTCTAGCAAATCATCGCGAAGGATTGCTAGATATTGCGAAGCGAGCTGGGTATCAAGTGACATGGATTGATAACAATTCTGGTTGTAAAGGAACGTGTGACCGTGTTGAAGAGTTCAAAATTCCAGAACCAATTCAAAAGAAATGGTGTAAAGATGAAGAATGTTTTGATGATATTTTAATTGATAGTTTCAAAGCATACATAGCGACGATTCCGAAGGATGATACACGTCCGCATTTAGTGGTATTACATCAGATGGGAAGTCATGGGCCTGCATATTACAAACGAGTTCCACCGCAATATAAAGTCTTTAAACCAACGTGTGATACCAATGCGATTCAAGGTTGTTCTCGTGATGAATTATTAAATAGTTACGACAATACTTTGCTCTACACAGATTATGTTTTAGATTCTTTAATTGAAACGCTAAAGACAGCAACCCAATATGAAACAGGTTTGTGGTATTTGTCTGATCACGGTGAGTCGACGGGTGAAAGTGGCATGTATTTACATGGCGCGCCTTACGCAATTGCACCATCTCAGCAAACACATGTGCCGATGTTAATGTGGTTCTCTGATACGTGGAAACAACAGGCGCAGAAACAAATGAGTTGTTTGTCGCAACAACGTCAAAAGGAATTAAGCCAAGATAACTTATTCCCAACGATGTTGAGTTTGTTAGACGTAAAAACCAAAGTAATTGACCCTAAAAATGACATGTTAGCTACATGCTCAAATCCATAAGTGAGATGAAATCATGACCAAAATCTTGATGATCGAAGATGATTTTATGATTGCAGAGTCGACATTGACGTTATTGCGATATCATCAATTTGACGTGGAGTGGGTGAATAACGGTGTAGATGGATTGACGCTTTTATCAAAGCAAGATTTTGATTTGGTGTTACTCGATCTTGGTTTGCCATTGATGGATGGTATGCAGATTTTGCGTCAAATTCGTCAACGTAGCGCATTGCCTGTGTTGATTATTTCGGCGCGAGACCAACTGCAAAATCGTGTTGAAGGTTTAAATCAGGGAGCAGATGACTATTTGATTAAACCTTATGAATTTGATGAATTACTCGCACGTATCAATGCATTGTTACGCCGTGGCAATACAGCAATGACGCAGTTAAAAAATAATTCACAACTGTTAAAAAGTGGCGATTTAGTCTTGGATGTAGAACAGCATTTAGCAACTTTTAAAGGTCAGCAAATCGAGTTGTCAAATCGTGAGTGGGCGATTCTTATTCCAATGGTAACGCATCCGAATAAGATTTTTTCCAAAGCAAATCTTGAAGATAAGTTGTATGATTTTGATAGTGAAGTCACGAGTAATACAATCGAAGTGTATGTCCACCATTTGCGTGCAAAATTAGGTAAAGACTTCATTCGTACGATTCGTGGATTAGGCTATCGACTGGGACAACCCTAAGACTTATGAAAACACCCAAGCAATATTCGCTAAAAAAACGGCTCATTTGGGGCACATCAATCTTTAGTTTATTGCTTGGATGCTTATTGATTTTTACTGCTTATAAAATTGCCTTGCATGAAGTAGATGAAATTCTTGATACGCAAATGCAATATATGGCAGAACGTTCAACAACTCAGCCTCTAACGCCCGTTGCAAGTAAGGTTGAGTTGCATCGCACCTATCATGAAGAAGACCTACTTGTCGATATCTGGGCGTACAAGGATCAAAGCCATTTATGGCATCAAACCCATTTGCTGATCCCACCTGTACAACAGGCAGGTTTCTATACTCAAGAAACACCACAAGGCAAATGGCGCGTTTATGTTATTCCGCTAAAAGATTATCAAATTCAAGTCAGTCAACAGGAGCAAGTCCGTAAAAGCTTCGCATGGGAACTTGCTGGGAGTATGTTTATTCCTTATGTGTTGCTACTACCATTTGCGATCATTATATTGGCTTTTATTATTAGCCTGAGTCTCAAACCTCTAGATGATTTTAAAGCTGAATTACAGCAACGTGATTCGGATGGTCTAGCACCGATTGATAGTCAGGAATATCCTAAAGAACTTATCCCAACCATTGAGGAAATGAACCATCTATTCGAGCGAATTCAACATGCTCAGGCGGAACAAAAGCAGTTTATTGCAGATGCAGCACATGAACTTCGTACGCCAGTAACTGCATTGAATCTACAGACTAAGATTTTGATGAGTCAGTTCCCAGAACATGAGTCCTTAAAGAATCTAAGTAAGGGACTGGCACGTATTCAGCATTTGGTCACTCAACTCTTGGCTTTGGCAAAACAAGATGTCGGTTTGATGTTGATCGAGCCGAATACGCTATTCCGTTTGAATGATGTTGCTTTGAACTGTGTTGAGCAACTGGTCAATCTTGCTATGCAGAAAGAAATTGATCTTGGCTTTGAACGAAATGATGTGATTGAGATGCAAAGTCTTGAGTCGACGGTGCATTCAATCATTTTCAATCTGATTGATAATGCAATCAAATACACGCCAAGTCAGGGCATCATTAACATCTCAGTTTATAATGAGAATGAGGATTATGCTTGTATTCAAATTGAAGACAGTGGTTCAGGAATTGCCCCAGAAAACTATGACAAAGTTTTAAAGCGCTTTTACCGTGTTCATCATCATCTTGAAGTGGGCAGTGGTTTAGGGCTTTCTATTGTTGATAAAGCGACTCAGCGACTCGGTGGAACGTTGCAATTGGGACGTAGTATTGATTTGGGCGGATTGTTAGTGACGGTTCGCTTGCCTAAAAAGCTTGAGCGTCACGGATAAGCTGCTAGCAAGTTAATATGTGATCATCATTTAACTTCGCCATGTTCTCTTAAATAGCGTAAAAACAGCACGCATTTTTGGATGCGTTTGCCATCATTGCCAACACGACTGACATTTAAACGTAAAACCCAATTTAAGCGCTTACCCACTTTGCAAATGTCTTTATAGACTTGCGGCTCTGCGAGTAATGCTTGATATAGAATTTGACTGGCTTCAGAAAGCTGTTCAAACTCGAAGTGATAAGCAGTAGAGAAAATATACAACAACCAATCACGAACATAGCAATCATGTAGGCTTAGCACAGATGCTGGATCTGTTTCAAAATCAATAAAACTAAAATGAGTATCTTTGTCTACCAGAATGTTGCGAGCAAAAGCTTCACTTAAATATCCGCCTTGCAAATGTACATGCTGGATCGCTTGAATCGCTTGAGTAAACAAGCTTAACTTGGCTGCAATATCATCTTTGCAACGTGCTAAGGATTGGTCTAATTGCTTTACCTTACTTTGACGTTGCGAACCAAGATCTTCTAAGAGTATGCCTTTTTTGGAAAGCGCTAGAACATTTGGGGTTGATACTCCCAATGCTTTGAGCTGTTGGATACGATTGTATTCACATTGAATCGCTGCCGAACCACCTTGATTCGGAACAGGCATGATTGCACCCAAGTTAAAAATTTTGGCCAACCATTTTAGAGGCGTGTATAACCACAAACCATGACGTTCAGACGCTTTCTTTAACCACACTTTACCAGAGTCTAAGGTGTACGCTTTAATTGATTCTTGTTGAGTAACTAAAGCGGTTTCTAGAAATTCTTGAAAGTCATCCATTCGCAACAAACTATACCTAAGTGATTATTACCGTTCCATTAGGAGGTCACTTTACCACATCAAGCTTAGATTGAGGTATGGAAATGGTCGTACTATTTGCAAGATGGCGTTTGTAGGTGATTGCATAAACAACAAAGTTAATTGCAAGGCAGATCCACCCCGTCCAAAGGTTATGACTTAAGAAATGCGCGCCACGCATCATTTGTGCCCAACCCATTGCAAAGCCTAAAATGACACTCGCAAATAAGTAAAACCATGCACGACCTTTTTGATCGAGTCGATAAACAAAATAGCCTGTAATGAGTGCAAAGCCAGTACTTGCATGTCCACCTGGGAAACAATGACCTGCGGTAGCTGAAAAATCCCATACAAATCCTGTCGCAGTTTCATGTGTCATTGCCCAAGGGCAAGCATGTGCTGAATGAGCTTTTATAAAGCCAACGATACAAGTACATAGCATGCTGACCCAAAACATATAGCCATATTGCCAACGTTTCGCTTTGAATTTTTCGACTTTAAAAGACAGTGCCCATAAAATAAAAAAGGTCACATACACAACGGTAATGATCTGTTTTACATAGCTATGATTTAGCTTTGCTAGATACCAATCACCTTTGAGCGCAAAGTCTCCAAACGTACCGACCCACGGTTGGATGAGATATAAGTCAATTGATCCACCCACAGGAAAAACCCAGAGTAAAATGAAAAAACTAATTAGCAGAAGAAAACTCATCTGTATAAAAAAAGGTGTTTTCAGGTGCATAGGCGGCACAATTCAAATGAAGACAATATATTTTTTATTAAACTGTTCTAATCTTAAGCAACTCTTAAATAAGCATAAAAAAAGCGGCTTTTTAGCCGCTTTAACTTACTGAAAAATTAGAACATCGACTCTTCGGAGTTGGCTGAAATTTTATGAATGGAAAGGTCAGCACCACGATATTCATCCTCTTGAGAAAGACGGATACCTAAAGTTGCTTTCAAGATGCCATATACCACAAAGCCACCTACAAGTGCAATCGCAATTCCTAAACCTGTACCTATGATTTGAGACATAAGCGAAACCCCACCTAAACCTCCAAGCATTTTTTGACCAAAAATACCCGCAGCGATACCACCAAATGCACCACATACGCCATGTAATGGCCATACACCAAGTACATCATCCACTTTTAATTTATTTTGTGTATAAGTGAATAGGTAAACAAATAGTGCACCCGCAACGCCACCAATCAATAATGCACCAATTGGATGCACAATGTCTGAGCCTGCGCAGATTGCAACTAAGCCAGCCAATGGGCCATTGTGTAAGAAACCAGGGTCATTTTTGCCCATAAAATTCGCTGCTAAAGTACCGCCAACCATTGCCATTAAAGAGTTGATTGCCACCAATCCAGAAATCGCTTCAACACGTTGCGCACTCATCACATTAAAGCCAAACCAACCTACGATCAAAATCCATGAACCTAAAGCGAGAAATGGAATTGATGAGGGTGGATGCGCACTGACGCGACCATCTTTCTTATAACGACCATGACGAGCACCGAGTAAAATCACGGCTGCTAAAGCAATCCATCCACCCATTGCATGTACAACGACAGAGCCAGCAAAGTCATGGAAACTTGCGCCGAATGTACTTTCTAACCATGTTTGTACACCATAGTTACCGTTCCAGATCATGCCTTCATAGAATGGATAAATCAGTGCAACTAACAGCAAGGTTGCGATGGCTTGTGGGCGCATTTTCGCGCGTTCAGCAATACCTCCCGAAACAATAGCAGGGATCGCAGCAGCAAATGTCAGTAAGAAGAAGCAGCGCATCAAGTTATAGCCATGATCTTCTGCAAGGACAGCCCCCATATGGAAAAAGTTTTGTCCATATGCAATCCAATACCCCACAAAGAAGTATGCAATTGCTGAAATCGCAAAGTCTGTGAGGATTTTACTGAGAGCATTGACTTGGTTTTTATGGCGTACTGTGCCAAGTTCCAAGAATGCAAAGCCAGCATGCATTGCCAATACAAGTACTGCACCGAGCAGTAAGAAAAATAAATCTACGTTTTGCATAGTGGCGCTCAAAAAAAGTGCTAAATCTGGTTTTGGTGTAAATGTTTGATTCGTTTTTTGCACCAAAATAGATTTAGTAAATCTAAAAACTCAAGTTATACGAGTACAACTCAATTTAATGGAAATTATTATGCAAAAAACGCACCAATTTAGAATTTAGTTATGGGTTTTGGTGAAAAGTGGTGCATTTTTCTTAAAAATAGCACAGCTTTATGGATATTGTAGAGCTAAAAAAGAAAACGGTCGATATCCTAGCCTGAACCATAATAAGAATGCCATTCGCCGTGCAGACCAATGTTTATATCGAGCGAAACAGCAGGGGCGTAATCGGGTAATTTCTTTAATTACAGATGCTACGGATTGTCTTGCTTAGTTGCTCCTTTGCTTTTTCAGGTCGATTTGCTTAACTGTTAAAAGGACAGAGCGCTACTTTTAGCCTTTGATTATTGCTACACTTTTTCTTTTCAGGTGGATGAGTGATGTCCTTCGATCTTAAAGTCACCTTACAGCAAAGGGCAGAACAGTCACCACAGCAGAGAAAACTCAATCGTCTGATTGATAAAATTGAACAGCAAAAAATCAGCCTTGCTATATGGCAAAATGCCCAAGACGAAATTCAACAACACACACGACAAAAACTCCTTCCTATCTATAACGAACTGCATGGTGTTCTGTTTCAGCAGTTAGAACAACTTTGGAATATGTTACACAATTACGAGTTTTCCAAAGCCGATATGCAGCAACTGGATGAAAGCATTGCTCAGCGTGCGCGCATGCTCAAGCATTCCAAAATGCTTTCCAACGAACAGCTACAACTTGTCGATCAGATTGATACTTTTTATCAGCAACATGCTCAGCAGTCCGCCAAGAAAAGCAAAAAAGTGCAGCAAGTAAAAGTCGATCAGCCTGAACGTGATGAGCAAATAACATCGTATGAAGATGACTTTGAACAACATGCAGCCGAGCAGCAACAGGCGCGTGAACAAGCCAAACAGCAAAGACAGCAACAAAAGCGAGAACAAGCGGAGCAGATGGCAGCCCAGTCACTGAAAACGGTGTATTTAAAAATTGCTGCGATGATTCACCCAGACCGTGAACAAGATGAGAGTAAGAAAGAAGAAAAAACAGAGTTATTTCAACAAGCCAGTCAGGCGTATGAACAGCAGGATTTATTTTATTTGCTGAAACTTCAGTTACAGCTTGAACAGAACAAGGGCGTTGGGGCGAAAGAATTATCTGCGGAGCAAGTGAAGTTTTATAAACTGGCTTTGGATGCGCAAAGTCAGCAGCTTGAGAGTCAAATTGAAGAGATTTTAGATTCTTTTCAGTTGGCGAAAAAGGTGAAAGCGGAGCATGTGCATATTGGTGATGTGTATAAAGCGATAGATGCAGACTGTGCTGAGTTAAAGCAGCAGTTGAAGTGGGAAAAGGAACATTTAAAGCATATGAAAAAGGTGAGTGGGGTGGAGATGTTGTTGGAGCATGGGGTGCTTTGATTTTCCCTCACCCCCTTGCGGAACGGTGTTCCTCATCCCATACGGAGAGGGAGTAGCAATTGATTTTATGGTGGTGTGTAATTAGATGAGATTCCCTCTCCTTTAAGGAGAGGGCTAGGGAGGGGTAATAATAAAAAATGAAACTAGACCCGCAATTATTAGAATTCGCCAAAACTATGCGAAGCAATGCCACAGATGCAGAAAATCTGATGTGGCAACTACTTCGTGCCAAGCGTTTTATGAATCTGAAATTCCGCAGGCAGCATGTGATTGCGCCTTATATTGTGGATTTTTACTGTCACGAAATTGGTTTGATTGAGTTGGATGGTAGTCAGCACAATACCGAAGATGGTCGAGCTTATGATGCTGAACGTACCGCGCTTTTAGAAACTTTAGATCTGAGGGTGGTGTGGTATTGGAATCATAATGTGTTGAATTGGACGGATCTATTGTTGGAGGATTTTTTGCAAAGATATCATGAGCTGAAAGGTAAGATATAATGAAATATCCTTCTCCCTAAGGGGAGAAGGTAGAGGTATTTTAAAATCAAAGCACCTATCATTAAAGTATTTTAATAAAATTTTAGTATTAAATATTAACTTGAACTTAAAGATATTCATAATAGGCAACTAGATCAGATGCAAATTTTTTTTTAGTGGAAATTTTTCTATATTGTCCCAAATCTTTTTGAAAATCACGACTAAAATATTGGATTTGCAAATTATTAAAAGGAAATGTTTTCTTTTTTTCTATCTTCCATAGGTGATAAAAAAGAATAAGTTGATATTGTCCGATATGATTTTTTAGTAAATATTCATCAATTGTTTCTACAATTTTGAAAATAAGAATTTGATATTTTATAAGTCTTTCAAAAGTCATTCTTGGTAATGCATAATTGTTTACAACTTCATAATTTTCTGTATCTTTTATACTTCGCCCAAAAGCATGCGCAACGTTGTTTCTAGTATTTCGGATACGTTCAAGATGCTTCAAATTATTTCTAATAATTGGAAAGTTAGTATTAAATATCTTTTCTAAATTATTAATTCTGCTTAGCCATGTACCTTTAACACATCCTGTTACATATTCATTATGATCAATTTTATGCTTTTTATGTTTTTTTAAAAGCATTCCATCAACGGATTTAGATGCTCCAATAATTGTACCTGGATCTGAATCTAATGATATTTTAATAATTGAAGATAAATAAATTTCAAGATTTGATGTTAAAGATACCAAGGCATTTAAATAGGTCCATGTGCTGAATTCATTATGCGTATTCGACCAATCTCCAAGAGTTTTAAATGTCCCAACGTGTCTATGATCTTTGAAATTAAAATAATCATCAGCTTTAAGAGAAAAATTTGCACCACTTGCTGTCAAAGTTTTATAGGTATAGCTTTGGGAGGCATTAAATGAAATTAACATAGTAGTCAGTTCTTTATTATATTGTCTAAATATTTCAAATTGCCAACTACGATGTTCTTGACTGACCCATCTTTCGAATTTGGTATAACTTCTCATAATGTAAAATAATAAAGGGCTGAATAATCAGCCCTTTATACTACAAATTAGATCAAATTATCAACACATCAAAGCGCAGCAATCTGCTCCATATTCGCTTTAATCTTCGCTAACTGATCAGCAAACTCAGCCAACTTCGCTTTTTCACCTTCAACCACAGCTGCAGGTGCTTTTGCCACAAAACCTTCATTGCCCAGTTTAGTCGCAATTTGGTCATGCTGCTTTTGCACTTTGTCCAAGTCTTTTTGTAGGCGACCGAGTTCCGCTTTCGGGTCAATTAAACCTTTCATAGGAACAAATACAGATACGTGACCCACAACAGAAGAAGAAGACAATGGTGGTTGTTCAGCATCCGCCAAAAACGTAATGCTTTCCACTTTTGCCAAAGCCTTAAACAACGCTTCAATGCGGGTGATCTGTGCTTTTTCAGCATCAGTGGTGTTTTGAAGTAAAACTGGTAATAAACGTGCATTACCCAATCCCATTTCACCACGGATGTTACGCACTGCACCAATCAAGCCTTGTAACCACTGCATGTCCGCTTCAGCTTGCTCATTAATTTTCTCTTGAGCAGGCACAGGGTATGCCGCAGTCATAATAGTTTCGCCTTGAATACCGAGCATTGGCGCAAGCGTTTGCCAAATTTCTTCAGTTAAGTACGGCATAATTGGGTGAGCCAAACGTAAAGATGCTTCCATCACCGCCAACAACACACGACGAACTTCCGCTTTGCGCTCTTCAGACACCTCTGCATCGTTTAATACTGGCTTAGTCAATTCGACATACCAGTCGCAGTATTCATTCCAGATGAAGTCATAAATCGCTTGTGCAGCCAAGTCTAAACGATAAGTTGCAAAGGCTTGTTGAACTGCAGTTTCCGCTTTTTGTAAACGGCTGATAATCCACTGTTCAGGCAATTCCCAAAGATCAGGACGCGCAGTTTGACCAACGGTTTGACCTTCAACATTCATCAACACGAAACGAGTCGCGTTCCAAATCTTGTTACAGAAGTTACGGTAACCTTCAACACGTTTCATGTCGAACTTGATGTCACGACCTGTGTTGGCAAGCGCACAGAACGTGAAACGCACAGCATCTGTACCGTAAGCTTGAATACCTTCTGGGAATTCTTTACGGGTTGATTTTTCAATCTTCGCTGCTTGTTTCGGGTTCATCAAACCAGTGGTACGTTTTTGTACCAAGGTTTCAAGGTCTACACCGTCAATCAAGTCGAGTGGGTCAAGTACGTTACCTTTCGACTTAGACATCTTCTGACCTTCGCCATCACGTACTAAACCATGTACATACACCGTTTTGAACGGAACTTGTGGCGTACCATCTTCATTCTTCATGAAGTGCATGGTCATCATGATCATGCGTGCAACCCAGAAGAAGATAATGTCAAAACCTGTCACCAACACATCAGTCGGGTGGAAGGTATTGAGGAAATAATTTTCCGCATCTTTAGCTTTGTCGCCAGTCCAACCTAATGTTGAGAACGTCCACAGTGCAGAAGAGAACCATGTATCCAATACGTCTTCATCTTGGTTCAATGCAACATCAGCAGGGATGTTGTTGTTGGCACGTACTTCTGCTTCGTCACGACCAACGAAGACATTACCTTCAGCATCGTACCAAGCTGGAATACGGTGACCCCACCAAAGCTGACGTGAAATACACCAGTCTTGAATGTTGTTCATCCATGCCATGTACATGTTGCTGTACTGCTCAGGTACAAATTTGATGTCACCATCTTTTACCGCTTTAATAGCTGGCTCAGCAAGTGGTGCAATTTTCACATACCATTGGTCAGTCAATAATGGCTCAACGATCACACCTGAACGGTCACCACGCGGTGGCTTCAAGGTATAGGGTTGAATTTGATCTAACCAGCCTTCCGCTTCAGCTTGTTCAACCAGTTTTTTACGTGCCGCAAAACGCTCTAAACCAATATAGTCTGATGGCGCAGCGATGATTTTAGAAATTTGCTCGCCCGCTTTGGCAATGTATTCAAACTCAGCCAACACTTCCGCATTTTTGTTGAAGATGTTGATGATTGGCAATTCGCAGCGTTTGCCCACTTCGTAGTCGTTGAAGTCGTGCGCAGGGGTGATTTTTACACAGCCTGTCCCGAATTCTTTATCAACATATTCATCTTTAACGATTGGAACAGCGCGACCTGTAATCGGCAGAATGATGTTCTGACCGACAAGATGCGTATAGCGCTCATCATCTAGTGCGACTGCAACCGCTGTATCACCGAGTAATGTTTCTGGACGTGTAGTTGCCACCACGATGTGATCTTTACCATCGTGCGTGCGCAGTGATTTGTCTTCAAAGAAGTATTTGAAGTGCCACAGTGAACCGGCTTCTTCTTTATCTGATTCAACTTCAAGGTCTGAAAGCGCCGTTTGCAGTTTCGGGTCCCAGTTAACCAGGCGTTTACCACGGTAAATCAAACCATCTTCATGCAGTTTAACAAAGACTTCTTTCACCGCATTGGATAAACCTTCATCCATAGTAAAGCGTTCACGAGACCAGTCTACAGAAGAGCCTAAGCGACGGATTTGACGAGTAATCGTACCGCCAGATTGTTCTTTCCATTCCCAGATTTTTTCAATGAACTTTTCACGCCCCATGTCATGACGGCTAATATTTTGTGCACCAAGCTGACGCTCTACAACCATCTGAGTTGCAATACCTGCGTGGTCTGTACCCGGTTGCCATAAGGTATTTTTGCCAGACATACGGTTATAGCGGGTGAGAGCATCCATGATGGCATTGTTAAAACCATGCCCCATGTGCAAACTACCCGTGACGTTTGGCGGTGGAATCATAATACAAAATGAATCACCTTGACCTGATGGCTTAAAGTAGCCTTTGTCTTCCCAGATTTGATACCACTTTTTTTCGATCTCAGTTGGATCGTAGGTTGTTGCAATATTTTGAGCAGATTGAGCGTCGGTCATAATACAGAAGATTAAAAATGAATAAAAAATTGGATCTATTGTAGCAAAAATTCTATCAATTTTTTCATCTAAAAAAACCGACGAAATGCGTTGGTTTTTTATGTGAAAAAAGCTAAATTTATGTCTATTGGATCACATATTTAATAAATGTAGATGCATAAAACAACAAAATAAAAATGCGAAAATTAAAAAAAGGATGCTTCTTATGAGTTATTCAATTCTATTGAAAATTAATGAAGTGACACATGGACAGTTTGAGACGATCCGCCAACAGTTGAATTCAGGGACTCAAGAAAGCCAGTCACGCATTTTGGGTGAAGTACTATCAGAAATTGCCTGTGATATCGTGGAGCAAGTATTTTCAGTGCTGCTGATTCAAAATCGGCAACCAATCTATCTCACACAAAAGAGTACGACAGAATCTGAAAAAGTGATTCAGCAGATTATTGCAGCAGTTCGAAAATATATGCCGTGGTCGATTGCATTATTTGGCAATGAACGGTTATGTCCTTTTGTGAATTATTTTTCAGATATGATCAAATATCACGATGAACAAGTGTATGTGTCATATCCAATTGATCGAAACTTAGTTCAACAGGCTCATGCATTGGTCAATAAGTTAAAAAACAATGAGATTCAAGATATGGTGGATGTGTTCCAAACGTTGATTGAAATTGTTGATCTTGGGGTGACAAGTCTTATCCGTGAGCCTAAAAAATGTTTGAATTTCAATAAAGTGGTCGATAAGACTTTAAACGGTGTGATTAATATGACCGCGCATTTAAGCTATAAGCCTTTAGAGAAAATGGGCAATCAGGTGGATTCAAATGCAGCGACTGATTGTGTAAATCATTTTTTGGCATTTATGCATGTTGATACTGAATAGAATATGTTAAATTCGGGGTGCAGAAAGCCAAAAATGATACAAAAACAGATTGATGGATAAAAAGGGGCTGATAAAAAAGCCTCTTTTTTATGGGTCTAAAAATTAGGGTTAAGAAAATGAACACCGCCGTTTTTTTGAATATTCATGCGGATACATACGCAAGATTTGCGCATATTCGAACGCAGTTAATGCAAGGAAGTAAAGATAGTCAGGCCAATGCTTTGGGGAGTGTATTGTCTGAAATGGCTTGTGAGGTCATCGAACAAGTTTTTATCGTGCTATTACAAGAAAATCAGCACTATTCACAAACGGGTGAATCTGAAAAAGTGATTCAGCAAATCTTAGAAGCAGTGCGTAAATATATGCCGTGGTCAGTCTCATTTTTTAGCAATGATCGTTTAGTACCGCTTGTTGAATACTTGTCTAAGACACTGCAAATTGAAGATGAAACTATTTACATGACTTATCCGATTGATCAGAAATTGGCTCAAAGGGTAGAAACATCAAGTCAAAATCTAGCTGCTGATGATCAACAAGAAATCTCAAATGCATTACGACTGTTAACAGAAGTGATTGATGTGGGTGTGACACACTTAATTCGTGAACCTAAAAAATGTTTAAAGTTCAATTTTGTGGTAGATAAAACTTTAAATGGCGTGATTACGATGACGACCCATTTAGGATATAAGCGTTTAGAGAAATTAGGCACTCAACTCGATCATCAAGTTGCATCAACTTATATTGATTATTTCCTTAAGTTTATGCGTCATCAAGCATAGAGGGAACAGGTTATGGCAAAGCTAAAAAGTCTTGAAAACAAAGTGGTATGGATCACAGGAGCATCTTCAGGTTTGGGTAAAGCCTTGGCGCGTGAATGTGCCTTGCAAGGTGCACAAGTTGTACTGACATCTCGCCGTTATGATGAGTTAGAAGCGGTACGGGTTGGATTACTCAAGCCAGAACAGCATCTTTCGATTGCTGCCGACATTACCGATGAAGCTCAAGTCCGCCATGCACATGAGCAAGTTTTAGCATGTAAAGGCCGTGTGGATTGGTTGATTAATAATGCTGGTTTGAGTCAGCGTGCATTGATTCAAGACACGACCATGCAAACTGAACGTGCCATCATGGAAGTTGATTATTTCTCACAAGTTTTCTTTACTAAAACAGTTTTGCCAACTTTTCTTAAACAAAAATCTGGTCGAGTGGTCTTTGTTTCAAGTGTAGCAGGGTTGTTAGGCACTCAGTATCGCGCAAGTTATTCTGCTGCAAAAGCTGCAATTCATATGTGGGCGAATAGTTTACGCGCTGAGGTTGCCAAAGACGGTGTTGAGGTTTCTGTGGTTTTCCCTGGTTTTGTGAAAACCAATGTTTCTTTTAATGCCTTAAATGGTGAAGGGAAGCCGCAAGGTCATCAAGATGAAGCAATTGAAAATGGTTTAGATGCAGGTGTATTTGCTGAACGTGTGGTCGAATCGTTGATGGCAGGCGAGGAATATATTGTTGTTGGTGGGAAAAAGGAACAACTCGGTGTTTTAGTCTCTCGCTTATCGCCAAGCTTGTTGTATAAAATGATTCGTAAAACACGAGTTAAATGATAGTGAACATCCGTAAGAAAGCCGTTTTTAATTGGAGCGGTGGTAAAGATTCTGCTTTAGCACTACATACTGTATTAGAGCAAAATGAATTTGAAGTTGTTGCTTTACTAACAACGGTGAATGAAGAAACAGAATTATCATCAATGCATGCGATCCCGTATGCATTGCTTGAGAAGCAAGCCGAAAGTATTGGTATCCCACTTTATCCTGTATTTCTTCCTAAAAATCTTCCTGCTTATGAACAACGCATGTTAGACGCGGCTAATCATTTTAAAGCCCTAGGCGTTGAGCACTTTATATTTGGTGATATTTATCTATCCGACGTACGCAAATATCGAGAAGATCGTCTACATCCTCTAGGCATTGAAGTCGTTGAACCAATCTGGAATTTAAGTTCGGCAGAAGTGATGCAAAGCTTTTTGGATTCGGGAATTAAAACCAAGATCATCGTAACTGATGCTAG
The DNA here is from genome assembly GCF_043102985.1 of Acinetobacter sp. YQ_14. Lineage (NCBI taxonomy): Bacteria > Pseudomonadati > Pseudomonadota > Gammaproteobacteria > Moraxellales > Moraxellaceae > Acinetobacter > Acinetobacter sp. YQ_14. The sequence continues at coordinate 60,567 of NZ_JBICJJ010000023.1, read as the reverse complement.
TAAATTAGATGCGTCTTTTATCGGACAAGATATTGATGCTGCACTCATTGCAAGAATGCCGAGTGACGTCGATGTCTGTGGTGAAAATGGTGAATACCACACTTTTGCTTATGCGGGTGCTTTATTTAAAAAGCCTGTTGAGTTTGAAATTATTGAGACGCGAAAAATGTCTTATGATTTTAAACTTGATAATGGGGAAGAGAAAACCTACCACTATTGGCAAGCGATTTTTGCCGACTAGCGTTTTTGTCCTGTTATTTTCGAGATGACAGGACAAGTTTTTAATGATGATTGACGATCGCCGTTCCATAAGCAAATACTTCAACCATACCGCCTTGCATCCCTAATTCAGTGGTACTCATCCGAACACCCATAATATGATTTGCACCTATTCGATGTGCTTCCTGCTTGAGGCGAAGCATCGCTTCACGACGTGCGCGTTCAACCACACTCTCATAACTGGTCAGGCGACCACCGAAAAAGTTTTGAATATTGGCAAGTATATATTTAAAGTAATCGTGAGAAATAACGACGTTGCTACTAACCATTTGCCCATGCGCTATGGTTTGCTCAAAGCGATTGGTATCAACTCGAATATGTGCAAACTGCTTTTCTTTTTCATCCAATTCACGGAGATGTTTTTGTTCGATATGACGACCAAAACCCCAACCCACTGAAAAAAGAATTAGAAACAGGGCAATCTGAAAAATTAATCCATCCATATGTTTGCCTACGCACCAAATGGATCGGGGAGTTTAGGTGTAACAGGCTGAACGACAACTGCTGTTCCATAAACAAAAAGTTCAGATGCGCCCTGCGCAATATTTGAGGTAGAAAAACGAATCCCTACGATCGCATTTGCACCTAAAGCACGTGCTTTATCAATCATCCGTTGGGTTGCTTCTTGGCGAGATTCTTCCAATAGTTCGGTATAGCCAGTGAGTTCGCCACCGACAATATTTTTAAGACCTGCCATGAGGTCACGACCAACGTGTTTACTACGAACGGTACTGCCGTATACCACATCAAATTGACGCAAAATTTCATGTCCAGGAACGGACTCTAAACTACTTAATAACATCGTATTTTCTAATCTTTAAAATTTCATATTGAAGATAAGAAATATTCGCAATTGTTGCAATAAAAAAAGCTCACCGAAGTGAGCTTTTTATTCGCAAAAGTTAATGATTATTTTGCGTAATGCTTTTCTGAACTAGATGGTTGATGCGCTACAGTTTCGCTGCTTGTCGCTTTCACACCGCCACCAAGTGTTTTGTATAATTCAACTTGGTTGTTTAAGTCCGCTTGTTGTAACAACAAGAGACCTTGTTCAGCTGAATAAGCAGAACGTTGAGCATCCAATACGGTTAAATAACTATCAATACCTGCACGGAAACGCGCATTTGATAATTTATAGGTTGTATTGGTTGCATCAACTAAACGTCGTTGAGCTGTCAAACGATCACCGATGTTTGCGCGTGTAGCTAAAGCATCGTTTACTTCGCGGAACGCTGATTGAACTGACTTCTCATAGTTCGCTAGTGCAATCTTCTGATCTGTCTCAGAGATTTTTACATTCGCGCGGCGAGTGCCCCAATCAAAGATTGGCATATTGATGCTTGGTCCAATAGACCATAAACCATTTGCTGATTTAAACAAATCACTCAGGTCAGTTGATGCATAGCCTGCTGAACCAGTAAGGCTAATAGTTGGGAATAACTGAGCTTTAGCAGCACCGATATTCGCACCAGCCGCACTTAACTGATATTCAGCAACTTTGACATCAGGACGGTTGTTTAACAAATCACTTGGTAAGCCCGCCGTTAACACACCTTTTTGTGTGATACGAGCAACTTGTTGGCTCGGCAATAAGTTGTTTGGAACTGATTGACCTACCAATAAATTCAACAAGTTTTGAGCTTGAGCAATTTGTGTTTTGTAATTTGCAACATCATTACGTGCAGTTTCAACTGAAATCTGTGCCTGACGAACAGGGATTTCACTATCAATACCCACATCGAAACGTTTTTTGTTTAAGTTAAACGAGTCTAATTGAGCTTTTAATGTCTGATCAGCCAGTTTAAGTTGTGCACTGGCAAATGAATAATTTAACCAAGCTTGAGTAACTTGACCAATCAGACTGATTTGCGTTGCATCACGTGAACTTTGAGTAGCTAAGTAGTTGTCTAATGCAGCATCTTTTAAGCTGCGAACACGACCCCAAAAATCTAACTCATAAGAAGTTAAGCCTAAGCCCACTTGGTAAGTTGAGTAAGGATTATTTGGGTTGCTGCTTGGCGATACTTGACGAACCGCACTACCACTTGCCCCAATGGTTGGCAACTGATTGTTTTCCGAGATTTGGTATTGTTGTTGCGCTTTTTGAATATTCAACGCAGCAGTACGCAAATCACGGTTGTTAGCAAGCGCCATATCAATCACTTGTAGCAGGCGAGGGTCAGCAAAGAAATCTTTGTAACCTTGTTCTGCGATTGATGTTCCAGAAGCATTACTATACGACGCATAGCCTTCAGGAATATCTGTGTTCACAACAGGCTCTGGCCCGCGCATGCTTTGGCAGGCAGCCAAAGAAAGCGCGAGTGCAGAAATTGCGATGCCACGACTAGAAATAGACCATACAGTTTGCATCACGATTAATGCTCCTGAGTATTTAAAGTTTTAGGTTTGTACTTAAAGATACTACGAATCCACACGAAGAACACAGGGATGAAGAAGATACCTAAAAGTGTTGAAGAAATTACACCACCAAGTACACCATAACCAACTGAGTGTTGGCTACCAGCACCAGCACCGCTTGCAAGAGCTAATGGTAATACACCGAAACCAAATGCAAGTGTTGTCATGATAATTGGACGTAAACGCATTTTTGCAGCATGTAACGTTGCTTCAAACAGGTCTTCACCTTTTTCTTGCAACTCTTTTGCAAATTCTACGATCAAAATCGCATTTTTCGCAGACAAACCAATTACCGCAACAATCGCGACTTGGAAGTAGATGTTAAAGGATAAGTTTGGATCGCCTTTAATCACCATGCCTAACCATGTCAAAGTAAATGCACCGATGATACCTAATGGAACAACAAGCAATACTGATACAGGGATAGACCAGCTTTCATATAACGCAGAAAGACATAGGAATACAATCAATAATGAAAGAATCAATAAAGGAACTGTCTGGTTACCAGAATCACGTTCTTCTAAAGATAAACCTGTCCATTCGTAGTCAAAACCTTGTAAGCCCATTGACGGTAACTTGCCAATAATTTCTTCCATCGCAAGCATTGCATCACCCGAACTGACGCCTGGAGCTGGAGTACCTTGGATGTTAACAGATGATACACCGTTATAACGCTCTAAACGAGGTGAACCATAAGTCCATTCACCTTTTGCAAAGGCAGAGAATGGAACCATTTCACCTTTGTTATTACGCACATACCACTTGTTCAAGTCTTCAGGCATCATGCGAGTATCCGCTTCACCTTGGACATAAACTTTCTTCACACGACCACGATCAACGAAGTCATTGATGTATGAACCACCCCAAGCCATGCTCATCGTACTGTTAATATCAGCGATACTGATACCCATAGCACCTGCTTGCGCTTGATCAATCGTAATTTGATATTGAGGTGTATCTTCCTGACCGTTAGGACGAACACCAGCAAGACGTTTGTCTTGAGCTGCCATACCTAAGATCGCATTACGTGCAGCAACAAGTTTATCGTGACCTTGGCCACTGACATCTTTCAACTGAATATCGAAACCAGACGAAACACCGAGTTCAGGCATCGCAGGTAACTGCAATGGCATGATGTACGATGCATCTTTCACGATCATATTCAATGCCATACCACGTTGAATGATGGCACCAATTTGTGATTCAGGTGTGGTACGCTCGCCCCAGTCTTTCAATTTAATGAAGGCTAGACCCGCATTTTGACCGACCCCAGTGAATGAGAAACCAGATACCGTAAAGATAGAATCTACGTTATCTTTTTCTTTATTCATGAAGTAATCAGTCATTGTCGTGATCACTTTATCTGTACGTTCAAGGCTGGCACTTGGCGGTAATTGTACCAGTGTCATGACTACGCCTTGGTCTTCCTCTGGTAAGAATGAAGACGGCAGCATTTTGTACAGACCGACTAACGCAGCAATCACAGCAATATAAATAACCCCAGAGAAAAGCTTATGGTGTGTCATACGATTGACACCACCTTGGTATTTCACAGAAAGTTTATCAAAGCTGCGGTTAAACCAACGGAAGAAACGTGCAAAGATATTGTTGCTTTCTTGCTTGTTTGGATCGTGTTGTTTTAACAATGTAGCGCATAGGGCAGGGGTAAAGGTTAATGCAACGATCAAAGAAAGAATCATCGCTGTAACCAAAGTGATCGAGAACTGACGGTAAATTACCCCAGTTGTTCCACTGAAGAACGCCATTGGTACGAATACAGCGGTTAATACGCTGGTAATACCAACCAAGGCACCCGAGATCTGGCTCATTGATTTTTCAGTTGCAGGTACAGGTTCAAGATGTTCTTCTTGCATAACCCGCTCTACGTTCTCTACAACGACAATTGCATCATCGACGAGGAGACCGATTGCTAATACCATCGCGAACATGGTTAATGTGTTGATCGAGAAGCCGAACATGTTAATAACGGCAAATGTACCTAACACTACTACTGGAACGGCAAGTGTAGGAATAATCGTCGCACGCCAGTTCTGTAAGAACAGGAACATGACGATAAATACTAAAACAACTGCTTCAATTAATGTATGTACAACACTTTCAATCGATAAACGAATAAACGGTGTTGTGTCATACGCAAGTTTGTCTTTTAAGCCACTTGGATAGTTATGGCGCAATTCTGATAAACGTTTTTCTACAGCTGCAGCTGTATCCAATGCATTGGCACCAGTTGCAAGTTTAATTGCTACACCACCAGCAGGACTACCATTGAATTTAGAATCGAACTGATAGTTATCAGAACCTAACTCAACACGAGCAACATCACCCAAAAGAACCTGCGCACCAGTCGAAGTATTCTTGAGGAAGATTTTTCTAAACTGTTCAGGTGTTTGCAGCATACTTTGTGCATTTACAGTTGCGTTCAGTACTTGTCCTTTAGTTGAAGGCGCACCGCCTAACTGACCTACAGCAACTTGAGAGTTCTGCGCGCGAATTGCAGCTGCAACATCACTTGGAGTGAGGTTGAAACTTGTTAATTTCGCTGGATCTAACCAAATACGCATCGCATAAGAGCCACCAAAGACTTGGATCTCACCAACACCCGCAACACGACTGAGTGGCTCAGAAATATTTGAGTTCACATAGTCTTTAATATCTGATGCTGATAAGCTTCCATCTGGTGAGTAAAAGGCAACAACCTGCATAAAGCTTGCACCAGATTTAGTTACTCGGACGCCTTGGCGTTGTACGTCTTCGGGTAAAAGTGCTGTCGCAGATTGTAATTTATTTTGAACCTGAACCTGTGCGATATCTGGATCGATACCTTGTTCGAAGTTCAAGTTAATCGATGCTTGACCATTACCCGCACTGTTAGAAGAAATGTAACGTAAACCATCTAAACCATTCATTTGTTGTTCGATGATTTGAGTTACTGTGTTTTCAACAGTTTTAGCAGATGCCCCAGGATAAGTTGCAGAAATGGTTACCGTGGGGGGAGCAATCGTCGGATATTGAGCAACTGGCATTTTTGTTAGCGTGAGAATCCCCGCCAGCATAATCACCAGTGCAATCACCCATGCAAAAATTGGGCGATGAATAAAAAATTGAGCCATGCAATCTACCCCTTAAGCTTGTGCAGTTGCTTTTTGTTCAGCTTTTGGTGCGTCGGCCTGTTTTTTCTGTTCGGCTGCTTGTGGTGCAGCACCTTGAGCTTGAGGCGCATTTGCTTGTGGTTGGTAAGGCTTAGTTGAAACCTCTTGACCTTCTTTCACCTTAGCAACACCATCTACGACGACTTTATCGCCAGCTTTTAGACCTTCAGTCACGATCCAATCTTGACCTTTAACACCTACAGTTGTAATTGGACGAGTCTCAATAACCCCTTTAGCATTTACAACCATTGCAATCGCTTGACCTGTAGGCAAACGAGTAACCGCTGCTTGAGGAACCAAATAAGCATTTGGCAAAATTCCCTGAGAAATTTTGGCAGTTGCATACATACCTGGTAATAGCAAATGGTTCGGGTTTGAGAATACGGCACGTAATGTCACTGTTCCAGTGTCGGGATTTACACTTGCGCCAGAGAATGCTAACTGACCTTCAATAGGATAGTCAGAACCATCTTCAAGTGTGATTTTTACGCGTGTATTACCACTGCTATCCAAGCTACCTTTGCTCATTTGCTGACGAAGGCGTAGTAACTCAGCGCTTGATTGGTTGATATCAACATAGATTGGATCAAGTTGTTGAATCGTCACCAATGGATCAGCCTGATTCGCTGTCACTAACGCACCAGAGGTTACGGAAGAACGGCTAGATTGGCCTGAAATCGGTGCACGTACAGTAGAGTAACCCAAATTAATTTCAGCATTTTTAAGTGCTGCTTGAGCCGCTGCAACATCTGCTTCCGCTAATTTCACTTGAGCATTAATGTCATCATATTCTTGTTTAGAAACAGCATTTGTTCCAACAAGTTGACTATAACGACCTTCTTTTACACGTAAAGCATTTAAGTTTGCTTGTTGGCGTAACAGAGCCGCTCGAGCATTATCAGCCGTTGCACGATTGGTATTTGCGTCGATTTGATAAAGCGCTTGACCTGCTTGAACGTAACTACCTTCAGCAAATAAACGTTTTAAAATCACACCACCAGTCTGTGGACGAACTTCAGAGATTTGATATGCAGCCGTTCGTCCTGAAAGTTCTACACTTTGTTCTACGCTTTGTGGTTGAGCAACAATGACACCAACTTCTGGAGGCGGCATTTTTTGAGCAGCAGCTGCTTGCTGTGCATCTTTAGGATCTTTGCTACAACCAACAAGCGCGATGCTTGTTGCTAATGCGCAAGCAGTGAGGGCAGGTGCCCAAAGCTTAGCCGACATCATTATTCCACCTCAATTTAGATTTTTTATCTAAAAACAAATTGTTGCTGAAATTGCTTTGATACAGCCAAAACCAAAGCAACGAAGTCCAAATTAACCCAATTCCCCAACCTGCAAGTACATCGGTTGGATAGTGAACCCCTGCATAAACTCTAGATAACCCCATGAAAATAAACCATAAAGTAGATACTAAAATGACGCTTTTGCGGTACTTATGCTCTCTAAATAGCAACATAGATAAACTCGCAAGGGTTGCAGCATATAGGCTATGGGCACTTGGGAAGGATGCTCCATAACTTTGAACCAAATGATAAAATTCCAAAGGTCTTGGCCGATCAATGCCCCATTTCAGAAGCCAACCAATCACAATACTTCCACTTACACTCAAAGCAAGAAAAGTCACTTTTTTATAATCTTTAATCCGAATGTGGTAGACACAAAAAAACACAGTTAAAAATAGTAAAAAAGGCATTCCGCCTAGTCTAGAAAGCAGAACTGCTACATTGTTAAGCGCAAATGAGCGATGTTCAAATAAAGTTTGAACACTCAATAGATCAAAAGCTGATGCGTTGGAATAAAGCAGTCCAAACACACCGAATCCTAAAAAAATGCAACCAATACAAAGTAGTAGGTGCGGCATGCGAACCTCATTTTTTTGCTTAACCATTGTTCAGGGTTGTATAGTGTTTGAAAGTGTACTTGCGAGTACACTTTTGGTCAAGTCTTGAAATTTTATGATAATTTCATTTTCAGATTTTTTTAAGGTTCAGTAAAAAAACATAACAAAATTTGATTAGTGTCTCACTTTCTGTTCCACTGAATTTTCATCATCAACTTCAATTGGTTGTTTCGGTGGCCAGAAAAAATCACTTGGTCGAGTCAAGAAGTGTGTAAGTACTAATTTCGCTAATGGTTTCCATTGCGCAAAACGGACACGACGTGCGCGTAGAGCAACAATAATCGTAAGTGTAAAACTGACAAACAAGTTAGTTAAGCCAATCAACATAACGCCTAAAAATGACACAAGGATTAAACCAATATCTGGCGAGCCACTAATCGTCATTAGACCTTGGATAAAGTTTGCTGAAGCAAAGGCGATATGACGGATATCTAAAGGCAAGCCTAAAATAAAGCCAATGGTGCCAATACTGCCGAGCATGATGCCGAATAGAAAGTTACCAGCAAGCGCACCTAAGTTCGTTTCAATATAGTTTGCAAACTTGTCTAGGCGTTGTTCTCCCATCCAGCGTTTTAAGCGACGATGTTGTTTTAAACGAGGGCCAACTTTGCGATATACGGCGAGGTTATCAAAATAACCTGCGATTAAACCCGATAAGAATAAACACACCCCAGCGATAGCGGCGTGAGGTACAGCCAAAGAGGTGAATGGATTTAATGAATGTAGGGTTTTCGCTGCTTTAGTGGTGGAGAGCAGTGGTTCGTGTAAATTGTATTGCCAGAGAAATGTGATCAGCGCCGCCACAGGGATTGCAATCGAAATATTGCCTAAAATCGCTACGAACTGGGTACGAATAATATTAATAATCAGTGCCGCAAGTTCTGCGATCTGGGCATTTTTACTGCCTTTCTGCTGTTGTACCGTAGCGGCAAGAGCGGCTGCGGTCATCGCAGGTTGTTTAGTCGCAACAGTAAAATGAAGTACATGGATCAGCATGAAGCCTAAGCCATAGTTCATGCTATATAGAAAAGCTTGCATAAACGGTGCAAGAACAAAACGTGCGGTTAGGATTTTCAGCGTTGCCATCAGCGCAATAATCGCACCAGCTCCAGCGGCAGCTTTGTACATTCCCCAGAAACCAGACTTGTCCGTACTCACATAGTGTTCACCAGTCTTACTTGCATTTTCAGTTACCTGTAAAGCAATCAGTTCACTGGTTGAACTTAATAGGTATCGAACACTTTTTTCATCATAATGTGCTTGTGTTAAGTCGGTAATCAACTCGCCAAGAGAGGTATAACGAACCTCATTTTTACTGGCTAGCAAGCTAATTAATAACTCAATGCGATCTAATGCTTGTTCAAGCAAAGATAGCAAATACGTTAAACTAATACTGACACCGATACGTTTAGTCGCACGACGTATTTTCAGTACTACATCACGGCATTGATCAAGCATAACAAAAGCTTGAGATGCATCTGGTGGGGGGAGTACAACGACAGCATCCTGATCATCAACAATTTTTTTATACTTTTCTATAAATTCAACAATTTCTCGGTTTTGAACCAAGAACGGGGATTCATATTCAATAATGTCTGGTTGTGCATTAATAAATTCAGGATATAAACCAATACCGCTAATACGATAGGATAGAACGGTAATCGCTTTAATCAGTTCATTCTTTGAGATTTGCTTTTCTTTGGTGTTGCTTTGGCTTTCACTAATTAAGCTAAATAAACTGATCCAATCCTGTTTCTCGATCAAGATCAGCCAATCACTATCAGTTTCCTGATGGAAAACTTTCCCAACCAATGTTTTGAGTTGCTGACCATCTTCAACTAATGGAAGGAAGTGCGCACCCAAACGCTGGCTTAACTGATTCCAAAAACCATCTAAAGATAAAATACCGCTGTCGGCATATAAACTAATTTGCTTATATTGACTGATCAACTTGAGTAAGAAGTTTTGCAGCAAGATTGCAGATGTTGGTGTGAGTAACAATGTTTTAATCAACGAATGAATACGTTGTTTAACTTCTTCTGCATCATTGGGATTTTTTGGTCGTAAACGATTGACCAATTCAATCATTAGGTTTTCATCAAGAACAGCTTGAGGTTGGTCAAGCTGTTCCTGCATTTTTAAAAAGAGATCAGTTAAATTAAAATGCATAGGCACTCATAAAAAATTATTGTAAACGGTGTAAGGCCATTAAGGTCAGATTGATGAGTGCTTGGCGATATTCATTATCTGGTAAAGCTTTTAAAGCTTCTAAAGCGGCATCCGTTTCTTGCTGGGCACGTTTTTGACAATAATCCAAAGCGCCCGAGTTATGCACAATTTCAATGACTTTATCTAAATGCTCGATTCCGCCTGTTGCGATACTGCGACGAATAATTGCATGATCATCGCCAGTTGAATGAGCTAATGCTGAAATTAACGGTAAAGTCGGTTTTCCTTCCATTAAATCATCACCGATATTTTTACCTAATGTTTCTGCATCAGAAGTATAGTCTAAAATGTCATCAATGATTTGAAAGGCATTACCAAAGTGACCAGCAAAACGGCGCAATGGTTCACGATATTCTTCTGTACCTGCCAAAATTGCTGCGCCTTCTGTCGCAAGTTCAAAAAGACGTGAAGTTTTCCCGTGAATAATTCTTAAATACGTTTCTTCGGTTGTTTCGGGTTGATGTTGAGATTGCAACTGTAACACTTCACCTTCTGCAATTTCACAAGTGCCTGTTGAGAAATCTTTTAATAAGGTAATGTTGTTTAGATCGACCAATAAATCAAAAGAGCGCGCAATCAGAAAGTCCCCGACTAAAACCGCTGTTTGATTATTCCACGTTGCATTGGCAGTAGGACGGCCACGACGGAGATTAGATTCGTCTACGACATCATCATGTACCAAGGTTGCAGTATGCAGCATTTCAATAATTGCAGCCAAATGTTGCGCGTGCTGCATATTCGCTAAACCACAAGCTCGTGCTGCAAGTAAGCACATAATTGGGCGCATCCGTTTTCCGCCAGCTTCAACAACATGTTTGCTGACAGACATCACCAAACCGACTTTAGAGCTAATCCCTTCATTGATCAGGTAATCCATCGCAGCAAAATCTGTCGCAACAGGGGAGAGAATGTCTTGCTTAAAATCGATAACCATATGAAGGAAAACCTCGTACAGGTGAGTAATGGCGCTAAGTGTATCAATTAATCTTTTGCTAAACAGTTATACAGGCTGTGTAATCCGTCATTTAAAACATGATGATGAGTTTTTTGGTGTTAATTTAGGCAGAAAAATGGTTTTCGCACATAACCTCAATACTCTACTTTTGACTTAGTTCAAACACAGTTTGTTCTTGTCGCAATTTGTTTTTAAAAATGTATTGTAAATCACGGAAAGAATCAATCAAAACAACGTATCTGCAATCTAATTGATTTTATTAAAAAATCTAAACAATATTCAGATATGTGAGCATTTGTGCGAAATGACTTGTTGTTTGATCAAATTTCACTTAAAATTTGTCCCCTTGTATAACCCCAGTGGCGTTCGTCTTAAGATCGATATGTCCCTTTATCGGCACGACGACACGGGCAAGTTGGAGTACATTATGTACGCAGTAATCCAAAGCGGTGGTAAACAGCACCGTGTTGTTGAGGGTGAAACCCTTAAAGTAGAATTATTGAAAGCTGAAACTGGCGCGACTATTACGTTTGATGACGTATTAATGGTTGTTAACGGTGACAACATTCAAATCGGTGCTCCAGTTGTAGCTGGCGCAAAAGTAACTGCAGAAGTAGTTGGCCATGGTCGTCACGACAAAATCCGCATCATCAAAATGCGTCGTCGTAAACACTACCGTAAGCAACAAGGTCACCGTCAATGGTTTACCGAGTTGAAAATTACTGGTATCGCAGGCTAACACGAGGAGTAAATAGACATGGCAACTAAAAAAGCCGGTGGATCGACTAAGAACGGTCGTGATTCGAATCCTAAGATGTTAGGTGTTAAAGTTTACGGTGGTCAAACTGTAACTGCTGGTAACATCATCGTTCGTCAACGTGGTACAGAATTCCACGCTGGTGCAAATGTTGGTATGGGTCGTGACCATACTTTATTTGCTACTGCTGACGGCGTAGTAAAATTTGAAGTGAAAGGTCAATTTGGCCGTCGCTATGTAACTGTTGAAGCTTAAGTTTTAATAGTTCAAGAAAACCCGCTTTTAGCGGGTTTTTTTATATCTCAAATTTTGAGCCATTTGTTTAGTTAGAAGCTTTCCCAAAAGTACCATTTTTTAAGTCTTCATAGGCCTGTAGAATTTCTTCATAGCTATTCATTACGAAAAAGCCATGTCCATTGATTGGTTCTTGTAATGGTGGTGCGGATAAAAATAATAAATCACAATGTTCTAAGGTCTTGATGGCAACATCGTTATCGAAGCTCGACATGACGGCCAAAGCTTGTTCTTCTAAAATTTCTTCATCTTTTGCGAATTGGAGCTTGCCTTTACGCAAATAAATAAGGGTGGTGTCTCCATGTGATGCTGGCAAGGTGAGGTGTTGGTCTTTATTGAGATGAACATCTAAGACATTCATCGGACTAAAGGTTTTTGCAATTCCGAATGTATTCTGAAATTGTCCTGCCACGATACGAACATAACCTGCATCTTGATCAAGTTGTACTTTAGGGATGGTTTCGTTTAACAAGCTTTGATAGCGGGGTGGCGACATTTTTTCTTTAGCAGGCAAATTAACCCATAATTGCACCATTTCAAAGTATCCACCTTGCTCACGGAATGCAGGACTAAAATGCTCTATATGCTGAATGCCAGAAGCTGCTGTCATCCATTGAATATCACCTTGAGCGATGATGCCGCCTTGACCTGTTGAGTCTTGATGTTCTAGTTCGCCAGCAAAAACAAAAGTCACCGTTTCAAAACCACGATGTGGATGCTCATTGACGCCTTTTTTAGTGCTTTTCGGTGCTAAGCGTCCAGGCCCTAGATGATCTAATAATAAAAAGGGTGAAGTTGTATTGCCTAATTCATGATACGAGAACACAGAGAGTGCAGGGTAAAAATCCCCAATTGAAAAATACGTGTCATTCCGTTGAATAAAGGCAAGACTTTTCATAATTCGTGGCTGTTGTTGTATTTGATGGTATTTAGACTAACAAAATGTAGTGTTTCGTCTAGTTGATTCTTTAGACATTATTTTATGTGAAGGCTTTATATGACCTATTTAGAGTAGTCTAATTCAGGTTTTGATCGTAATTTTTATCATTACAATTCCTACATAAACGCTGCAACTTCATACATAATGCAGGACTTTGCGACATGAAATAAACAAAACCTGTGCTTTTCTTCATTTTTTTAGTGATCAAAAACAGTAAGATGTCGTCATAACAGTAGAAATCTGATAGAAGGTTCATTTTATGAATTTCGTAAAAAAAATGGCTTACGCGGCAACTTTAAGTGCAATGACTTTAGCTCCAGTGATGAGTACACAGGTGTTTGCAGCTCCTGTCGCAGCTTCGACTCAGCAAGCAACGACAAGTTTGGTTCAACAGTTGTCTGGTTTGCAGCGTCTAACAGCAGATTTTGAGCAAACAACGAAAGTAACCAATAACAAAAATGTGCAGAAAAAAGGTTTAACTGCACAGCATATGAATCAAACTTTCAAAGGTGTGATGAAAGTTGAACGCCCTGGAAAATTCTACTGGGAAACAACTAGTCCTGCGAAACAAACGATTGTGACCACAGGTAAGGTCGTGTGGATTTATGATCCTGATTTACAACAAGCAGTCCGTCAAAGCCTAGATGATCAAATTGCCAATACACCTGCATTATTATTGTCGGGTAATACTAATCAAATTATGCAGTCATATCGTGTAACGCAGCCTGACCGTACGAAGTTGTATTACACTTTATATCCAAAGCAAGAAGACAGTGCTTTCCAAAGTATGACGATTAGTTTTGGCGCAAATAAAGCACCTAACTTAATGGTATTACAAGATTCATTAGGACAAACCACCTATGTTCGCTTTAGTAATCTTAAAGTGAATCCAACGATTCCAGCATCAGTCTTTAATTTTGAGCCACCAAAAGGCACAGATATTATTGATCAGTAAATGATTGCAGATGAATAGAAAGCAACCTACGGGTTGCTTTTTTTAGGATAGGTTAAAATTCAAAAGCCTTGATATTTATACTATCTATTTATTTTGATAGTTTATTAGATTTAAAAGGTGGTTTATTTTATCATATAAATAATAATTTAAGAATTTCCTAATAAAAATGAAAGATTTGGCTGATCAAAAAGTAATTAATAGTTATCCTAAAATGACAGCTTTGAAATCGCTGAAAAATGTTTTAAAACAAAAGTTGATTAGGATTATCGGTTTGTTTCTAAGACGAAACTCCTCATGGAATGAGAATGGTATTTATCAAAAAATCGTATACCGACCTGTACATGAAACTGAGATTTCTAATTTTAAAGTGATTGGAGAAATTCCAAAGCATCTACATGGTTTATTACTGCGGATTGGTTCGAATCCTATCTATGCCAAAAAACTAACATTGTTTGAATGGTATATGGGTGATGGTATGGTTCATGGGCTTAAACTGCGAAATGGAAAGGCGATCTGGTTTAAAAGCAAAATGATTGCAACAGATACTGTGCAGAAAAATAAAAAAAAGCAATATGTACAGGGATATAGGAGGGGGGCTCATGATGTTGTTAACACAAATATCTTTAAGCATTTTGGAAAGCTGTGGGCTGTTATTGAGGCGGGTGCTTTCCCAATTTGTTTGGACTTTGAGTTAAATACGGAACGTTATCAGCTTTTTAACAGTGATGCTGATTTACCTTTTACTGCACATCCTCGTAAGGATCAGAAAACGGGACATTTACATGCGATTTGTTACGATGCCCTTGATCGTAAAAATGCGTATTACCAAGTGATTGATGAGCAGGGCGAATTGGTCCATGTGAGTCAAATTCCTTTGCAGCATGGTCCGATGATTCATGATTGTCTCATTACAGAGCAGGATGTGATTGTTTTTGATTTTCCACTCACATTTTCCATCACTCGATTATTTACAGGCAATAGTGTGCCTTATCAATGGAATGAACAATATCAGGCGCGTATTGGTATTTTAGCGCAGTATGGGCATGCTGAAAAAATCCGCTGGATCAATGTTGATCCTTGTTTTGTTTTCCACGCCGCGAATGCTTATCGGGACAATAAAAACCAAATTGTATTGGATGTTTTGGTACATCAAAATGATTTTGAACATTCTCAACATGCGGCTTATGAAGATCAACGCGCCATATTGGAGCGTTGGACGGTTGACTCAAACTTAACAAGCATCCACAGAATGGTTGTTGATGCTGATATTCAAGAGTTTCCAAAAATTGACGAGCGCTATATCGGGATGCCTTATCGTTACTTGTATACTTTGAGCTTTCCCGAAAATAGTTCATTCAATGTTTTGAAAATTCATGATTTGGTTTTACAAACCAGTCTAATTTATGATTTGGGTCAACAATGGATTATTGGGGAAGTGACATTTGTACCTGAGAATTCTCAAAGTGTTGAGGGGCAAGGTTATTTAATGACATATGTACACCACATAGATGGTCTGACTTCAAAAGCGGTGATACTTAAAGTGAATGGTGTAGAGATGAGCGTTCAGGCCGAAATAGAATTGGGGGGCCGTATACCGTTAGGTTTTCATTGTAATTGGGTTGATTTGGAGGAAAAAGTATAAGTAAACATATTAAGAGGGTAGAGTTGAAAATATAGATACATTTCTTAATTTCTTCTGACAACAAGGCTTTGTATAGTGATGAAAAACATCAGAGACTTGTATAACGATGAAGACGGTAAAATTACTCCCATTGATTTCAATCATGACAGTTGTTGCACTGGTCGGCTGTCAACCGAAACAAGATCAAACAACAAAGGTTGAAAGAACAGATATTCCACTTATTCAGGCAAAAGTCGTTACTGTCAAAATTCCAAAGCAGAAAGTGTGTTTGGAAGATGGTTGTACTAATTATGATTTGCAAACTGTGGAAACCAATCAAAAATGGATTGATGATTATTTTGTAAATCGCATGAAAAAAGCAGAACCAAATGCGTTTGCTGATTTACCTGATCAACAAGTTAAAGAGCCAGCCAATCAAGCTTTGCAAAGTGAAAGTAGTACCTATGTTCGCTTCGTTGGACAAAACTATAATTTAGCGACTTTTGCAATTCAAACTTATTCTTATTCAGCGGGTGCGGCACATGGTATGTCACATCAAGAGTTTGTGAATTTTGATTTAGCCAATAAAAAACATATTACGGTCAGTGAACTCCTTAAACCTGATATGAATCAGAAACTTCGTGATGAATTATATGCAGCCAATCAAAACTGGTTAGAAGAGCATAATATTAAGAAAGATCAGTTAGAGATCAGCGATAATTATTATTATGGCGTGAATGGTATTGTCTTTGTATATCCACTTTATGAATTAGCATCTTATGCTGAAGGGATGAGTGAGCTAACCCTACCATATTATGCTGCGAAGCAATTTATCAAAGCTGAATATTTACCAAGTTTACCTAAAGAACCAAATTAATCAGTTTTTCAGCACCTACAATCCGTTGTAGATGCTGAGTCTTTGTTTTCTATCGCTGTATTTTTTTAGGTTAAAGCCTTACACTATAGCCAGTTTTTTCTCTATTCATGATTGATTATGATCGACCCAAAATTACTCAGAAATAATATTGAAGCAGTGAATACTGCTTTAGCAAAACGTGGAATTCAGCTGAATGTACAAGAGTGGGCTGATTTAGAAGCTCGCCGTAAAGATTTACAGTCGAAAGCTGAAAATTTACAAGCTGAACGTAACGCTGGTGCAAAACAAGTTGGTCAAATCAAAAAGTCGGGTGGAGATGCATCTGAAATCATGGCACGTATGGCTGCGATTGGTGATGAAATCAAAGCGGCAGAAGTTGCCTTGGCTGAGTTGCAAACAGAACTAGAGCAAAAGTCGCTTGCGATCCCCAACTTACCAGATGAGTCTGTTCCAGAAGGTAAAGATGAAAGCGATAATTTAGAAATTTTAAAATGGGGTACGCCGCGCCAGTTTGATTTTGACATCAAAGATCATACTGATCTTGGTGAGTGGATGGGTGGGCTTGAATTTGAAACTGCGACGAAGCTAACGGGTTCTCGTTTCAGTGTGTTGAAAGGACCATTAGCGCGTTTACAACGTGCTTTAACGCAATTCATGCTAGACACACATACACTTAAGAATGGCTACACAGAAGCTTATGTACCATATTTGGTCAATGCCGATACTTTACGTGGTACAGGCCAATTACCTAAATTTGAAGAAGATCTATTCAAGCTGCAAGGCGAAAAAGAATATTATTTGATTCCGACAGCAGAAGTGCCAATCACAAACTTTGTGCGTGATGAAATTATTGATGCTGACCGTCTACCTCTTAAATACTCAGCGCATACGCCATGTTTCCGCAGTGAAGCAGGTTCTTATGGACGTGATACACGTGGTTTGATCCGTCAGCATCAGTTCGATAAAGTTGAAATGGTGCAAATTGTTAAGCCTGAGCACTCTATGGAAGCACTTGAAGAGCTAACTGCACACGCAGAGGGCATTTTACAAGCGCTTGGCTTACCTTACCGTAAGATTTTGCTCTGTGGTGGTGACATGGGCTTCGGTGCTGTTAAAACCTATGATTTAGAAGTATGGGTACCAAGCCAAGATACGTATCGTGAAATTTCTAGCTGCTCAAATATGGGTGATTTCCAAGCACGTCGTATGAAAGCACGCTACCGCGTAGATCAGAAGAAGATCGAATTGGTGCATACGTTAAATGGTTCAGGTTTGGCTGTAGGTCGTACTCTGCTTGCAGTGATGGAAAACTATCAACGTGCAGATGGTTCTATTGAGATTCCTGAAGTGCTACGTCCATATATGGGCGGTGCAACGTATATTGACTAAACTGTGCATCTAATTTGTGCATAGTTTTTGCTTTATCTCAGTCAGATTGAAAATATAGAGGCGTGATGTGGAAATTTTCCCAATCTCTTTAAAGTTGCAACAGCAACGTTGTCTGATTGTTGGAGGTGGGCATATTGCCTACCGTAAAGCAAATTTGTTGGTCAAAGCAGGTGCAACGGTCGATGTGATTGCACCTGAGATTGAACCTGAGCTACTTCAGCTTGTAGTGAAGTCAGCAGGACATTATATTCAAGCTGCTTTTTCTGAAAGTATTCTCGCAACGCCTTATCGTTTAGTGATTGCTGCAACTGATCAAACTGAAGTCAATAAAGCCGTTTTTGAACAATGCGAACAGCGTAATCTACTAGTGAATAGCGTGGATGATATTCCGCATTGTCGCTTTATGGTGCCAGCAATTATCGATCGTTCACCTTTAGTGATTTCAGTTGCATCGAATGGCGCATCGCCTGTTTTATCTCGACAGCTGCGTACTCAGATCGAAACGATTGTGCCACATGGTATGGGCAAACTCGCCGAGTTTTCTGGACAGTGGCGTAAGCAAGTTAAAGCAAAAATTTCTAATCCAGATGAACGTCGTATCTTTTGGGAAAATTTGTATGCAAGTCCGCTGAAAGAGCAAGTGTTCAATGATAATTTAGATGTCGCCAATGATCTGATTGAACAGGCATTAACTGAATGGAGCGCACCGAAAGGTGAGGTGTATTTAGTAGGCGCGGGGCCGGGTGATCCTGAGCTTTTGACGCTAAAAGCCTTGCGATTGATGCAACAAGCTGATGTGGTGATTTATGATCGCTTAGTGTCTGCACCTATCTTAGATTTGTGCCGTCGCGATGCTGAAAAAATCTATGTGGGTAAAGCACATTCTAATCATTCCGTTCCGCAAGATGGTATTAATGCTTTATTGGTTGATTACGCGCAGCAAGGTAAACGTGTTTGCCGTTTAAAGGGCGGTGATCCATTTATATTTGGGCGTGGTGGTGAGGAAATTCAAGAATTGGTAGAAGCCAATGTGACTTTCCAAGTCGTTCCGGGCATTACTGCTGCTTCTGGCTGTTCAGCCTATGCTGGTATTCCATTGACGCATCGTGATTATGCACAAAGTGTTCGTTTTCTTACAGGGCATTTAAAAGAGGGTTCGCCAGAACTTCCTTGGAATGAATTGGTTTATGAAAATCAAACCCTTGTGTTGTATATGGGCTTGGTTGGTTTAGAGCGGATTTGTGAGCAATTGATTGCACATGGTCAGCGACCGAATATGCCTGTTGCTCTCATTTCTAAAGGGACAACACCTGAACAAAAAGTGGTGGTTGGAACTTTGGCTGATATTGCAACTAAAGTGTCAGAGCATCATATTGTAGCGCCGACTTTAACCATTATTGGTGAAGTCGTGAGCCTACGTGAACAGTTAAAATGGCAATAAATCTCCCCCAACCCCTTTTTAAAAAAGAGGGGAGTTCCTCCCTTTGAAAAAGGTAGGCTAGGAGGGATTATGAAAAGTAGAGAAAATTTGTGATTCATGTTGTTCTATTCGAGCCTGAAATTCCAGCGAATACAGGTAATATCATCCGTTTATGTGCTAATACTGGCGCACAGCTTCATTTGGTTAAACCCTTAGGTTTTGAACTCGATGATAAAAAGCTTAAACGTGCGGGATTGGATTATCACGAATGGGCAAGAATGCAAATTTGGGACAATATCGAGCTTTGCCTTGCTGATTTAAAAGCAAAAGGTGTTGAGCATGTTTTCCCATTAACAACTAAAGGAACGGCAACACCGCACACGGTTGATCTAAATCGTCCTGTGGCTTTATTGATGGGGCCAGAAACACGCGGTCTGCCAGAGCAAGTACGTTTAATGTTTCCACAAGAACAGTGGATTCGTTTGCCAATGGCGGAAAACTCAAGAAGTTTAAATCTGTCGAATGCAACAGCGGTGATTGTTTACGAAGCATGGCGTCAACAAGGCTTCAAACAACTCTAATTAATGCATGGCTATACATCGCCATAGGGAGTTGCAACAACGAGAGTATAGCCATTTGGGTCTTTAAACCAAACTTCTCGATGATGTGCATTCGCGTTATATTTAGGCCCTTCTAAAATTTCGACTTGATGATTTTGTAGCTTTTGTACAATCTCATCAAATTGAGAACTCTCAAACCACAATAATACGCCATTACCAATCGTAGTATTTGGACTACCAATATGGGAGTGTTCATGTGCTTGCCATTGATGCAGTTGCAGAACCAAGTGCTGGTTAAATATTAACTGTTCATATTCTTTGCCACCATGTCCGCTACTAAGTCCCAACATGGTTTGATACCATAAACTGGTTTTCTCGACATCTTCTACCGCAATTAAAGGTTGTGGGTGCATATATTCACCATTTATTTGGATTCTTCTGTTTGGGTTGCATCAAAGCGTTGTTGTGCAGTGATCACTTGTTCAATATTGGTTTCAGCCCAATCTTTCAATTGATAAGCCATTTTAGCTACCTCTAATCCTAGTGACGTTAAAGAATAATCGACACGTATAGGTGAGGTGTTTTGCACTTGCCGCTCAATGAATCCATCTCGCTCCAGCATTTTTAACTTTTGCGATAAGACTTTGGGTGAAATCCCTTGAATACTTTTCTTGAGCAAATTGAAGTGCTGAGTTTCTCTTGCTAGCACATTGATAATCAATAATACCCATTTATCTGCAATTTTTTCAAAAAATAACCGAGCAGGGCAATGTTGTTGATAAATATTATATTTTAATGCCTGATTCATTAAAAACATCCTTAAAACTTCAGTTAAATTGTGCTAGTTACCAATTGGTAACTAATTGACACCTAGTTTCTAAAATATATCATTAAATCGAACTTTTTAAAAATTTGGATAAAACTCATGTCAAACATCGCAGTTGTTTATTATTCTGGTTATGGTCATACAAAAGTAGTTGCTGAAACTTTTGCGCAAACAATCCAAGCTTCGCTGATTGAAATTGATCAAAACGGAGAAATTTCTGAGCAAGCTTGGCAAGCACTTAGCGAAGCACAAGGTATTGTATTTGGAGCACCAACTTATATGGGTTCTGCGCCGTGGCAATTCAAAAAATTTGCTGATGCTACTTCTAAAGTTTGGTTTACACGGGGTTGGCAAGATAAAGTGTTTGCAGGCTTTACCAATAGTGCAAGTCTGAACGGTGATAAGCAAGTGACATTAATTCAGTTACAAACACTGGCGTCACAGCATGGCGGAATTTGGGTAAGTTTGGGGCTGTTACCAGCAAATACTAAAGAAGCAAAACGTGAAGATTTGAATAATTTGGGTGGTTCAGTAGGTTTATTAGTGCAAACACCATCTGATGCTAGCGTGGACGAAATCCCGACAGGCGATTTAGAAACAGCAAAACTTTATGCGCAACGTGTCCAAACGATTGTTGAAAAGTTACATGGCTAATTGAACATAAATAAAAAGGCGCATCAAGCGCCTTTTTATTTGTCGACAGTTTATAGTCTGTCATCAAATTCATTGTGTTGAGGAGCAGAGTATTTAAAACCTTTAGTTTTATAACCAAGATATAAAATACCAAACATTGCCCACCACAAGCCGTATTTGAGTGCTGTCTCTTCAATTTCTAACCACATTGCAAAGACACTGAGGAAGCCGAGTAGTGGAATAATCACAAAGCTCAGAATATCTTTAAAGTTCTTCGTGCGACCATCTCGTAATGCATAACGAGAAATTACTGATAAGTTTACAAAGGTAAACGCAGTTAAAGCACCGAAACTGATCATTGAAATGACAATATCAAGATTCATGAAACCAGCAGTTAACGCAACGGCACCCACAATCAAAATATTATATGAAGGGGTGAAGTTTTTTGGGCTGATATGACCAAAGATTTTCTTATTAATTACACCATCTCGACCCATCACGTACATCAAACGAGATACACCCGCATGTGCTGAAATACCTGATGCCATTACAGTGACGATTGCAAATGCTAGAACATATGACTGGAATAATGAACCACCGACTAATAGTAAAATGTCAGGCTGTGTGGCAGCAACATCTTTAAAGTATGTTGTAGGATCATTCGGGAAATAGATCTGCATAAAGTAAGTACTGATAATGAAAATCACACCCGCGAATAATGCCGTTAAGAAAATTGCTTTAGGGAGTGTTTTCTCAGTATCTTTGGTTTCTTCAGCAAGTGAACTTAGTGAGTCAAAGCCAGTGAATGAGAAGCAAAGTAACGTTGCACCAGTGATGAGTGCGCCGACTGAAGTTAGTTCATTCCAGAAAGGCTCTAAGCTCCAAAGCTGATAACGTGTTTCAGCCGTGATAGGACCGTCGGCATTCACACCCATTTGAAGTTTTTGATAAACTAAATAAGTGAATGTGCCAATTACGATGAGCTGTACTAAAACGATCCAACTGTTAAAGTTCGCCACAAATCGTGCACCACGTAGGTTAACACCTGTCATAAATGCTGTGAGAACAATTACCCATATCCAGTGGTTCACTGATGGGAAAAGTGCTTCTAAATAAATAACAGCAAGAATGATATTGACCATTGGTGAGAGTAAGTAGTCTAACCATGAAGACCAACCCACCATGAAACCAACATTCGGGTGAATGGATTTTTGGGCATAGGTATATGCCGACCCAGAGGAAGGGTAGCGACGAATCATATGACCATAGCTAATCGAGGTAAACAAAATTGCAATCAATGCAACAATGTAAGAGGTTGGCACATGGTAATGACTTTCTTCAGATACTAGACCGAAAGTATCGAACAAAGTCATTGGTTGGATATAAGCCAAACCAATGATGATAATGTGCCAGAGTCCTAGCGTTTTTTGCAGTTTAGCTGCCGATTGAGTCCCAGAAGTATTTGTCAACGGCGTTGTCCTCATAATCGTTGATCAAGGATCAGCTTTAGTGTCAAGGATCGTTTGAGACGAACGATCCCCCCGATAAAAATCTAAAGTGCGCAAATCTATCCTAATTTAAGGCAGTTTGTCAGTAGCTTTGGAGATTTTTTAGCAATTTTTTAGCCAATTTGCCAAGAAAAAAGATGAATGAAAATTCACGAAACCAATAAAAAAGGTTCGATTTAAGAAAAAATCGAACCTTTTGGTGTTTTAAGTATTGATTTACCAAGCTTTTTTAAGAATAGCTTTCAGGTCATCTATATTTGCTTCTTTTGGATTATAAATGATAGATCCATCATTTAATGCCTTCTCAGCAACTTCATCTAACTGAGCTTCAGTGACCTTTCCTGTCTCTCTTAAGGTGCGGGGAAGCTTAGTTAAGCTAAATAATCGATCACGCATGGTCAAAATTGTGGCAATTGCTTTTTCTGCCCGGAGATTGGCAGGAGTCTGTGCATAAATGTCTGCGCCTGCAAGCGGTAATAATAATTCACCGATCTTGTCGCCATTGATCTCTTTGTTGTATTCCAGCACATATGGCAAGAATAAGTTCATGCATAAACCGTGGGGTAGATGTGCAACTGCACCTAAAGCATGACCTAAAGAATGTACTAAGCCAACCATTGAGTTTGAGAATGCGATACCGGCCATCGTTGAAGCCTGAGCAAGTTCTAAACGACCTTGAGCATCACTTGGATTGTCCAATACTTTGAATAGATTTTCACTGATTTTTTTGATCCCAGCACTTGCATAAGCATCACTTAATGGATTTGCTGCTAAGCATGTATAAGCTTCAACGCAATGAGTCAGTGCGTCCATACCTGTCATGGCTGTAAGGTGCGGTGGCAAAGTTTGCGTCATGCGTGGATCAAGGATCGCAGCATGTGGCATCAAATAATATGAAGCGAAAGCTAGTTTTACATTTTTCTGTGTGTCAGAAACAACAGCAACCATTGTTGCTTCAGAACCAGTACCAGATGTCGTTGGAATAACGAAAAATGGTTTTAATGGTTTTGGTAGATTGTGTGCACCAGAATACTGTAGTAAATCGTCACCGCCTTCAGAAACTAGAATATTGGTGGCTTTAGAGGTATCAATTACTGACCCACCGCCAATCGCAATGATCGCATCACATTTTTGTTTACGATAAAGCTCAGCTGCTTGACGAACGACTTCTAAACTTGAATCTGGTGGAACATCATCAAAGATTGCGCCAATGACTGCATCAGTTGTACTGAAAGCAGCTTCAATTGGATTGAGTAAACCATTTGCACGTACGCCTTTATCTGTAATGATCATTGGACGTTTTGCGCCTAAAGTGGCAAGTTCAAAAGGGATATGCTCTAACGCAGCGTTACCAGCAATTACTTTTACAGGACAAAAAAACTCGTAATAAGGCTTAGCCATGTTATGCGCTCCGTTTGAGATATGATTTCGCTACTTTAAGATAAATGTTTTTCGCACCCGTGAATTTTTCTTTTAATGTCAATTCGGCTGGGTAGCGTTTTACAGCAAGTGAAGCGATCAATTTAGGTAAGATCAGGGCTTCCATTTTATTCAAGCAACGTACAAGACGAATTGCGCTTGAAACATCACCATCAGCGATCATGCGATCATTGGCAAATGCCTGTGCCGTACTTTCTTGGAAAGAAAATACAAGAAATGCATGCGTTAGATGCTTGAAGGTAATGGTTAAATCAGGCTTTCCTTTGAAATTCGGTAAAAGCTCTAATTGTTTTTCTTCTGTTACACGAGCAATAAATGCAGGTCCATTTGGAAATACATTCATTGAAAGTATGAAGCCAATAGGAAATTTTGAAACTTCCTGTTGTACTTCACTGTCCACTTGGCTTGCCATTACTAAACCACGACCAACAACATCCATCATGAGTTTTACGTAGGCAAATTGCAAAGTGGGCTTCACTGCTTTGGTCGAAATCACTTGCGTATCCCTTGTTAAAATTATGCAAAAGCAAATTTAGAGTAATTACTCTAATTTATTTCTTTAGAATTGAAAAGTAATTTATTCAGATTTGACTTCAAGGTCATGAAAGAAATTTGTATTTTTTAAATAATCAACAAAATCATGACAAAGTTGCTCAAAGCTTGGGTAAGCTTTAAGCAAGTCTTGTAAGCGTACCATTTCTAAACCGGCGTATCCACAAGGATTAATGGTTTGGAAACCGCTTAGATCACAGTCAATATTTAAAGCTAAGCCGTGATAACTACGACCACGACGAATTTTAAAACCTAAAGAACCGATTTTACGTCCATGCACATAGACACCAGGTGCGTCTGGTTTCGCATAAGCCTGAATATCATATTGCTGAAGTAGATCGATCATCGCTTTCTCAGCAAAGCTAACCAATGTGCGTACATGCCATTTCAGGCGATTCAAATCAAACATGAAATAGGCAACCAGTTGACCTTTACCATGCCATGTCACTTGTCCACCACGGTCAGTATGAACAACAGGAAGGTTACTATGTATGAGGATATGTTCTGCTTTGCCTGCTTGACCTTGTGTTAACACATCTTGATGCTGTAATAACCAAACTTCATCTGGTGTAGTTTCATCACGGTGTGTTGTAAAGTCTTTCATTGCTTCAAAGCGTGCTGTGTAATCTTGTAGATCATTGAAGCAGCGAATAATTAAGGAGGGTTTATCAAGGTTCGTCACAATAAACTTCCTTTGTCTGAATGAATACGGTGTTGCGGAAAACCTGTTCCAATTGCTCATCTTCAGATTGATGCGGGTTGGCGCAATTTGACCAGTCACGAATCAATTGAATTTGTGCATATTGCACGGCATTTTTACTTTGTAATTTCGCATCAAAATCTTGTGCACGTTTTGCTAGGAAATCTTGATTATTTCCAAGCTTTAACTGATGTTTATTTTCTTCTTCCAAAGATTTTTTTGCATTCTGGAGTAGGGTGTTGCTATTTCGTGTATTCAGCGATTTGGCAATAGCAAAACATTGTTGACCATAGTCGCTGATCAACAATTTTTCAGGCTGTGAAAATGCAGCAGCAGTTAAGTAATTATGTCGATATTCTTGATCAAGAGCAGTAAGTAAATTTTGTTTAAGTGTTTGAAATGCCTTGAGCGGTATCGGATGAAGATTGTTTAATTGGGTTCGAGTGTTTTTATATTCTTGATCAATTTCTTTCAGTTTGATTTTCACAATATCTTCAGGTTTGAATGCATAAGATCTGCTATTTAATAGGCTTGTATGATGCAATTGCATCATTTGCACGGTATCTTGTAATTGCTTTTCTGAATATTGCTGAGGATTATATTGTCCTTCAAACTCACACAGATCATTTTGCCATGTAAAAGTCTTAGTTTTTGCATAGCATAAATTGGCGAATGAAACTGTAATTGCTGCGATTAGAAGCACATGCTTTTTCATCTGTAGATTCGCAACCATACATTAAAGAATTGTAGAACGGTATTTTAAGATATTAACTGATTTTTATCAGTAATTCAGTTGATTAGATATTATGTTGAAATCGGTATAAAAAAATCCAAAACACTTTCGTATTTTGGATTTTTATATTAAAGCGCTGTCTTAATTAAAGGACACGCTGCAAGATCAGCGTATAAGGCATGAACTTGTTCCAGCTCTTCAAAGCGTAATTGTGCAGTTAAAGAGTGGTATTTACCTGTACGTGACGGCTGAACTTTTACTGTGTCGCCATCAAATTCAGGAAAGTGCTTCTGTAGAATATCAACAACAGCTACTCGAAGTTCATCCCCAGCATTACCAATCAGTTTGATTGGATAGTCCATTGGGAAAACCCAAAGATGTTCTTGTAATTCACGAGAAGGAGTGCGGTCTAACATGAGCAACCTCTTAACTTGAAACGCCTGCATCAGTGCAGGCGCTTATGATCTATAACATAGATGGGGATGAAGTGTTGAACTTCAAGTCTTATACGGATTCAAAACAGAGTCTTGATTCCGTATAAGGTGGCCCAAATATTAGTCATTTTCTAAGAATGAACGTAAGTGTTCTGAACGAGAAGGATGGCGAAGCTTACGCAATGCTTTTGCTTCGATCTGACGAATACGCTCACGTGTTACATCAAACTGTTTACCGACTTCCTCTAAAGTATGATCGGTTGGCATATCGATACCAAAACGCATTTTCAATACTTTGGCCTCACGTTCAGTTAAGTTCTCTAGGACTTCACGCGTCGCTTCTTTTAAGCCTTCTGAGGTCGCAGCATCCACTGGAGAAGTGATGTTTGAGTCCTCAATGAAGTCACCAAGATGCGAATCTTCATCATCACCGATCGGTGTTTCCATCGAAATCGGTTCTTTCGCGATTTTAAGTACTTTACGAACTTTAACTTCATCCATTTCCAAACGTTCGCCTAACTCTTCAGGTGTAGGCTCACGGCCCATTTCTTGAAGAAGTTGACGAGATACACGGTTGATTTTGTTAATCGTCTCGATCATGTGCACAGGGATACGAATGGTACGAGCCTGATCCGCGATCGAACGTGTAATCGCCTGACGAATCCACCATGTTGCATAAGTCGAGAATTTATAACCACGACGGTATTCAAACTTATCTACGGCTTTCATCAAACCGATGTTACCTTCCTGAATCAAATCAAGGAACTGTAAGCCACGGTTAGTGTATTTCTTCGCAATCGAAATTACCAAACGTAAGTTTGCTTCGACCATCTCTTTCTTCGCACGGCGCGCTTTTGCTTCACCGACAGCCATACGCTTAGAGATATCTTTAATATCTTTAACGTTTAGACCAAGTTCTTTCTCGATATCAGCAATCTTTTGTTGGAACGCTAATACGTCAGGTCGTACTTTTTCTAAATGTGCTTTAGTCTCAGCAGGTGCTTTCGCAATCTGCTCATCTAACCAAGCTAGGTTTGATTCTTGTTCAGGGAAGGTTGTACGGAACTGAGTACGATCCATACGACCACGACGAACTGCATAACGCATGATTTCACGTTCATTTGAACGGATTTGATCATGTGTACCACGAATCATTTCAGAGATGATTTCAAATAAACGAGGAGTGAATTTGAACATCATGAATACAGCAGCTAAAGCTTCAAGAGCCGCTTTTGCTTCATCACTGTTACGACCATGTTTTGCAATAACCGTTTTAGTTTCATTCCAAGCAGCTTCTAACTCAGAAAAACGAACTTTCGCAACTTCAGGGTCTGGGCCTGAGTCGCCTTCAGAATCATCATCACTTTCTGACTCTTCTTCTTCGTCATCATCATCGAGTTTAACGTCTTTGGTTTTAGATGAAGCTTTTTCATCTTCCTCTATTTCTTCAGATTCCTCTTCTAAAACTTCAGGAATCTCTTCATCAGTTTCTGGGTCTAAATAACCAGATAGAATATCGGCAAGACGACGCTCACCAGTCAAAAAGTCATTATATTCTTGTAAAACTACTTCAACAGCGTTTGGCCAGTAAGCGATTGAATGTAAAACGTCACGAATACCTTCTTCGATACGTTTTGCAATGCTGATCTCACCTTCACGGGTAAGGAGTTCAACTGTCCCCATTTCACGCATATACATACGCACAGGGTCAGTGGTACGACCAGGCTCACTTTCAACCGATGCTAAAACAGCAGCAGCTTCTTCCTCTGCAACCTCATCCGCAGCTTCAGTAGATTCGCCAAACATTGCATCGTCAGTTTCAGGTGCACGCTCATGCACAGGAATACCGACGTCTTGAAGCATCTGAATGATGTCTTCAATCTGTTCGCTTTCTGTAATCGAGTCTGGGAGATGATCGTTAACCTCAGCGTAAGTTAAGTAACCTTGTTCTTTGCCTCGGCTAATCAGAGCCGCTACTTGCGAAGTAGGGGAATTCATATCGCTCATCTTTGCTTACTCTTTGTTGAATCTGTGGCGGTGAAAAACCGTGCATGATAGCACAATTCACTGGGAATGTTTTGGATTTGATCCGTTTGCTTTAAATAAAAAAATACGTTTGATTTCACGGTAGTTTGTTGAATATGGGGTTAACTATTATTTTTTCAAGCATCAAGTCCTTTCGAAATGAAGGAAATTTTCATTCTTGTTGCCCTTAATCTATAAATACACAAAAAAACCGCCGAAAAAAAGTACAAATTGGCGATTTATAGCAAAAAAATAAAATAAAACTTGACAAGAATTTTGAAGAAAGATAAATAGCGGCTAGACCCATTTAAATTTTTCATATTAGAGGTACTTAGTGTCTTCTACAGATTTTGAATTAGATGATGATAACTATGGCGATGATGATGTAAGTTTTGATGAGTCATCAGGAAAACTTACTGCCAAAGAATCATTAGAAAAGCGCCGTTTGATCGATGACTTATTAGCTCAACGTCGTCTCGAGCGAGAGTTAAAAGATTTTGATTATGATTTCGACGACGATGACCTCGATGACGAAGACTAAGCAAAATTGCTAAGACTTTATGGTCGAAAATGTTATGCTGTTGCCGATGTATTTTTAAAGTTGGATTAAAGAAAGAATGAGCACGTTAGATTTAGACTTATTGAGTAATTATCTCGACGGTGATCAAAACGAATACGGTCTAGATTTCGCAGCGACTCATGGCTTTTTGTGTGCTATTGCCGTTGGTCCAAAATTTGATCGTTGGTTAGATGAGCTTTTCGAGAGCAACCAAAAGAAAGTTCCAAGTGAAATTGTTGAACAAATCAAAGCATGGTTAGAATCGATTCGCCAAGATTTAGCGAATGAAAATGGAATCGAGTTTCCATTTGAAATCGAAGAAGCTGATGTAGATTCTAGCTTAGGTGATTGGAGCGTTGGTTTCGTCGATGCAATGTTCTTAAACGAAGAGGCATGGTTTGCACCAGAATTTGAAGAGCAATTGGTTGATTTAACTCTACCAATCATGGTGTTTAGCGGAATTGATGAAGAAGATCCGCAAATGGAATCATTCCGCCGTAATGGTCAGTTGATGGATGAGCTAGCTGAAGAAATTCCAGAAAACTTGAATGAAATTTATTTGATGTACCATACGCCTGCGTAAGGATGAATTTTGCAGTGATGTCATCTCAGTGCAATTATAAAACTAAGTGAATTAAAAACGTCCCCTAGAGGACGTTTTTTATATAGAGGATTTTGATTTACAGAGATCGTATATATTCTTGAGGGTATTGTGATTAAATTACAAACTAGACAATAATAAACTTAGACCTAAGCCACTTAGCACAGAGCCAATAATTCGATTAATAATAACTTGTTTTGCTAAAATTTTATTTCGAATAGTTGGTGTGGAGCAAAAATATGCAATCAATAAAAACCAGACTAAGTGACTGAAAGAGATAAATGCACCGTAACTCAAAAGATGAACAAAGTTATTTTCTGAACTCATAATTTGTGAAAATAAACTAATCACGAATAATGTCGTTTTGGGGTTTAAACTATTGGTTAATATGCCTTGTTTAAATGCTTGAAAAGCACTAATGGAAATATTTTTAGCATTGAAAGAAACTTTTTCCTGAGTAAATGTTTTATAACCGAGAAATATTAAATAAGCAGCGCCAATGTATTGAATAATTTGTAGAAGACTCGGAATATTGTTTTGTAAAAAACTTAGTGCAATTAAGCTATAGCTGATGTGAACCCAAACTCCACTGGCAATACCGCATGCGGTTAAGGTACCGAGCTTACGACCAAATAAATAACTATTTCGGGTGACTAGTGCAAAGTCAGCACCAGGACTAATCACAGCCAATACGGTAACCAATACGATAGCAATTATTTCATTCACTCAATTGACCTTGTAAAAATATACTAATGATTTATATATTTTTCATATATTTGCTATATTTAAAATCGAAGTTAATTTTGATTGATATATGAGATTTTGGAATGATTGAAAGGTTGTCTTTGAATTCTCTTAAGTTTTTCTATTATGTGGCACGCTATGAAAGCGTTACCGTTGCTGCGGAAAAGCTATTTGTCACCCAAGGTGCGGTAAGTAAACAATTAAAAAACCTAGATGATACGTTGGGTTATGCTTTGTTTGATCGAGAGGGTAGACATCTGATTTTAACTGATCGAGGACGGATCTTGTTTGAATGTTGCCAGCAGGTTTTCCAACAAATTGACCAGTGCCTAATACAGTTACAAGGTGAGATAAAATCGCAAAATACCTTGATCGTATCTTGTGAACCAACTATTGCCATGAAATGGCTTATTCCTCGTCTAGGCAAGTTTAAGCAGCTATATCCAAATATCGAAGTAGGTTTGTTGACCAGTGGTGGAGCAGTTGATTTTGATACTCAGAATATTGATTTAGCCTTGAGACGCAATGATTTTGATTGGGGTAAAGCTGTTTATAGCGAAAAAATTGCAGATGAATACATGCTGTGTGTTGGAAAACAAAATACTCAGTCGGTTGATCAGATATTCATTTCATCTTCAAGACCGAAACTTTGGCAGAAATTTTTAGAAGTTCAAAATGGTCGCTTTAATGAGCTAAATAAGTCCGTGTTGGAACATTTTTATTTATGTATTGAAGCTTCAATCGCTGGGCTAGGTGCTTCTGTGGTTTCAGCCTATATGGTTGAAAGGGAGATCAAGTATCAGATGTTAGAAAAGCTGAGCCCTGTATATAAAGATGACTCAGCTTATTTTTTACTGTCAGCTTCACCATTTGAAGATGATGTACGCAAAGTGATTTTTAAAACTTGGTTGATCGAGGAAATGCAAGCAAGCCAAGCTGAATTTTCTGCACTCAATATTCAATGACTTGTCGAAGTTTTTTCTAATAACCAAACATTTTCTTTTGCATCCACTTTTCCTTTGAGCTTTTCATACTCTGAGACTAATTGCTTGATTTGATAATGGCTTGCGTAATATTTTCTGATTTCTTGTTCAGGAACTGAGAAAGGAGGGCCTGCTAAAAGGTCTTGATCATATTCAAAGCTAATTAAGAGTTGAGGGGCATTCTGAGTCAGTTGTATTAGATGTTGGGTATATGTCTCACGCATATGTTCAGGTAATGCAACCAACGCCGCTCGGTCATAAGTTGCATCAATTTTTGAGATATGATCAATATTTAGTTCAAAAAAGTCACCAACATATAGGTCAATACTTTGATGATGGTAATGGGTCAAATCTCCAACTTGAGACACTGTGAACTCAAGCTTGAGTTCAGATATAAGTTCTTCAATTGCAATTGGGCTAAGATCAATCCCCGTGACATGAAATCCTTGCTCAAATAACCATTGGATATCTAGGCTTTTTCCGCATAATGGAATGAATATACGCGATTGAGGTTGTAAGTTTAATGATTGAATGTGTTTGATTAATAGAGGATTGGGGCTAGATAAATGAAATCCAATATTATTGCTTTGCCATTTGTCATGCCAAAATTCGTGTTTCATTATCTATCCTTAATTTTTTACTGAATGACTTGAAATATACGTTGTTGCTTCATTTTTAGCTATTTTTAGACTTATTAAGATAAAATCTTTTGAAGCACCACCAAGCGATATAGATAGTGACAATCGTTAAAATGAAATAGCTCATACGTTGCATAATTGCAGTCATGAGTGCTTGATTTTCACTAAAATGATAACCGAGATAAGCGAGAAAGCTAGTCCAAATAATAGTGCCCGCACTACTATAAATCATGAATTTTGCAAAAGGCATTCTGCTCATACCAGCGGGTATACTAATTAATGAACGAACAGCAGGGATCATACGTCCAAAGAAAACAATACGATGACCATGTTTATTAAACCAATTCAGCGCTTTCTCTAGGTCAGTAACTTGAATACGTAAATATTTTCCATAGCGCTCGATGAATTTAAATAATTGAGACTGAGGAACTTTCCTTCCTACCCAATACAACAACATTGCGGCAACGATAGAGCCAATGCTGCCAGCGATGATCACACCAATCAGGGTAAGTTCACCTTTTGAGGCTGTATAGCCTGCAGAAGGCATAATAATTTCGGAAGGAATTGGTGGAAAGACGTTATCCAGAAACATTAAAAATGCGATACCTAGATACCCAAGCTTTTCCATGATGGATAAGACCCACTCTTCAAGACCCATGCTACCCTTATATGTTTCATTTGATTATTGTTTTTAGAATAGTAGTGCTTGATCTAATGCTCAATGAGCAAATCGTTACATGTTTTAAATTTTTCAGATAATAAAAAAGCCATAGTCAAAACTATGGCTTAACTATGCTTTAGCGCTTATAGGCGTTTACGTTTTGCAGCAGCAATTTGCGATTGGCGCATACGGAAACCTTCTTTTTGTTTTTCTGTGGTTTTGTCGATACAGAAAACACAAGACACACCATGTTCATAACTTGGAAGAGCTGCTTCTTCTTGCGTTAAAGGCCAACCACATGCGTGACATTTGATATTTTCGCCTTCTTCAACACCATGTGTGACTGCAGTACGACCATCAAAGACGAAGCATTCTCCTTCCCACATGCTTTCTTCAGCTGGTGTTTCTTCAAGATATTTTAAAATACCACCCTTCAGGTGATACACCTCATTAAAACCTTCTTGTAGGAGTAGTGAGGTTGATTTTTCACAACGGATACCACCTGTACAGAACATCGCAATTTTCTTATCTTTATGCTGTTCAAGGTTTTGTTTTACATATTCTGGGAATTCGCGGAAAGTTTCAGTTTTAGGATCAATTGCACCCTTGAACGTACCTGCTTTGTATTCGTAATCATTACGCGTGTCGATTAAAATGACGTCATCACGGCTGATTAGCTCATTCCATTCTTTAGGATCTAGATAGTGACCAACTAAATCACGAGGTTTAACTTCTACGCCTAAAGTTACGATTTCTTTTTTAAGCTTGATTTTCATTTTACGGAATGGTTTTTCAGAGCTTTCTGACTCTTTATATTCCATTGCGTTAAAACCTTCGTTTAAAAGAAATTGATGAATGCGATCAATTGCTGCACGATCACCTGCAACAGTACCGTTAATTCCTTCTGAAGCAACAATTAGAGTTCCACATAAATTGATGTTATTCACTAAGTCCAAAAGACGTTGTTGCAGATCCGCTGCATCTGAAACTTCTTTAAATTGATATAGTGCCGCAACAACCCAATTATTGGTCGCTTGCTGTTCTACAGGTGCAAGCTGTTCTACAGTAGCGTTCATGGATAACTCCAAATGTATTAAGATAGGAAAAATAAGGCGCGTATTTTAGCGTGAAATTTAGAAATAAGCGAGAAAACCATAAAATGAATATGGTTTTAAAGGAGTTGGTTTTGAGTAATGATCGTCGAATTCCATCATTAACCCCGTGTGCAGGGCGTTGTTCAACGGTATTTGGTGATCTAGTTTGTCGAGGGTGTCGTCGTTTCAATCATGAAGTGATTCAATGGAATACTTACACACCTGACCAACGCTTAATGGTTTGGAAGCGTTTAGATGCGCAATTGGATCAGATCTTAGTCCCGTTATTGCCAAATGCAAATCTTCAACATGTCGAAGGCTTTATTCATGGTAAGCATATCCGTATTTTGGAAAATGCCAGTAAAGGTCGTAAGTTGTATCATGCTCTAAAAATTTGTGAAAAGAATAAACACTTAGCGCATGAAAGCGGTTTAGGTATTCACGATAAGCAAGTGAAACCTGTTTGGGATGAGTTTGAGCGCCGTGTTCTTGCACTTGCTAAAGCGAGTTATGAGTTGGCTTGGTTGCGGGCAGATGGAATTAGTTCCAATTTATTGCGTGCTTTAGAGGAAGATGAAATTTAATTGGATTTTGTCTTTTTTGCTAATCGATAGATGATGAGTTCCGCAATTAATAGATTAATTGTCCATCCAAGCCAAGCTTCAAGTTGGTAAATATGCAGTGGTGTGAGCCAATCAAAATACGGTTGTAACTCATATAAAATGAGCTTCCATGTTCTTAGGCTCAATGCTGATAGAGCAAGCGCAAAGCTTCGAATCATCCAGTTACGATGTTTTAGCCATTGTTTATGCATAGCGAAATATAGCGCTAAGGCGGTACTGCACCCCCAAAGTAATCCCAAAACAACAAAGCAGATTTGAGTGCTAAGACCACCATTGGCTGAAAATGCAAGAATAAATCCACTCGGTAGGGCAAATCCAAGTGTGGCGATGATATAGAGCCAGCCTGCATAACGATGTAAACGGGGTAGATTTTGACGAATGCTTCGAGAAAACTGTGTAAAACCTGCTAACAAAACAAAGCTACTTGTGATGACATGCATCTGAAAGCCAATCCGCCAAGGTTGGGTGTTGACGACATCTTGTTTTAATACCAAAAAATTGGTGTGATCTGACCAAGGAAAATAATTTAGGCAAATTTCAGTCATGAGCCAGCATAGATAACTGAACATGAGAAGGCTCAAAATTTGTAAAAATTGATTTAGGCTTTTCCACATAAAAAGTGATCACTATTATGGTATGGTATTCAAAAAACGAAATAATTTTAGTTGAACGAGAATATATACATGCAAAATTTTAAACAATTATTGATCTTAACTGTTGGTTTGGCAACGAGTACTTTTTCTATAGCACAAACGATGCAAATTGCACCTTCATGGACAGGTTTGTATAACGATGAACAGAAAATTTCATTATTCTTTCAACAAAAGGGCACAGATGTGTCTGGTTATAGTTTGTTAAATGGTAAGCAGACAAATTTTAAAGGCAATATACAAGCCACGGATACGAGCTATAAACTAATCTTGAATGAAGTCGGTCAAGGTGCTGACATTGGTAAGTTTATTTTAGAGTTCAAAAGTAATGCTGCACCTATTGAGGCGCAATGGTTGCCTACAAGTAAATCTGTAAAGCCGAAATTTTTTAGCTTGGATGCTCAACAGTGCAAGTATGCAAAAGGGCAGGGAGATTTCCCTGAAACATCCACTCGACTATTAAAAGATGGGGATTTGCAGGTTGCGAGAGGTGAGTTGGAATATATGCGTAATGAGATTTATGCACGTCATGGTTATGCATTTAAAACGAAGGAATGGGCAAATACATTCGCGATGTATGACTGGTATATGCCGTGTTATACCAATGTAGAAGGAAGACTATCTAAAATCGAAAGAGAAAATGTAAAACGTATTAAGATGGTCGAGCCCTATGCACAAAAGATGGATTGGGGACGTTAAAATTTCCGTACATGGTTGAAATAAAAAAGCTGCCAAAAGGCAGCTTTTTTAACATTAACTTTACTTAGAAAATTAACGTTTGATATCGCGTTGTGTTTCACCAGTATAAAGTTGGCGTGGACGACCAATCTTGTATGGTGACGCGTGCATTTCTAACCAGTGGCTGATCCAACCAACAGTACGTGCAAGCGCGAAGATAACAGTGAACATCTCAACTGGGATACCAATCGCTTTTAAGATGATACCTGAGTAGAAGTCAACGTTTGGATAGAGTTTACGTTCTACGAAGTAAGGGTCGTTCAATGCAATTTTCTCAAGTTCCATCGCAAGAGCAAGCTGTGGATCATTGATACCTAATGCTTCAAGAACTTCGTCACAAGTTTGCTTCATTACTTTAGCGCGTGGATCGAAGTTTTTGTAAACACGGTGACCGAAGCCCATGAGTTTAACTTCTTTACGCTTCACTTTTTCCATGAATTCAGCAACGTTTTCAACGCTACCAATTTCATCAAGCATTTTAAGAACGGCTTCGTTCGCACCACCATGCGCAGGTCCCCAAAGTGCTGAAATACCTGAAGAGATACAAGCGTAAGGATTCGCGCCAGTTGAACCTGCAAGACGAACTGTAGAAGTCGATGCATTTTGTTCATGGTCAGCATGAAGTGTGAAGATACGATCCATTGCTTTAGCAAGGATAGGATTTACTTTATAATCACGGTCAGCAGGTGTAGCAAACATCATGTGTAAGAAGTTTTCTGCATAACCTAAGTCATTACGTGGGTAAATGAACGGTTGACCTACTGTATATTTGTAGCTCCACGCTGCAAGCGTAGGAATTTTAGCAATTAGGCGAATTGCAGTAATTTCACGGTGGTTGATATCTTCGATATCTAAACCGTTGTGATAAAACGCAGATAAAGCACCAACAACACCAACCATTATTGCCATTGGGTGAGCATCACGACGGAAACCATTAAAGAAACGGCTTACTTGATCGTGAACCATTGTGTGGTTACGTACTTTAGCGTCAAATTCTGCTTTTTGTTCAGCATTTGGAAGCTCGCCATTTAATAATAAGTAGCAAGTTTCTAAATAGTCTGCTTGAGTCGCTAATTGATCAATTGGATAGCCACGGTGCAATAACACACCTTTGTCACCATCAATGAATGTGATCTTAGATTCGCAAGCAGCTGTCGCCATAAAACCAGGATCGAAAGTAAAGTGACCAGATGCTAATACATCTTTAACGTCAATTACATCTGGGCCCAATGTGCCGCTGTAAATTGGTAATTCAATTTCTTTGCCATCAAGCTGTAATACGGCTTTTTTGCCAGTTGCTGCAGACATTCAATAGATCTCCTGTCCTGGTGAATGATTATCTGACTCGAAATCCTAATCTTGTCATGTGCGAATCAGACGGTGTCAAAATTTGCTATAAGATTAGTGGCTACTAGAATTTTGTCAATTATACTTAGGGATAAAAAATGACGTTCTTAAAGTCAATGAGTCATTCAGTATCAACGAAAAAATTGAGTAAAATCACAGCACCGGTCGAGTATAATATGTCAAATCAGGTTTTAGGTGCATAAAAAAAGTGAAGCGCCAGTACAATTGTAAGTAAATTTTTTATCTCGGCATCTTTTGCCAATGACTGATTAATTTATATAAAAAGCCTGAAACCCTATATATCTCACGGCTTAGATTTAATTAAATATTAAAATTTAATCAAGAGTAGAGAAGTCTTGGTTGTTATTTGACTCATTGTGGTGCGATCAACTGGTTAAAAAATAACAGGTGGTTTTTTGGAAGTTTAACTTTTTTAAATAATTTATCAGGTATTTATATTTAATATATAAATGTGGGGTATTCTTTTTGGCTATGTCATTAAACATTCAAATTTAACCTTTATATGGTTATGTCAGTCGACTTTTTTAGGTTTTTTATAAAGATTTTTTTTGCTACTTAATTACTTATCGAGTAAATAGATAAATAATTTTTATTATAAAAAACAGTGGTATATTTTTTTTTGTGGGTTGAATTCATAATGTTGATTTTGAAAGTTTTTGTGAATGATTCTTATTTATTGATTTTTTAGACTAAAGCGAAAGCTGATTGTTTGTATTTTGATATTTCACGTTTTATAATTCGGTGTCGTTATATAGGTTAGGCATGTGCTGTGCTTGCCTAACAATGCCAGCTTTCCTTTGAATTAATTCAAACAAACTCCAGTTGGAGTTTCTACCTACAGGATGCCCGCTGTGAAAAGCAACAGACCTGTCAATTTGTCCATGGGTCAGGTGTTAGCGGTAAATTTACGCTCACCCGTGGCTATTGCATCAATTCTACACCGTCTATCAGGTGTAATCGTTTTCTTATTAGTCGCAGTTCTTTTATGGATTTTGGATAAATCTTTATCTTCACCAGAAGGATTTGACTACGTTAAAAATGTCGTTTTCGGAAATATCCTTGTACGTTTCATCGTATGGGTATTTGTAGCAGGTTTAATTTTCCACTTTATCGCAGGGATCAAGCACTTGCTTGCTGACATCGGTTTTGCTGAAGAATTACAAAGCGGTCGTATCGCAGCTACAATTTCATTGATCTTGTCTGCGGTTGGTATTGTCGCAGCATTCGTATGGATTATGTTCTGATGAAAAGTGCTACAGGTTTAACAGGTTCAGGTTCTCGCGATTGGTATATCCAGCGTGTCAGTGCTGTAGTGTTAGCTGCATACACTGTTGTTATGTTCGGTTGGATCCTTTGTAACAGTGGATTTGGTTACGAACAATGGGCAGGCTTTATGCTGACATTGCCAATGAAGATCTTTTCTTTATTAGCAGTATTATCGCTCGTTGCACATGCTTGGATTGGTATGTGGCAAGTCTTTACTGATTATGTAACGACTCGTCAAATGGGTCCTTCAGCTTCAGGTTTACGCCTTGTACTTACTTCTGCTGTCATTATTTCAGTGATCGTGTACGCAATCTGGGGTATCCAGATTTTCTGGGCAAATTGATAGGAAGAGATCATGGGCGCAATTAACCCTAAAGAAGATTATTCAAATATTCAAAACCTCACTTTCGACGCTGTTATTGTTGGTGGTGGTGGTTCTGGTATGCGCGCTGCTTACCAACTTGCTCAAGCTGGTTTAAAAGTTGCGGTATTGACCAAAGTATTCCCAACACGTTCGCATACAGTTGCCGCTCAAGGCGGTATTGGTGCGTCGTTAGGAAACATGCAAGAAGATAACTGGCACTATCACTTTTATGACACGGTTAAAGGTTCTGACTGGTTAGGCGATCAGGACGCAATCGAGTTCATGACGCGTGAAGCGCCAAAAGTTGTTTACGAGCTTGAACACTTAGGTATGCCTTTTGACCGTAACGAAGATGGTACGATCTATCAGCGTCCGTTCGGTGGTCACTCTGCAAACTACGGTGAAAAAGCTGTTCCACGTGCTTGTGCTGCTGCTGACCGTACGGGTCATGCATTGCTCCATACTTTGTATCAAAGCAACGTAAAAATGGGTACTCAGTTCTACGTTGAATGGATTGCACTAGACTTGATCCGTAACGAAGCGGGTGATGTTCTTGGTGTGACTGCAATTGACCAAGAGACTGGTAACATTGCCGTATTCCAAGCGAAAGCGACATTGTTTGCTACTGGTGGTGCTGGTCGTGTTTATCGTGCATCAACCAACGCTTATATCAACACTGGTGACGGTCTTGGTATGGCTGCTCGTGCTGGTATTCCATTACAAGATATGGAGTTCTGGCAGTTCCACCCAACGGGTGTTGCGGGCGCAGGTGTATTGTTGACTGAAGGTTGTCGTGGTGAAGGTGGTATCCTTCGTAACAAAGACGGCGAACCATTCATGGAACGTTATGCTCCAACTTTAAAAGACTTGGCACCACGTGACTTCGTATCACGTTCAATGGACCAAGAGATTAAAGAAGGTCGTGGCTGTGGTCCTAAAGCGGATTATATCTTGCTTGATATGACTCACTTAGGTGCTGAGACGATTATGAAACGTCTTCCATCTGTATTTGAGATTGGTAAGAAGTTCGCAAACGTTGACTGTACTAAAGAACCAATTCCAGTAGTACCAACAATCCATTATCAAATGGGTGGTATTCCGACGAATATTCATGGTCAAGTTGTTGTACCACATGGTGTTGAAGAGGGTGAATTCTCTGCTCACTATGATAAAGATACTAAAGAGTATTCTTATAAAGGTACGCGTGATTATGTGAAACCTGTAAAAGGTTTCTACGCGATTGGTGAGTGTTCTTGCGTATCTGTACATGGTGCAAACCGTTTAGGTACTAACTCATTACTTGACCTTGTTGTATTTGGTAAAGCAGCTGGTGAGCACATTATCGACTATGTAACTAAGCATCATGGCGATGATTATGCACCGCTTCCAACTGATGTATTGGTTAACACGTTAGCGCGTATCCGTAAGCTTGATGATTCAACGACGGGTGAAAATGCACAAGAAGTTGCTGATGCAATCCGTGATATCGTTCAGGATCACGCTGGTGTATTCCGTACTCAAGCATTGCTTGACAAAGGCGTGAAAGAAATCCTTGCGATTGAATCGCGTGTTCGTAACATTCATTTGAAAGACAAATCTAAAGTATTTAACACAGCGCGTGTTGAAGCATTAGAAGTTGAAAACTTATATGAAGTTGCGAAGGCGACTCTGATTTCGGCTGCTGCTCGTAAAGAATGTCGTGGTGCGCATACAGTTGTTGACTATGAGTTAGCACCTGATCACCCAACTTATTCTTACGGTCGCCGTGATGATGAGTGGATGAAACATACATTATGGTATTCATCAGACAACCGTCTTGAATATAAACCAGTACGTTTCAGTCCATTAACGGTTGAAGCAATTGAACCTAAACCACGTACATTCTAATCGGGAGAACAAAGATGAGTAGAGGCACTCGTACATTCGAAATCTACCGCTACGATCCTGATAAGGATAAAGCGCCGTATATGCAAACTTTCAAACTTGAGTTAACAGACAAGCATCGTATGTTGCTTGACGCGTTACTTGCGTTGAAAGTGCAAGATGAATCATTAACATTCCGTCGCTCTTGCCGTGAAGGTATTTGTGGTTCGGATGGTGTGAACATCAATGGTAAAAATGGTTTAGCGTGCTTGTGGAACTTGAACGATTTACCAGAGAAGATTGTGATCCGTCCTTTACCTGGTTTACCAGTTGTAAAAGACTTGGTTGTGGACATGAACCAGTTCTATGATCAATATGACAAGATTCAACCGTTCTTGATCAACAATCAGCCAGCACCAGCGAAAGAGCGTTTACAGTCTCAAGCAGAACGTGAACACTTAGATGGTTTATATGAATGTATTCTTTGTGCATGTTGTTCAACTTCATGCCCATCATTCTGGTGGAACCCTGATAAATTCTTAGGTCCATCTGCATTGTTGAATGCATATCGTTTCATCATCGATTCTCGTGATACAGCGACTCAAGAGCGTTTGGCTCGTTTAGATGACCCATTCTCTCTATTCCGTTGTAAAGGCATCATGAACTGTGTATCAGTATGTCCAAAAGGGTTAAACCCAACGAAGGCAATTGGTCACATTCGTAACATGTTGTTGGATCAAGCTGGTTAATTCAGTTTGTTTCTGGAAACGGGAGTTTCGTAAGAAACTCCCGTTTTTTATTTGATGATTTTTATGAATTGACGTGCTTGATTATTGTTTTAATCATTGCTGTTGATTGTTAAAACTGATTGAAAAATTTATGGAGTTTGTTTTTTGATCGGTGTGCTTAGCATTTGTGCGAGATTTGTAGAGAATCTTTAACTTTGGTCGATAAGAGTGCAACTTTTATAAAAAGGGCGTTATATTAGAATATAATTTGATGTGTGTATTTCGCTGATTTATGGATGGTATGTGTCAAAAAAATCAATCCAAGCTTGATTACATGTTAGCATTTGTGCCAGTAACTGAAAGCAAAAAATCAGTATATTCTTGCGTTTAGATTGGGAATATCTGTGACTGATTTATGCAGATTATTCGGTAAAAGTCAATTTAGAAAAGTTAAAAATTTATTTAATTTTTCTAAAATGATTTGCAAAAAATTGCTCGATGTCGTCGAGTATAAAAGATGAGTTATGTGCCTTAAATTGCTGGGTGTATAGCTCATTTGTTACATCAAAGGGAATACTCCTGATGTGTAGTGATAATGTCCTAGGGTTGGATAACCTTGGGTAGTAGTGTCTTGTTACCAATTTGGCACTATGAATCATGGGTGTGCTTAAAAGGCAACCTGTATTATTTTTTGCAATAGGAAATGGGTCCAAAAATGCAAGAAGTTGCTGACGCATTGCGTCTTGACACTGAACTTTCCGCTGATAGTGCAGCGTATATTGAAGAGCTTTACGAACAGTACCTAGCATCACCAACCTTAGTGTCAGAGGATTGGCGAGAATATTTCGATAAATACCCTAAGGGTGACCAACCACACGGTAGTGTGCGTGAGCAATTCCTCTTATTGGGTCGTAATGCAAACAGAGTTCAACCTGTTGTACAAAGCACTGTCAGTACAGAACATGAGCGTCGCCAAATTGGTGTATTACAATTAATCGCCGCTTATCGTAATCGTGGTCATCAAAAAGCTAAATTAGATCCATTAGGTCTCGCTAAACGTGAAGACGTTCCTGATTTAGATTTGTCTGCTCATAATTTGACTAAATCTGATTTGGATACCGTATTCAATACAGGTAACCTTGCAATTGGTAAAGCAGAAGCAACATTGTCTGAAATGGTTGAGGCAATGGAGGCAACTTACTGCGGTTCTATCGGTGCAGAATATATGCACATCGTTGACACTAAAGAAAAGCGTTGGATTCAACAACGTTTAGAAGGTGTTCGCGGTAAATTTGGCTATACCAATGATCAGAAAAAAGGTTTCTTAGAGCGTTTAACAGCTGCGGAAGGCCTAGAAAAATATCTTGGTAACAAATTCGTTGGTGCGAAACGTTTTGGTGTGGAAGGTGGAGAATCTTTCATTCCAATGATGAATGAAATCATTCAACGTGCTGGTGCTGTTGGTTGTAAAGAAGTTGTGATTGGTATGCCACACCGTGGTCGTCTCAACCTTCTTGTGAATATCATGGGTAAAAACCCAGCTGACCTTTTCGGTGAGTTCGAAGGGAAGAGCCTACATAAGAAAGGTTCTGGTGACGTTAAGTACCACCAAGGTTTCTCTTCAAACGTAATGACTCCAGGTGGCGAAGTTCACTTAGCATTGGCGTTTAACCCATCTCATTTAGAAATTGTTGGTCCAGTTGTAGAAGGTTCTGTTCGTGCACGTCAAGTTCGTCGTAAAGACATTGGTGGTGACGACGTTCTTCCTGTAATTGTTCATGGTGATGCTGCTTTTGCTGGTCAAGGCGTAAACCAAGAAACGTTCCAAATGTCGCAAACACGTGGTTACACAGTGGGCGGTACGGTTCATATTGTGATTAACAACCAAGTTGGTTTCACAACGTCT
This sequence comes from Acinetobacter sp. YQ_14, assembly GCF_043102985.1. NCBI lineage: Bacteria > Pseudomonadati > Pseudomonadota > Gammaproteobacteria > Moraxellales > Moraxellaceae > Acinetobacter > Acinetobacter sp. YQ_14. The sequence continues at coordinate 17,157 of NZ_JBICJJ010000023.1, read as the reverse complement.
GATCCACGCGATACACGTTCTACAGAATATTGTACTGATGTAGCGAAAATGATTCAGGCTCCGATCTTCCATGTGAATGGTGATGATCCTGAAGCTGTAATTTTTGCGACTCAAATTGCACATGATTTCCGTCATGAGTTCCGTAAAGATGTCATCTTAGACTTGTTCTGTTATCGTCGTCGTGGCCACAACGAAGCGGATGAACCATCTGCGACTCAACCATTGATGTATCAAGTCATCAACAAGAAAGCGACTACACGTACTTTATATGCTGATCAATTGGTACAAGAAAAAGTACTTGATCGTGCAAGTGCTGATGCAATGATTGAAGGTTATCGCTCTGACTTAGAAGCAGGTAATCATGTTGCAAATGCATTAGTTCGCGAACCAAACAAGAAAATGTTTGTTGATTGGTCTCCGTACTTAGGTCATGAATATACTGACGTTTGGGATACAACATTCAAGCTTGATCGCTTAAAAGAACTTGGTAAAACGATGAATACATTACCAGAAGGTTTTGTATTACAACGTCAAGTACAAAAAGTGATTGATGATCGTATCAAAATGCAAACTGGTGAAATGCCATTGAACTGGGGTGCAGCTGAAACTTTAGCGTATGCAACTTTGTTAGATGATGGTTTCCTTGTTCGTATTACAGGTGAAGACGTTGGTCGTGGTACATTCTCTCATCGCCATGCGAAATTACACAACCAAGTCGATGGTTCTGTTTATATTCCGCTTTGCCATATTAAAGAAAACCAACCACGTATTGCTGTTTATGACTCTTTGTTGTCTGAAGAAGCTGTTCTTGCATTTGAATATGGCTACTCAACAACATTGCCGAAGAGTTTGATTGTTTGGGAAGCTCAATTTGGTGACTTCGCGAACTGTGCGCAAGTTGTAATTGACCAGTTTATCGCTTCGGGTGAAACCAAGTGGGAGCGTGTTTGTGGTTTAACAATGTTGTTACCACATGGTTATGAAGGTCAAGGTCCAGAGCATTCATCTGCACGTTTAGAGCGTTTCTTACAGCTATGTGCTGAAGACAATATGCAGGTGATGACTCCAACGACTCCAGCGCAAATCTTCCACGCGTTACGTCGTCAAGCAGTTCGTCCAATTCGTAAGCCAATGATCGTAATGTCACCAAAATCATTGTTACGTCATAAACTTGCGACTTCTACTCTGGATGAGTTAGCAAACGGTACATTCCAAACTGTGATCGATGAAATTGATCCAATCAACAAAGCTGACGTAACTCGCTTAGTACTTTGTGGTGGTAAGGTTTATTACGATTTACTCGAAAAACGTCGTGAGCTTGGTTTAAGCAATACTGCGATCGTTCGTGTAGAGCAATTATATCCGTATCCGCAACAACGCTTAGCTGAGGTTATGGCTCAGTATCCGAATATTAAAGAACTTGTTTGGGCACAAGAAGAGCCGAAGAACCAAGGCGCTTGGTTATTCATCGTTCCTCGCTTGTACGAAGACGTTCTTAAATCTGGTAAACAAATTAGTATTAGCTATGCTGGTCGTGAAGCATCTGCCGCACCTGCTTGTGGCTCACCGTACTTGCATGCAAAACAACAAGCTCAGCTTATCAATGACGCACTCGCGATTGAAGTTGAACAATCAGGAGATTCTAAATAATGGCAACCGAAATTAAAGCACCGGTATTCCCAGAGTCAGTTGCTGACGGCACGATCGCTACTTGGCACAAGAAAGTAGGTGAACCTGTATCACGTGATGAAGTGATCTGTGACATTGAAACCGATAAAGTTGTTTTAGAAGTGGTTGCTCCAGCTGATGGTAGCTTAGTAGCAATCATCAAAGATGAAGGCGATACCGTTCTTTCTGATGAAGTAATTGCACAATTCGAAGCTGGTGCTGTTTCTGCAGCTGCTCCTGAAGCTGCTGCACCAGCAGAAGCGGCTCCTGCTGCGTCTGCACCTGCGGCTGCTGCATCAACTCAACCTGTTGATCAAAACCAAGCGCCTGCGGTTCGTAAAGCATTATCTGAAACTGGTATCAATGCTGCTGATGTACAAGGTACAGGTCGCGGTGGTCGCATCACTAAAGAAGATGTTGCAAACCATAAACCAGCTGCTTCAGTTCAACCATTAAGCGTTGCTGTTGGTGAGCGTATTGAGAAACGTGTTCCAATGACACGTTTACGTAAGCGTGTTGCTGAGCGTTTATTGGCGGCTACACAACAAACTGCAATGTTAACAACGTTCAACGAAGTTAACATGAAGCCAATCATGGAAATGCGTAAGCAATATAAAGATGCTTTCGAAAAACGTCATGGTGCTCGTTTAGGCTTTATGTCTTTCTTTGTTAAAGCTGCAACTGAAGCGTTAAAACGTTACCCAGCTGTAAATGCATCTATTGATGGCGACGATATCGTTTATCACGGTTTCTATGACATCGGTGTAGCAGTTTCTTCTGATCGTGGTCTAGTTGTTCCTGTACTTCGTGATACTGACCGTATGAACTATGCAGAAGTTGAAAACGGTATCCGTGACTATGCTTTCAAAGCACGTGACGGTAAATTGGGTATCGAAGATATGACTGGCGGCACGTTCACAATCACGAACGGTGGTACTTTCGGTTCATTGCTTTCAACACCTATTTTAAACCAGCCACAAACAGCAATCTTGGGTATGCATAAAATCCAAGAGCGTCCTATGGCAGTAAATGGTCAAGTTGAAATCTTGCCAATGATGTACTTAGCGCTTTCTTATGACCACCGTTTAATCGATGGTAAAGAAGCTGTAGGTTTCTTAGTAACAATTAAAGAATTGTTAGAAGAACCAGCTAAACTCATTCTTGATCTTTAATACTACAAATATTAGCTCCCGTATAAAGTAGTTCCTTTATATGGGAGTTTGGAGATAAAAATGTCTCAACAATTTGATCTTGTTGTTATTGGTGGCGGACCTGGTGGTTATGAAGCAGCAATCCGTGCTGCACAACTTGGTTTCAAAGTTGCTTGTATCGAAAAACGTATTCACAACGGTAAACCATCTCTAGGTGGTACGTGTTTAAACGTTGGTTGTATCCCTTCTAAAGCATTGCTTGACTCTTCTCACCGTTATGAAGCTACTGTTCACGAACTTGCTGAACACGGTATCACGACTGGTGAAGTTAAATTTGATTTAGAAACTTTGTTGGCACGTAAAGACAAAGTTGTAGATCAGTTGACTGGTGGAGTTGCTCAATTACTTAAAGGTAATGGTATCGAGTGGTTACAAGGTACGGGTAAATTACTTGCAGGTAAAAAAGTAGAATTCACACCGTTTGAAGGTGATGTACAGGTTTTAGAACCTAAATACGTAATCCTTGCAACGGGTTCTGTGCCTGTAAACATTCCAGTAGCACCTGTTGATGAAGACTTAATTGTTGACTCTACTGGCGCATTAAAATTCCCAGAAGTTCCTAAGCGTCTTGGTGTGATTGGTGCGGGTGTTATCGGTCTAGAGCTTGGTTCAGTATGGCGTCGTCTTGGTTCAGAAGTTGTTGTGTTTGAAGCATTAGATGCATTCTTACCAATGGCAGACAAAGCATTGGCAAAGGAATATCAAAAAATCTTGAAAAAACAAGGTTTAGATATTCGTATCGGTGCGAAAGTTTCTGGTGCTGAAACGAATGGTCGTGAAGTAACAGTTAAATATAACCAAGCTGGCGAAGACAAAGAACAAGTTTTTGACAAGTTAATCGTATGTGTAGGTCGTAAAGCATATGCAGAAGGTTTATTGGCAGAAGATTCTGGCATTAAACTCACTGAACGTGGTTTAGTTGATGTAAATGATCAGTGCCAAACATCTGTTGAAGGTGTTTATGCGATTGGTGACTTGGTACGCGGTCCAATGCTTGCACACAAAGCAATGGAAGAGGGCGTAATGGCAGTTGAACGTATTCACGGTCATGCTGCTCAAGTAAACTACGACACAATCATCAGCGTTATCTATACACATCCAGAGGCAGCTTGGGTTGGTTTAACTGAAGAACAAGCAGCTGAAAAAGGTCACGAAGTTAAAGCTGGTCAATTCCCATTTGCGGTGAATGGTCGTGCATTAGCTGCGGGTGATACTGCTGGTTTTGTTAAATTCGTTGCTGATGCGAAAACAGATCGTCTTTTAGGTATGCACGTTGTGGGTCCTAATGCATCTGATATCGTACACCAAGGTATGATCGCGCTTGAGTTTGTTTCTTCTGTTGAAGACTTACAGTTGATGACTTTTGGTCATCCAACATTCTCAGAAGTTGTACATGAAGCAGCGCTTTCTGTAGATGGTCGTGCAATCCACGCGATTCAACGTAAGCGTAAATAAAACATAAAGTGTGGTTCGCCACACTTTTTTGAATGAAGATGATTGTCTTATTTAGGCAATCATTTATTCAATATGTAGCAGTCTGGTTTTAAGAAAATCTAGGCTGTATCACTACAAACAACATAGTAGGTAACTAAATGAACTTACATGAGTATCAAGCTAAAGCATTATTGAAAGAATATGGCATGCCAGTACAAGAAGGTATCTTGGCAACAAATGCAGACGAAGCCGTTGCTGCATTTGAACAGCTTGGTGGTAAATTCGCAGTAATGAAAGCGCAAGTTCATGCTGGTGGTCGTGGTAAGGCTGGCGGTGTTAAAGTTGCAAAATCAAAAGAAGATGTAATCGAATTCGCTAACAACATCATTGGTACTCGTTTAGTAACGTATCAAACAGATGCAAATGGTCAACCAGTTAACAGCATCATCGTGGCTGAAGACGTTTATCCGGTTGAGCGTGAGCTTTACTTAGGCGCGGTTGTAGACCGTTCTAGCCGTCGTATTACTTTCATGGCTTCTACCGAAGGTGGTGTAGAAATCGAGAAAGTTGCGGAAGAAACTCCAGAAAAAATTATCAAAGTTGAAGTTGATCCTTTAGTTGGCTTACAACCATTCCAAGCACGTGAAGTTGCATTTGCTTTAGGTTTGAAAGACAAGCAAGTGAGCCAATTTGTAAAAATTATGGGCGCTGCTTACCAAGCATTTGTAGAAAATGACTTTGCATTATTTGAAATTAACCCACTTTCAGTTCGTGAAAATGGTGATATTTTATGTGTTGATGCGAAAGTAGGTATCGACTCTAATGCGCTTTACCGTTTGCCTAAAGTTGCTGCTTTACGTGACAAATCTCAAGAGAATGAGCGTGAATTAAAAGCATCTGAATTTGACCTTAACTATGTTGCTTTAGAAGGTAACATTGGTTGTATGGTTAACGGTGCTGGTCTTGCAATGGCAACAATGGACATCATTAAACTTTATGGTGGTCAGCCTGCAAACTTCCTTGACGTTGGTGGCGGTGCAACTAAAGAACGCGTAATCGAAGCGTTCAAAATCATCCTTGCTGATACTTCTGTACAAGGTGTTTTAATCAACATCTTTGGTGGTATCGTACGTTGTGACATGATTGCTGAAGCAATTATTGCAGCAGTTCAAGAAGTAAATGTAACTGTACCAGTTGTTGTTCGTTTAGAAGGTAACAACGCTGAGTTAGGTGCTAAATTACTTGATGAATCAGGTTTGAAATTAATTTCTGCGAACGGTTTATCTGATGCCGCAGAAAAAGTTGTAGCTGCAGTTAAAGCGTAAGGAGTATCAATCATGAGCGTATTAATTAATAAAGACACTAAAGTATTGGTACAAGGTTTTACTGGTAAAAACGGTACTTTCCACTCTGCACAAGCTTTAGACTACGGTACAAAAGTTGTTGGTGGTGTTACTCCAGGTAAAGGTGGTACAACTCACCTTGACTTACCAGTATTCAACACAATGAAAGAAGCTGTACGTGAAACAAATGCTGATGCATCTGTAATCTATGTACCAGCTCCATTCGTTTTAGACTCAATCGTTGAAGCGGTTGATTCAGGTGTTGGCCTAATCGTTGTGATCACTGAAGGTGTTCCAACGATCGACATGCTTAAAGCAAAACGCTACTTAGAAACTAACGGCAACGGTACTCGTTTAGTTGGTCCTAACTGCCCAGGCGTGATCACTCCGGGTGAATGTAAGATCGGTATTATGCCTGGTCACATCCACCAACCAGGCCGTATTGGCATTATTTCACGTTCAGGTACATTGACTTATGAAGCTGTTGCTCAAACAACTAAGCTTGGTTTAGGTCAGTCGACTTGTATCGGTATCGGTGGTGACCCAATCCCAGGTATGAACCAGATTGAAGCGCTTCAATTGTTCCAAGATGATCCAGATACTGATGCAATCATCATGATCGGTGAGATCGGTGGTACTGCGGAAGAAGAAGCTGCTGAATTTATCAAATCTAACGTGACTAAGCCTGTTGTTGGTTACATTGCTGGTGTAACTGCACCTAAAGGTAAGCGTATGGGTCACGCTGGTGCGATCATTTCTGGTGGTCAAGGTACTGCTGAAGAGAAATTCGCTGCGTTTGAACGCGCGGGAATGGCTTACACTCGTAGCCCAGCTGAGCTTGGTTCTACAATGTTGCAAGTTTTAAAAGAGAAAGGTTTAGCGTAATTCGTTAGATTTTAATCTTTAAAAAACCCCAATGGAGACATTGGGGTTTTTTATTAGAGGAATCTTGTCTAGCAAATTCACATTTAATTTGTGAAGGAATAGCCATGATAAAATATTTAATGTGGTTGTTTTTTGATAAATTTAAATCTTAATAAGAAAGTAATTGAGTTATACATCTAATTTCAGGAACGTTATATGGAATCGATTACGGGTATATCATTGGAAGGGATTGAGCCAGATGAATATGGCAGATATATTATTCCTTATGTCAGTGAAATTTTCGAAAAAGAAGTCACTTTAACTATTCCTACTGAAAGTGGAGTGATTGAAGAGTGGCAATTAAATCTGGCTTATCAATTTTGTGAAAAAGAAAAAGAACTGAAAGAACAGATCTTTGAAAGTATATTGGCTTACTATCACGACTGTTTGGTAGATTTAAAAGCTCAGTTCGGTGAAAATTTTGCCCATCTCGTTCCCTCAGTAGAAAACGCCTCTCAACTTAAAGAATTATTGACTTCTGTTGGCATTTACATTGGGGAATTAGAGCCACAAGATGAGGCTATTGGTTTACTTTTTGAGTGTTCATGGGAGCCAGAACATGGGCTAGGAGTATTAATCAACAATTGGGAAGTTAAAGAAGTAAGCCATCAAGATATTGCATTTACAATTTAACTAGAAGTTTAAGTGAAATAATGAAAGCTAAACAGGAAATATTTGATCTGCTTAGTTTGCTCAAGGTATTTGATGCAAACTATGTAAGCGATGAAGATTGTTTAAAGCTGCATGCTTTGGATGTAAACCATGCTGAGGATGTTATTACTGCTGTAAAGGCGTTACTTTTGCCTGAGTTAAATACATACTCTCAGGTTGTACAGCAACGACTAATCACTCTAATCCATGCAACAATTTTGGATTCTAGTGAAGACTTTATTGCGCTCTTTGATCGTATTGAACTTGTATTTGATAATGAAATTATTGATAAACGTGCTTTTATGTCTGCTTTATTGGCTGGGATTGAGTGTTTTTAATAATTTGTCTTGTTCCATTTTAATGCAATGGGACAAGACAATTCTGCAAAAAATTTATATTACTCAGTTTTAGGTTTTAACCCTTGAGTCAAACCATTGATATCGCCACCTTGTAGGCCAAGTTCATTCATTAAGCTATCAATCAAAGGCGCTTGCGAACGATAGCGTAGGGCACTATTCACGACTTGGTCAGATAAAGATGCTTGACCATTTTCTGCAACTTCTCCAGATGCACTGCTTCCACCTGCAAAACCATTTAAACCATTCACTTGGAGAATTTTAATATCATCGATATTTTCCATTGGTTTAACGCTTTCACGGATGATTTCAGGCAAGTGTTTGAGCATTGCTAAACGAACTTGCATTTCAACCTGTTCAGCAGAAAGTGTATTCGCTGCTTCATTGACTGCACGCGCACCTTCAGCATCAACTTGGTATTGTTTTTCTAAAGCTTGTGCAAGCAATACTTTCGCATCTGCTTCACCTTTTGCTTTTAAGCGAACTTTCTCAGCTTCAGCTTCAGCAGCAATACGGATTGCTTCAGCTTCATCGGCAGCCGCTTTCTTACCAGCATCAGCTGCAACGGTAATCGCAATCGCATCTTTTTCCGCTGTTTGTTTGGCAGCAACCAACTCAACTGCTTTTTGACGTTCTGCACGTTGAGTTTCACGTACAGTCACAACTTCTTCTTCTGCTTTTACTGCTTCTGCACGAGCTCTGTCAGCTTGTGCTTTGGCTTCTGATTCAGCACGAGATTTTTCTGCAATTGCAATCGCACGATCTTGTTCAGCAAGTTCAATAGTTTTCTTCTGCTCAACTTGAGCTTTTTCAATGAGCTGTGATTTTTGAATATTTTCATTCTCGACATCACGTGCAGCAGCAATTCTTTTCAAATCGACTTCACGTTCTGCGGCAATACGTGCTTCTTCTGCTTCACGTTTTTTTCCAGCCTCTTGGGATGCGATCTCAGCAAGTTGCTCGGCTCTACGAATCGAAATTTCACGTTCTTGTTGCAGTTTTGCGTATTCTTCTTCACGAGAAATTTCTAATCTTCTACGTTCTGCTTCTAAATCTTTCGCACGAATCGCAAGATCAGTATCTTGTTCGATGTCATTACGCTTCTTACGACGGTCTTCGATAGTTTCTGTAAGTTTAGTCAAACCTTCAGCATCAAAAGCATTTTGTGGATTGAAGAATTTAAAGCTTGTTTGATCTAAACCTGTAAGAGAAACTGTTTCTAGTTCTAAACCATTCTTTGATAAATCTTCAGAGACAACTTGTTGAACTTTTTGTACGAAGTCAACGCGCTTCTCATGTAACTCTTCCATAGCCATCTCAGCTGCTACAGCACGAAGTGAGTCGACAAATTTACCTTCAACTAAGTCTTTTAGTTCTTGAGGAGACATCGTTTTTCTACCTAATGTTTGAGCAGCAGTCGCAATAGATTCACCTGTAGGCTTAACACGGACATAGAACTCAGCCATCACATCGACACGCATACGGTCACGGGTAATAAGTGCTTGATCTGCTGCACGTTTAACTTCTAAGCGTAAGGTATTCATATTTACAGGAATAATTTCATGTAAAACTGGCAGTACAATTGCACCACCATTCAGAATCACTTTTTCACCACCGAAGCCAGTACGAACAAAAGAAACTTCTTTACTAGAACGTGTATATAAGCGGGCAACAATGACCCCAATAAAAATTAATGCAGCAAAGATAACGCCTGTGATTATTAAAATCTCAGTGAGCGCTGAGTTAAACATTTAAAGACCCTCGTGTAATAAATATAAAATTAACTAGCAATAGCTTGAAAACCAATTTTGGTTCTTTGTGTCAAAATAACATCTTGTCCTTGTTGGAAAACAATATCCTGCTCTGGTTCAACTAATACATAGTGTGTTTGACCAAATTGATCTTTCACTTTGGCTTGAGCAGGGGAGTTTGGTCGAGCTTCACCTAAAACGATGTGAGCAGTTCGACCAATCAGATCATCAGTATATATGGCTGTCGTTTCATCTTTAGGAATAATTTTAGAAATAAGTGCTGCACTGAAACGCACTATAGGCATTGATAGAAATAAGCATGCAGGCGCAATAATCCATGCAGAAAGATAGTGTTCAGTAACATTAAAGAAAATATCTTGAATAATTAAGCCTGTTAGCGCATAGACAGTGAGAAAAATGATTAACCAAACGAGAAGAGGGACTTTTCCTAGATATAGCCACTCTAATAGTTGAGTAAATAAGTTCTCAGGTTGATCAATCGAAACATCTGCATGATCAACATCAGTTAGACTATCTGGTAAAAATTGATCTATAAAACTGCTACTTCCACCAAATAACAATAAGATCACTTCAAGCATGCCAATAAACAAGCACAGCAATAACGCAATGCTGAAAACTATGTTTGACGGGTGTATTAATAAATCCCAAATCATGAGTCGTTCTCTTATATTTTTCTAAAAATATTTATAAAAATAAATTGCTTATAAGAGTAATTGTATCAAGTGTAAAATTCAACCTATTACAGACATATTCTTTAGGCGAAAAAAAACGCAATGATTGGGGTTGTCATTGCGTTGAACAACGAATCTGTTTAAAACAGTTTCGGTTGAAAGGAGAAATGTCATGAGATTAGTGTTACCTAACCTACATCGCTATATTATAAAAAAACCTGACTAAGTTCATAGGTATTCATGTTAACTACTGTTAATAGATGTTAATAAGTGACAAAAATTGTTAGTAACTGGATTTTTTATAAAGTTCCTTAATTAAACTTAAATCAATGGTTTAAATAAAAAAGCCCAACAAGTGGGCTTTTTTAGAGTAAAAGTAACGTAAATTAGAATTTAAATAAGCCTAATCCATCTTTTACTTCATCTAAAGTTTGCTGCGTGATATTACGACATTTTTCTGTACCTTGTTTAAGTACATCCATAATGTAATCAGGATCTTTTTCTAATTCAGCACGACGTTCGCGAATAGGTGTAATTAATTCTTTTAACACACCTTCAAGACGCTTTTTCACTGTGCCATCACCTAAACCACCGCGGCGATAATGTGCTTTTAATTCTTCAACTTCTTCTTTATTCGGATCAAAGGCATCAAGGTAAGTAAATACGATATTGCCTTCAACTTGACCTGGATCTTCAATACGTAAATGGTTTGGATCGGTGTACATAGCATTGACTGCTTTCTTGATATCTTTATCAGAAGCATTTAACACAATTGTATTGCCTAAAGATTTAGACATTTTTGCTTTACCATCGAAACCAGGTAAACGCCCCATATTTGAGAGTAAAGCCTTACATTCAGGTAAAAGATCATGTCCGATTTGGCGGTTTACACGACGGACTACTTCATTGGTTTGTTCAATCATTGGAATTTGATCTTCACCAACAGGCACAACAGTTGCTTTAAATGCAGTAATGTCAGCAGCTTGAGCGACTGGATAGCATAAGAAACCTGCTGGAATATCGCGCTCAAATCCACGCATTTGAATTTCAGATTTAATGGTTGGATTACGTTCTAAACGTGCAACAGTCACAAAGTTAAGATAAAGCATTGTGAGCTCATTCAGTGCAGGCAAGCATGACTGAACGCAAATTGTTGTTTTAGTTGGATCAATACCAACCGCTAAATAATCTAAAGCAACTTGAAGAATGTTATTACGAACTTTATCTGGATTGTCAGCATTATCAGTCAGTGCTTGGGCATCTGCTAATAAAAGATGTTGATGATGACTGTCTTGTAAACCTACACGAGAACGTAATGAACCAACAAAGTGGCCAAGGTGAAGTTGTCCAGTAGGGCGGTCGCCTGTCAAAATGATTGGACGTTGATCAGCATTACTCATGATATGTTCCAAGATTCAGTTATTTCATAAATATATAGATTGGCATTATTGTACGGGAAATAAATTTTTTTCGTCAGCGCTTGCTTCAACTTTTATTAAAATAATGTTGTGAAATTATTGAGTAATTCTACAATAGCCAGATAAATATAAACTAGGAAATAAAAATGGCGAGTGGTTTATTACTGTTACTAGATGATATTGCAACAGTTTTAGATGATGTTGCAGTCATGAGTAAAATGGCAGCAAAGAAAACGGCTGGTGTATTAGGTGATGATTTAGCTCTCAACGCCCAACAAGTCAGTGGTGTTCGTGCTGATCGTGAACTTCCTGTGGTGTGGAGTGTCGCAAAAGGCTCATTTGTTAATAAGCTTATTCTTGTCCCATTAGCACTTTTAATTAGTGTTGTCGCATCTTGGTTGATTAATCCATTATTAATGCTTGGTGGTCTGTTTCTATGTTATGAGGGCGTAGAAAAGGTTATACATTCTCTCTACCATAAAAAAGCCAAAACACCAGAAGAAGCGAGTGAAGAGCTACAGGAAGTCGAAGTTGACCTAGCAAAATTTGAAAAAGAAAAAGTAAAAGGTGCGATTCGTACAGACTTTATTTTATCTGCTGAAATTGTGGTGATTTCGTTAGGTACAGTTGCATCAGCAGCATTTATGACTAAAGTGACAGTATTGAGTATTATTGCGATCGTCATGACCATTGGTGTTTATGGCTTTGTTGCAATGATCGTTAAGATTGATGATTTAGGTTTATATTTAACACAACAAGTATCTGAATTTAAAAATAAAATTGGGCGTGGTTTACTGGCTTTTGCACCAGTTTTAATGAAAACATTATCTATTGTTGGTACGGTTGCGATGTTTTTAGTGGGGGGAGGTATTATTAGTCATACCATTCCACTGTTACATCATTTCACTGAAGAAACTGTCGATCATTTAGAACTGATACCAAGTTTTGGTTCGATTATTGGCGCATTAACCCCGACATTAATCAACTTAGGTGTTGGTTTTGCGGCAGGTATCATTGTGCTGCTTATTGTTAGTTTAATAAAAAAAGCATGGCCAAAAGCTAAAGCATAAAATAAACCGTCATCATCATAAATTGGAGAATAGATATGCGTTGGAAAGGTCGTAGAGTGAGCACCAATGTCGAAGATCGTCGTGGTGGTGGCGGAGCAAAAGCGGGTGGTATTAGTATTATTGGTTTAGTTGTGGCATTTGTTGCATGGAAATTCTTCGGAGTTGATCCTCAACAGGCTTATCAAGCCACACAAGCAGTTACAAATGCACAATCAGCTCAACAGGGAAGTGAGCCGCAAAATATGACTGACGATCAGAGAGAAGCACGAGACTTTGTCGGTACTGTGCTTGCGGATACAGAGGATACTTGGACGCCTGTATTTCAACAGCTTGGTATGACTTATAAACCACCAAAACTGGTTTTATTTAATGGTGTTGTTCGTTCAGGTTGCGGTACTGCTCAAGCAGCAATGGGGCCATTTTATTGTCCAGCAGATCAAAAAGTTTATATCGATACTTCATTTTTTAAAGATATGCGTCAGCAGATGGGAATATCTGGAGAGCAAAATCAAACTGAACTTTCTAGACAAGATCAAGCTGGAGATTTCGCTCAAGCTTATGTGATTGCTCATGAGGTTGGTCATCATATTCAAAATTTATTAGGCATTTCAGGGCAAGTACAACAAGCTCGTTCGCAAGCAAGTCAATCCGAGGGCAATCAACTCTCAGTTCGCTTAGAGTTGCAAGCTGATTGTTTTGCTGGAATTTGGGCACATCAAAATCAGCAACGGACTCAATTCTTGGAGCAAGGTGATATTGAGGAAGCCATGGATGCAGCTGAAAAAATTGGTGATGATTATTTACAGCGTCGTGCTACTGGGCAAGTCGTACCAGATAGTTTTACTCATGGTACAAGTGAACAACGTATGCATTGGTTTGAGCTAGGACTTAAATCGGGTGATATTAATCAGTGTAATACATTCAAATAAGCAGAGCCAAAGGTGTTCTGCTTTTGATTTCCATACCGAAGTTATACGAATAAAAAAATAAAAGTTCAGTAAAATAATTGTCATAAATACTGAACTTAGATGATGTGTCTATCTATAGACTCATATTTGTTATTTCAATAAGAACTAAGATGTCTTAGATAAAAACTCTACTTCAGTAATTGACAGTAAATAAATTGATGAGTTACGAATTCCACCGCGAAATCCAAACAGTTTGATTTGGAAAAATCGTTGTGCGTGATAAGTAATAACAAGGGGTAGTATGGGTAATTTTTTTCTTTTACAAGCTTTGACTGCTGTTTTTACGCTTTCAATTGCCACTACTATCTTCAATAAGCGCGTACTTGGATTTCCACAAGCAATTGGTGTACCCATTGTCTCAGCAATTTTTGTCTTCATTTTACAATGGGGTGCAAGTCTACTGAATGGTAATCAATTTATTACGATTAATATTCACAATATTGAATCGGCTGTACGTGAAATTGATTTCTATGACTTCCTCATCAATGGCGTTATCTGTTTCATTCTTACTTCTTCTGCATTGAAGTTTAAAATTTCTGATCTTAAAAATTATTGGAAACCAATCAGCATCTTGGCGACTATTGCACTAGTTTTGTGTGCAGTTATTTATGCTGGTCTACTTTATTTGTTCCAATGGGTGGTAGGTTATTCAGTGCCAATGTCAGTGCTTTTATTACTCGGTGCTGCTTTAGGTGCAACTGATCCGATTGGAATCAAAGGAGTTTTGAGTTCTATTCGAGCGCCACATCATCTAATTGTTAAGCTTGAAGGTGAATCATTATTTAATGATGCAATGTGTATTGCTTTATTCATGACTTTGCTGAAAGTTTTACAAGGTGAGCATTTCTCTCTATTGGCAACGATTGAAACTTTGCTATACGAGATTTTTGTCGCTGTCATCATTGGCTTTGCGTTTGGTTTCGGTATTTTGCGTCTCTTACGCGGAAAGCACGAAATGGAGTCTCTGATTCTAACGACTGCATTACTAGCGAGTGGATCTTACTTGGTCGCATTATTTGCACATGCATCTGCACCAATTGCTTGTGTGATTGGCGGATTGATTGTTGGAAATAAATGGCAAGAGTTTAGAGAACAACGCGAGATTAGAGAGGTCAATCATTTTTGGCATGCTGTAGAAGGGATCATAAATTCTTTTTTATTCACCTTAATAGGTTTAGAGCTCTTTATCCTTGATCTAAGTGCCAATTTAATTATTGGTGGAATTATTGCCTTTCTTATTTTGCACTTGTCACGCTTTGCTGCAAATTTTGCAGCATTTGCACTGTTTCCGTCATTCAGAAATAAAAGCTATAACGGCAGTTTAACGATTCTTTCATGGGGTGGTGTGCGTGGAGGAATTTCGCTTGCTTTGATTCTCGCTGTTGCGAATGTACCTGCACTCAGTCCATATAGCAGTATTTTAATTGGATATACATTTATCAGCGTATTACTGTCTGGTGTGGTTTGTGGGCTTGGCTTACCTGCGGTAATGAATGCATTTTATTTTAATCCCAATGAAGAAACAGAAGGAGTAAAAGGCTTCTATCAACGTCTCTGCAATAAAATGAACAGACGCGGCTTTAAATATATTGTGAGCGAAGATGAAAGTGGAAAAGAGTCTATTAAAATCTATAATCCAGAACGAATAACAACAATTAAGTCTGATGATGAATTGACAGAAATTTACCATCCGGAAAAAGTTAAAGAGGTTGAACGACTTCAGAATCCCCAAAACTTTTAATTAAAATTAACAGGTTCTTATTTGGAATTTTTAATAAATTTATTTCTGTTTTAAAGCTTACTAAACAGTAAAATGGTTATTTTGGTTCTTTAATTGAACTTGTTTAATTCTAGTATAATTAATTATTGGTTTTACTTAATCTAAATTAATTAAAAATAAGTATAACTGATATTTTTGATTTAAGTCTTTAGTCTATGTTTTTATCTTTATTCCTTATGGTTTATTTATTGTAAATCAATAAATCTGATATTTAGTGTAACAAAATGATAATTGTACATTAAATACAATTTAATAAACACATGAAGGTTTTTAGATTTAGCTATCCTGTAAATGAATAATATTTTTTAAAAAATTTAATAAATACAACTGATTAATTTTATTTTGAAATAAATTTTTTACTGGCTAATAAATTATCTTTATAATATATGGATTTTTAAAGTATAGGCTAATCATGATTTTTTTGGTCATTTTATTAATGTCTTTATTGTTTAAGAAAAATAAATTATTTAAATAGTTTTATTTATAAAACGTTAGGTTGTAAAACTTTATTGACCTTTTTTCTATGATGATGTTGTCATTTTTGTAAAGTTTTTTTGTGATGTGTTTAACAAAAGTGAATTTTAATTTAGATTTTAATAGGTATAGGAAATGATTAATAAACCAACCAAATATACATACACAAGAATTATTAAATAATCAGAGGAATAACGACCATGTCTGAAATCCAAATAATTTCTAAGGAAAGTCATAAAACCCTTTCTAATACAATGGAAAATACTACAACTCTACCTTCTGAGCCTGCTGTAGTATTAATTAAGGTTCCGTTAAAGGATATTGTCGTAATTAAAAAAGACGGTTTGAATGCAATTGTTTTTTTAAAAAATGGAGAAACAATTGTTGTTCAAAATTTCTTTAGTGAAAATAGTAATATTGATAATAGTCTTGTTATACAAGATGAAAACGGTCAGTTAGTTTGGGCTAAATTCAAAGAGGGTGAAAGTGACGCGGATGCAGACGCGGATGCAGATGCAGATGCGGATTCCGACAATGAAGGTGCTGTTTACTTAGAAGAAACACCAGCAGCTCTTCCTGAAGTTGTTGAAGCACCAGTATCTGATGTAATTTTTCAACCTATCCAATCTATAGAACCACTTTTATACAATGATGCATCAATGAGCCCATGGTTGTGGGCTATTCCTTTGGTTGCTGGCGGTATTATTGCTGCTGCTAGTGGCGGTGGAAGTGATAATAACAATAATAATAACGGTGATACGACACCACCAAATACAGACAATGTTGGTTTTACAGTTGATTCTGTGACTGATGATAATACTTTGAATGCTGCTGAATCGGCAGGTGATGTAACCATTACTGGTACTTTAACGAACATTCCTTCAGATGCTGCTACTACTGTTGTCACTGTAATTGTGAATGGTATGAGTTATTTAGCAACTGTTAATCCTGCCAATGGCACATGGAGCGTTGTGGTTCCAGGTAGTGGATTATTAGCTGATAGCAATAAAATAATTGAAGCGAATGTTAAGTTTACTGACGCTGCTGGCAATAGTAGTACGGTTACTGATACGCAAAGCTACTCTGTTGATGTCGATGCTCCGAATGCTCCGGTGATTAACCCAATTAATGAAAATGATCCAATTACAGGTACAGCAGAACCTGGTTCAACGGTGACTGTGACCTTCCCTGATGGGAGTACAGTGCAAGTTGTCGCTGGACCAGATGGTAGCTGGACAGTAGATAATCCTGGGTTAAATGATGGTGATCAGGTTACAGCAACAGCGACGGACCCAGCAGGTAATACATCAGATCCTGCAACAGCAACAGTAGATGGTTTAGCCCCAGCTATTACCATTGATGATATTATTACCAATGACAATACGCCTGCATTAACAGGTACGGTGAATGACCCAAC
>NZ_JBICJJ010000022.1:0-146713 GCF_043102985.1 Acinetobacter sp. YQ_14 | reverse complement strand
CCAGGTTCAATCAAGCCACACACTAAATTCGATGCGGAAGTATATGTACTTTCTAAAGAAGAAGGTGGTCGTCATACTCCATTCCTTAACGGTTACCGTCCACAGTTCTACTTCCGTACAACTGACGTAACTGGCGCAATCAAGTTACAAGACGGCGTTGAAATGGTAATGCCAGGTGATAACGTTGAAATGTCAGTAGAGTTAATCCACCCAATCGCAATGGACCCAGGTCTACGTTTTGCGATCCGTGAAGGTGGTCGTACTGTAGGTGCTGGTGTTGTTGCTAAAGTAACTGCATAAGCCTCTAAGGTAATAAAAAAACACCCCATCGGGGTGTTTTTTTATGTCTATTGTTTGACAATTTGTCTGTAAGAGTGTCCTAAACTGATACTTAGCTGTCCTAAACTGCACTTAATTGATACGAATAAAACCGTAATATAAAACTCAAGAAAATGAACAAAAGTATCTAAGTGGAGAGATTCCACAGAAGGAGTGGGCAGCATGAATGCTAAAGTAAATATTTCAAATCGTGCAGGTGCGAGTTTTCCAGTACGTCGTATGAACTTTGATTTCGATCAAGTACCAGAGTATTGGATGGACGGTTCAGCCGGTCTTACACACTTTATGACAGCATTGTCAGCACTATTCCCTGACGGTGAAAAATTATTTATCGATGCTGTACGTGCTGTACGTTATTACCCAGCAATTAAAGATAATGCAGAATTACAAAAAGAAATTAGTGCATTTATTGGTCAAGAAGCAATGCACACCCAAGAGCATGTAAATTTCAATGCTTCTGCGCAAAAATATGGTCATGATGTACGTTCTTTGGAACAGATTACGGGACGCTATATTCAATTTGCATTGAATAATTTTTCAAAAATCGTAAAACCTTTTGGTATGACGCGTGAAATGGTCGACCTAACAGCAACGACAGCATTAGAGCATTTTACTGCGACGATTGCCTCAGAATTATTGCGCAACAAGCATATCCAAGATTTGATGACAGATGACACAATGTCGTATATGTGGTTCTGGCATGCCGTTGAAGAAAATGAGCATAAAGCAGTTGCTTATGATGTATACGAGGGCGTATTTGGAACTGGGCTTAAGGCATATAGCTTAAGAACGACTGCACTTGTATTCGCGATGGCTCTAATTTTTATCCTACAATCTTATTTTACTTTGCGCTTGTTGCAACAAGATAAAAAGCTAAATCTAAAAGAGCTAGGGATGATCTATAAATATGGTTATAGTCCTTCTAAAGGGATCATTACAGGTATGGCAGGTGAAATGTTGGCATATTTTAAACCGCGCTTTCATCCAAATGATTTAGATACAGTTCAACTATTAAAAGACTGGAAAGCTAAACTTGGTTTTTAAGTTGTGAACGCGTTTAAAAACTAATTGTTAAAAAAAAGGAGCAAGCATTTGCTCCTTTTTTATGCTTTAAAACAACGCTCTTTACAATAATTAGATGTCCTAAGATGATGCTTTTATGACCTTATTTGCACTTATTTCACGCATAGAAAAGGGCGTATAAATAGAAGATAGATGAATTTTTAAAATAAATAAGTATCTTTAAGGAGAAGAAGGTATGAATGCTAAAGTCAATATTTCAAACCGAGCTGGTGCTAGTTTCCCTGTACGAAGAATGGATTTTGAGTTTGGTGAAGTACCTCGCTACTGGGCAAATGGTGATGCTGCTTTAACGCATTTTATGACCGCTTTGTCAGCACTATTTCCTGAAGGGGAACAATTCTTCGTAAATAGTACGAGAGCAGTGCGAAATGATCCAAAGCTTGCCGATCCAAGATTACAAAGAGAAATCAGCGCCTTTATTGGTCAAGAAGCGATGCATTCAAAAGAGCACTTGGCTTTTAATGCTTCAGCTGAAGCTTATGGATATGGTGTGCGCAAAATGGAAGATCAGACCGGGCGATTAATTAATCGTGCTGTGGGTATTACATCTAGACTTTTAAAACCATTTGGCTTTACTAAAGAAATGATTGGTTTAACTGGCACCTGCGCACTGGAACATTTTACTTCTACGATTGCTGAGGAATTACTGAGTAATCCAGATATTCAGTCGATGTTCATGGATGAAACCATGTATCACTTATGGATGTGGCATGCGGTTGAGGAAAATGAACATAAAGCAGTCGCTTTTGATGTTTATGAAGCCATGTATGGACAAGGAGCGAAAGCTTATTTCATGCGGTCATTGGCACTTGTCATTGCAATGGGTTTAATCTTTATTACTCAGTCGTACTTCACTGCGAAATTATTGCAAACTGATGGCAAGCTTACATGGCGTGACACCAAGTATATGATTAATTTTATGTATGGTTATAAAGGTTTTATGACGCGCCAAATCCCAACGTTACTTTCATTTTTGAGACCGAAGTTTCATCCAAATGATGATGATACTACAGCCCTTTTGAATAAGTGGCGTGCTGAATTGGGCTTTAATGCAAATTAATACAGGTGGGCAATGAAAGTTGCCCATTTTTTTGTTCTCATTTTGCTTTAAATTGCTGATAATCTGCATCAATCATTTATAGGTGCGATATTGTGATTCGATTGATGCAGGAAAAAGATTTGGATAATGTTGCGGCAATTGAGTGTCTTGTTCAAACGCATCCTTGGTCTAAACAACAGTTTCAAGAATCTTTAGAATCTTATCAATGCACAGTGTGTGAGCATAATCATCAGGTTGTCGGGTTTTGTATTTTGCAGCCTGTGCTTGATGAAGCAAATCTATTATTGATGGCGATTCATCCTAATCAGCAAGGAAAGGGCTTAGGTTATGAATTACTGGATTATTCAATTCAACAATTAAAAAATAATCCGATTCAAATTTTTTTAGAAGTACGCGAAAGTAATACTGCTGCGATTCATTTATACGAAAAAGCAGGATTTCATCAAATTGATTTACGCAAAAACTATTATCCAAACTCAGATGGATCAAGAGAGCATGCTGTGATTATGGTCAAAACATGCACTGATGATTTTGCAGCGTTATTTAATAATTAAATTATTCCACTCAGAGGGCAATGTGCTCATCAAAGAGTTTCCGAGTTGATGAATTTCTTTTTCTGAAAGTGGACGATTGAGTCTTCGCCATTGTCCATCAAGTAATAACTCAAGTGGCGTATATTGCGATTTATAATTCATTTTGGATGAATGTGGCACCCAATAGCCTAGATATAAATACTCTAGATTTAGGGTTTTAACATATTCAATTTGCTTGAGAATTGCAAAAACACCTAAAGAACGACGTTGTTCATCTGGATCAAAGAAAGTATAAACAGCTGAAAGCCCATCATCCATCAAATCACACGTTGAAACTGCAATTAATTTTTCATTTTCCCAAAGCTCAATGAAGAAACTTTCAGTACAACTGTGGACTAAGAACTTTTCAAATTGGTCGAGACTTGCAGGATACATATCACCATCGGCATGACGTTCATTGATATAGCGTTCATACAAATCATAATGTTCTTGAGTAGCCTTTGATGTTGGCAAGATACTCATTCTTAAATCTTGATTACGTCGCCAAGCTTTTTTTTGGCTACTGTTCATCTGGAATTCTTGTACAGGTACTCGGCACGATAAACATTGACGACATAGATGGCATTCGGGGCGATAAACAAAGTCTCCACTACGTCGGAAACCGACACGCGATAGCTCAGATAATGTCACCACATCAATGCGATGAATCGGGTCTAAAAACACCATTCGCGCAGACTTGTTTTCTAGATAGCTACAGTCATGCGGTGGCGTAATATAATACTGTAAGTCATTTAAAAGGGACTTGGGTTGGTATGATTTCATTAATCTGTCCCTCCAAGGCGTTAATCCATTAACCGTTTAATTTTGCACAAAGTGCTATTGTTTTACTTGAAAATACACGTTCTTGATAATTTTTCCAATTGATAGAGGGGGCAATAATTACATCTTGTAACGATTTTAGGTAGGCTTGGCGAGAAAGTGTACTAGCACCAAGGCTTATCAGATGCT
The DNA here is from genome assembly GCF_043102985.1 of Acinetobacter sp. YQ_14. Lineage (NCBI taxonomy): Bacteria > Pseudomonadati > Pseudomonadota > Gammaproteobacteria > Moraxellales > Moraxellaceae > Acinetobacter > Acinetobacter sp. YQ_14. The sequence continues at coordinate 142,690 of NZ_JBICJJ010000022.1, read as the reverse complement.
CATTCACTAATTGACAGTCGATCCAAGGGAGCTGATTTTCTTGTCCTATTAACATTAGGGAATAAAATGCCATTTTAGAGACATCGGTTTCGGTGCTAAACATGGATTCACCAAAACAGCCTTTGCCGATGGTGACACCATATAGGCCACCTACCAGTTTATCTTGCTGCCAGACTTCGACACTATATGCATAGCCTGCTGCAAATAAGGCGGTATAACCTTCAATAATATCTTCACTAATCCATGTTTCATCTGCATAACTACGGGGTAAAGAACAAGATCTGATGACATCTTCAAAGGCTTGATTAATCGTAATGCGATAATCATATTTCTTCATGTTACGAATTAGAGACTTGCTTGGTTTATAAGCTTTTGGGTCAATAATGCAGCGTGGTTCAGGACTCCACCAACAAATCGGTTCATCTTGGTTAAACCACGGAAAAAGTCCATGTGTATAGGCTTCAAATAGTGTTGAAGGGGAGAGGTCTGCACCGATGCAAATAAAACCATGTCCTTCAGGATCTGCTTCAATAGGATCTGGAAAAATATATTGTGAGGGAGGGAATTGTTGCATAGTACGAAAATTCAATAGGACTGATTCTAAGCTAACTGAACTAACATAGAATGGCAATCAACCTCGATCGCCATTCCAACATCGAATTATTCAAATAGACGAAGTTGTTTGGCGATGTGCAATTTCTTGCTATCTAAAAAATATTGTGCTTTTTCTTGGATAATGGTGAGGCTTTCATTTTTGTCAGCGACAGCATTTCCTTTTTTGTCTAATACCAACCATCCAAGTTGATGGATGACATCTTGAACGTAATAAGCAAAATCTGTAGCAGTATTCAGCCCATCAATGAAATGTGCACGATAAAATAATTGATGGAAATGTTCGGTCGGAATACCGATACCCGTTAATGGACTAATGAGAGCACCATAATTTTGATGGAAGCTTGCTTGACTGAGTAAATAATGGTTTAGCTTATGGCAACGCTGTAAAACTTGATCATTAGGTGCTAAGTTTTGGCAAGGTTGAGCTAAGCCTAAATGACAGAGAATGACGAGAGCATTTAAGATTTGGGCATAATTTAATTGCTTAAGGCCTTGTTCTAGTTCAGCAATCGTAATTGCTTCATATTTTCTTTCAGCAAACATTTCACCTATAGGAAGATAAATTTCTTCGATTAAATTAAAGGTTCCTAATAAACCATTAATGCTTGTCGGAAGTTGCTCTTTAGCTGTCAATAAAACAAAAGCAGTTTTACGAAGTTTTTCTTGAGCTTGTAGTGGTGTTAAGTTGTTTTTTCCACGAATAAACAGATCGCGGCGAAATTGAGTATTGGCGAAGTAATCACGACATTGTTCTTTAAAAATAGGGTGCTCAATTGCATTTAAGAATGCTTGATGTTGCTCTGAAAAGTTAATGTTGTCTAAATGCGTATTCAAGTCTGTAGAACCAGCATAAGAAAGTTTGATTTCATCTAAAATCCTAACCACTTGCTGAAAAGAAAAGCATTGCCAATCTTGGTTTAAATATTCATGGATAAGATAATTCGGATTTTGTTGTTTTAGATCTGCGACTTTTTGTACGGCATTTGGATTGCGCTGGGCGAAAATAGGATTTTGCTGTAATAGGTTTTCGCTGAAATTAAGTGCTTCATTGACCTTTTGCAGTGGGTTGGTACTTTTACTATTAAATTTAAAATGGCTATGAAATAGTTCTCGAATAGGCATATTCGCGGCCCATCCAGTAACGCAGTTATAGCTGATATAAACGATGCCGTTCGGCTTTAGAAATTTACGAATAAATTTCAAAATGATGTGCTGGTTTTCATAGCTAATCCAACTCCAGATACCATGCAAACTGATTGAGTCAAACATAGGTAAGTCATGTCGGTTAAGCAGTTCTTCAAAGCTATCATCATAAAAATAATGTTCGGTCTTGCTCTGTTCCGCTAGTTGATTGGCATGTGCTGCATGTGCTGGATTAAAGTCCGTACCATAAAAGTTTGCAATGTTACTAGCAGCATGAATATTAATACTGACTCCTTGTCCAAAGCCTAATTCACAATGTGTTTGATTCTCTTGGAAATCTGGGCTTTCAATTCCATTGAGTAATAAACAGAACTTTTGAAAATTGGGGCTGAGATCTCGATAATATCCGTAGGTATAATTAACTTCAGTTTGATAACCATTGGTCCAAGTTGTTGTCATTTATGTTTTCCAATTTTTTGTTTAAAAATACGTCATTTTTTTGATTATGCTTAATTTAATAAAAAAAGCCACCACATCGGTGGCTTTTTTACTTTTAGATAATTAATTTAAATTATCAAGATATTTCTCAGCATCTAGTGCTGCCATACAGCCTGAACCTGCTGATGTGATCGCTTGGCGGTAAACGCTATCGGCAACATCACCTGCTGCAAATACACCTTCAATAGAAGCTGCTGTAGCATTGCCCGCTGTTCCGCTATGGACTTGAATATATCCATCACGTAAATTGAGCTGACCATCAAACATGCTTGTATTTGGTTTATGGCCAATTGCAACAAATAGCCCCTGTACCTGAACATCCTGTGTACTAGCATCTTGAGTTGATTTGATGCGCACAGAAGTTACACCTGTTTTATCACCAAGAACTTCATCAACTTGATGATTCCAAATAATACTGATTTTGCCTTCTTTCTCTTTAGCAAAGAGATGGTCTTGTAAGATTTTCTCAGAACGTAATGTATCGCGACGGTGAACTAAAGTCACATGTGCAGCGATATTCGAAAGATAGAGTGCTTCTTCAACGGCCGTATTACCACCACCGACAACCATTACATTTTGGTTTTTGTAGAAGAAACCATCACAAGTCGCACAAGCGCTTACACCTTGACCCATAAAGGCAGCTTCAGATTCAAGACCTAAATATTGTGCAGTTGCACCTGTTGCAATAATCAACGCATCACATGTGTACTCTTCCATATCACCTTTTAAGACAAATGGGCGAGTTTTTAAGTCTACTTCATTGATATGATCGTAAACGATTTCTGTACCGAAACGTTCTGCATGAGCTTGCATACGTTCCATAAGCACAGGACCAGTTAATCCTTCAGGGTCGCCTGGCCAGTTATCAACTTCAGTTGTCGTTGTTAATTGACCACCAAGTTGTAAACCTGCAATCAGTGTAGGCTTTAAATTTGCACGAGCAGCATATACCGCCGCGCTGTAGCCTGCAGGTCCAGAGCCCAAAATAATTAACCGTGAGTGACGAGCGCTCATTAAAGAACATCCTTTTTATATTGAAACTGGTAAAATTATACGTGAAACCACAGGGGAGTGGGTTAAATCCATCAGGATAATATTGATTAACTCAATCGAATTGGGCTATATCAAGGCTGGATGTTAACAACAACAGTAAACAATCGTGCATCTTTTTTGTAAGAACGAGTGCATAATATTAAACTTATTGATTAAGGTGGCTTAGACCTTAAAAAATAGACAAACAAATAACGAATTGGGTTACAGGACAGTATATGACTGCGGTGTCAAGTGTTTATGCACAACGCTTTTTAATGACATTATTTTTGATTTCTTTTGGCATTTATCTATTTCTTGCCACAGTAACCTACACACCTTTTGATCCGGGTTGGATGCATATATCAAGTGATACACAACAGGTGTCAAATGCAAGTGGTGTGGCAGGGGCGTGGATCGCAGATTTATTGTTTGGCTTTTTGGGATGGGCAAGTTTACTGATTCCACTATTTCTGTTTATCGAAGCAGTACAAGTGTGGTGGCCAAGAAGTTTTCTAAATCGTCCATTTCGTTATGCAGCTCAATTTTTCTTAATTCTTTCTTTGTCTAGCTTGTTCTACTTACATTGGAGTATGCCAGCCGATACTTTAGAAAATGCGGCAGGTGGGATCATTGGTTTTGAACTTGGTCAAAGCCTTAGCCAATTATTGACAATTTACGGCGCAACGCTGTTCTTATTAGCATTTAGTATTTTATTAGTCACTTTGGCATTTGGAATCCAATGGAATAAAACATGGGTAACGTTGAAAAATACACCCGCGTACCTGCAAGATTTATTTTATAAAAATATTCCTCAGCAAGAATCTGCTTATGACTTGACTGAGCAATTAACAGCAGCAGATACACCCGCAATAAAAAATAAGCAGAAAGCCCAAGAACAAACTGCTGGTGTAGCCAACGATCAATTTAAAGCGCTTGAAGAACCTGTTAAGGCATCAAAACATGATGATCATCATCAACAATTAGCTGAAAAGTTGTTTGCTGATGTTATTGCGAAAGAGCAGCAAAGTAATCAACCTCAAGAAACTCAGTCAACAGAAGATTTTGAAGAGACTTTACAACGTGCTCATCAGTTTGAGACTGAAAGCCAACGTCTGATTCAAACAGGCGAAGTTTGGCGTGCACTTCAACACGATGATGCGAGTCATAAACAAGAGATTGATGCGTTGCTACGTGCTGCGGATGATTCAGTAAATCCATCAACGCAATATGCTCATCCTTCGCAAACTGAATCTAAAGCAGAGCAAGCTGCTCATAGTCATTTAGATTGGAATGATGATCAGATTTTTGATGAGTTACTTGCAGCAGTTCCAAATAGTAAAACTGCGACAGATGTACATACGCCTTTTACTCAAGAAGTACAACCAAGCACAAATATTGTCAGTGAAGTTGAAGCATTACATTTAGAATCCTTTAATGAAGTGCCTCAACAACCTGCATCTGAGTTTACACATACAGTTGAGACTCAACCACAAGTCAATTCACCTAAAAACTCTGCATCAGATGAATTAGCTAGCTTTGATGACTTTAATGATCTCTTGGTTGATGATGAGCCGCAAAAAGTTAGTCCTCAAACCACCAGCTATGCTCAAACTTCTGCATTTGTAAAAGCACCAATCGAAGTCGCTGCACCAAAAGAAGCTTTATCTAAAGAAGCATTTATCGAAGCTTGGCAAGAGACTGCTGGTAAAGCTGAACCTGATCTGGATATTGAGGAAGACTTTGATTTAGATGCTCCGTTAACAGATGCATTTGGTCGTCCAATGTCGCGCGCAATGCAAGTTGCACAAAAACGTCGTGATCTACCAACTTTACCGGGTTTAGAGTTGCTTGATGAAGTTGATCCAAACAAGAAAGTGAATTTTACGGCTGAGCAATTAGCACGGTTGTCTGAACTTTTAGAAATTAAATTACAGGAATTTAATGTTAAAGCTCAAGTTGTAGAGGCTCAACCAGGACCAGTTGTAACACGTTTTGAACTGGATCTTGCGCCAGGTGTAAAAGCATCTAAAGTGACGAATATTTCTCGTGATTTAGCTCGCTCAATGTCAATGGCATCTGTACGTGTGGTTGAGGTTATCGCTGGTAAACCGTATATCGGTATCGAAGTACCGAATAGTAGCCGTGAAATGGTTCGCTTGATTGAGTTACTCAAAACACCTGCATTTGAAGATCCAGCAGGCTTGCTCTCAATGGCGATGGGCAAAGATATTTCAGGCAATCCTGTGATTACAGATCTCGGCAAAGCACCGCATATGTTGGTTGCTGGTACGACAGGTTCTGGTAAATCAGTTGCAGTCAACTCGATGATTTTATCGATGTTATTGAAATATACCCCAGATCAATTACGTCTCATTTTAATTGATCCTAAGCAACTTGAATTAGCAAACTATAACGATATTCCACATTTATTAACGCCAGTTGTAACTGATATGAAAGATGCAGTGAGTGCATTGAACTGGTGTGTCAATGAGATGGAGCGTCGTTATAAGCTGATGTCATTCTTAAAAATTCGTAAGCTTAGTGACTATAACCGCAAGGTAGAAGAAGCGATTGCGAATGGCGAGGATTTGATTGATCCAACATGGAAAGCAAGTGATTCAGTAGTGGGTGAGCGTGCACCACGTTTAACACCATTGCCTTCAATTGTGATTGTGGCAGACGAGTTTGCCGATATGATCATGCAAGTTGGTAAAAAAGCTGAAGAAATGATCACGCGATTAGCACAGAAATCTCGTGCTGCGGGAATTCACTTATTACTTGCAACGCAACGTCCATCGGTTGATGTGATTACAGGTCTGATTAAAGCTAACATTCCAACTCGTGTTGCATTGCGTGTGAATAGTAAAATTGACTCGCGTACCATCTTGGATGCGGGTGGAGCAGAAGACTTGCTTGGTCATGGTGATATGTTATTCCTTGGGCCAGGAAAAATTGAACCTGAACGTGTACATGGTGCTTTTATCAGTGACGACGAAGTCAACCGTATTTGTGATGCGTGGCGTGAGCGTGGTGAACCTAACTATGTTGATGAAATCTTAACGCCATATGATGAAGAACCAACTTCTCGTGGTTTTGAGGATGGTGATGGTGATCCAAGTCGTGATGCGCTGTATGATCAGTGTGTAGCATTTGTACTCGAAACTCGTAAAGCATCTACATCCTCTTTACAGCGTAAATTTAGCTTAGGATATAACCGTGCTGCACGTATCATTGATCAGATGGAAGAGAATGGTATCGTGAGTTCAATGGGGGCGAACGGTAAACGCGAGATTCTCGTTTAATAAGAATAGTGTATGAATAAAGCCTCTATTTAGAGGCTTTATTGCTATATATTTATCAATTTTATATGGTAATAATCACGCTTTTTATTTAAGCTTATCTTTCAAAAACTCAAGTTGAAGGGTGAGCCATGTTAGTCGCATTATGTACACTAATTTTTATTCATTTTTGTGCGCTCATCACCCCGGGTCCAGATTTCTTTTTAGTTTCTCAGACTGCGATTAGTCGTTCTCGTAAAGATGCTGTACTTGTTGCACTTGGCATTTGTTTAGGCGCAATGGTGTGGTCACTTCTAGCATTAATGGGTCTTAATATTATTTTTGAAAAAATGGCTTGGTTGAAGCAAGGGCTTTTAATTGCGGGTGGTCTCTATCTATGCTGGTTAGGTTATCAGATGCTCCGTTCGGCATTTTCAAAAGGTGAGCAGACTGTAAAACAAATGGTATTACCACAGTCGCCTTATTTGTTTTTTATGAAAGGTTTATTGACGAACTTATCAAATCCAAAAGCGGTCATTTATTTTGGCAGTGTATTCTCATTATTCCTTGCAAACCCACTGTTTGATCAACATCATTCATTACTCTTTATTATCATCGCTGTAGAAACCTTGTTATGGTTTTTGGTGGTTGCTTTTGTATTTTCATTACCTACATTTAGAGCTGCTTATCAAAACTTTGCAAAATGGATTGATGGCGTCTCTGGCGGGATATTTACTTTATTGGGTGTATATCTAATCGGTAGCCGATAATTTAAACAAAAAAGCCTGCACGATGCAGGCTTTTTTGATGGAATTAAATTAAGCAAATTTTGCTAAAACTTCTAAGAATCCATCTTTTTGACGAGGGAACTGTGCAATAACATCATGGATGCGTTGGCCTTCAGGATTTGTTGCATTCAGATCACGGCCATCCGCTAAGAATTTTGTTAATAAACGTTCATAGTCATTTGGACGCATATGTTTAAATGCATGGTAAAGCACATGAAAGTCAGCATTGACGCCAGTTGGAGGAAGTTGGTTGAGATAGGCAAACACACGCTCATCTGACCATTCTTCGTTGAAAGTTGCTGGCTGTGATAATGCCATGACAATCTCCTCTGTCTTATAAAATAATAAAGGCAAAATATGAGGCAGGACTAGAAAAGCATCGCTTTTCCCTGCCGCAAGACGAGAAGCTAGGCTTCAAGTAGGGAGGGATTAGAAAAGTAATACTTTTAAAATTCTGCTGTATATTCTGCCTTTATTTACAAAAGTTCGCTAATGAAAAAACTTCTATCGATCTTCAGGTAAATTGATATTCATTTCTAACATTTCGATATTTGCTTCTGAACGAACTTGCATTTGAATATGCTGTTCATCAACACCGCGTACATAACGGCTTACGACCTGCATGATTTCTTTCTTCATTTGGTCAATTTTATCTTGGCTTAGGCGACGACCTAAACCTTGTTCAGATGCAACAATAACTTTTAAGCGATCTTTGGCAGTTTGTGCACTTGATGGTTTTTCATCACTGCTAAAAAGTTTACTCCAGAATCCTGCCATAATTACGCTCCAAATAGTCTAGCTAACCAACCTTTTGGCTGTACTTCAATGTGTCGATATGGGCGGTCTTCGCCAAGGAAGCGAGCCACTAAGTCATCATAGGCTTGTCCAGCTTTAGTCTCTGAATAAAGAATAACTGGCTTACCTTCGTTAGATGCTTGAAGTACGCTCGGACATTCTGGAATAACACCCAATGTCGGCACTCGTAAAATATCTTTCGAAATATCATCAATCGTGAGCATTTCTTGTTTATCAGCACGTTCTGGGTTGAAACGTGTAATACACAAATGCTTACGGATACGACCTTCGTTTTGTTCAACTTTTTTAGTTTTGCTGTCTAGCATACCGATAATACGATCAGAGTCACGAACTGATGAAATCTCAGGGTTCGTTACAATGATTGCTTCATCAGCATGATACATGGCTAAAATAGCACCACGTTCAATACCCGCAGGTGAGTCACAGATTATATAATCAAATTCTTGAGAAAGTTCGTCGATTACGCGTGCCACACCATCATCACTTAACGCATCTTTATCGCGTGTTTGTGAAGCTGGGAGAATGTATAAGTTTTCAATATCTTTATCACGGATCAACGCTTGTTGTAAGCGTGCTTCATTATTAATGACATTTACAAAGTCATAAACTACGCGACGTTCGCAGCCCATGATTAAATCAAGATTTCGTAAACCTACATCGAAGTCAATCACAACAGTCTTATGACCACGTAGGGCTAACCCTGTTGCAAAAGATGCGCTTGTTGTAGTTTTACCTACACCACCTTTGCCTGACGTTACGACAACAATTTTGGCCACCGAATCCACTCCTATTTATGGTCATACGCCCCTAAAAGGGCTTTTTTGGTGTTTAATCTGATAAATTAAAACTGTAAAGCTTCAAATTCAAGCTCTTGCTTGTTATTTAAATAAATATGTACAGACTTTTTGATCATATCTTTTGGAATATCATCTGCTACGCAATAAGTCCCTGCAATAGAGACAAGTTCAGCTTCAAGCGAGTGGCAAAAAATACGCGCTGAAGTATGTCCACCTGCACCTGCAATGACTCTACCACGAGCATTACCATAAATGTGAATATTTCCAGACGCAATCACTTCTGAACCACTATTCATGCCAGCATTTAGGATGATATCGCCTTGATCTTGAACCAAACATTGGCCTGTACGCAAAATCTCATCATGATAAGAGGTGATATGCGTATTCGATGTGTTTTTTTGTGGTGTTTGTATTGCAGAGCTCTCTGAAGGTTTCTCTGCTACATGCTCAACGACTTGCTCTTTAGATGCTTTGATTCTTTGTAGCGGTTGGTCTGCTGGAAGTACAGGGAATTGAATCGCGCGTGCTTGTTCGCCCAAAATACCATCAATCACAGCCATTGGTTGTAAGCCCAAATCAATTAATAGCTGAATTAAGGCAATCAGTTCTTGCTCAACTGTACTATCAATAATAACTAAAGTTCCTAAATAAGAACCTTCGCTGAGTGTGTTGCTAAGTTGCTGGCGGATTGCAGTATGGTCATTTGTGTCGAAAATCAGTCGACTAAAATTCACCATTCTGCCTGTAATCCGTATATCAGCCATAATTTATCCTTCAGGGTTTTTTAAGCGCTCTATTGTGTTAAAGCATGTTGTAAATAAAAGCAAATGCTAGAACAAATTACACGAATTCTCTAGCACGATTGGTAATTTTTCTTGTAATCATTCTGCTTTTTTATCCAATTGATCATGTTCTTCTAACATTTGCTGCCATTGTTTTACTTTTACTTGTTTTCGAATAGCTTCAAGGCTTTCATATACAACGGATTCAACCAATTCTTCCAAGTAATGATTGTCGATATTTAACTCACTCACTTTCTCTGCAATCAGCTGATAACTTTCATTTGGTTTTTGTGGTGAACCTGCGATAAATGGTTCAATTAAACCAGCGCTAATATTTTCACCTAAGCGTTGTCCTATACTTTGAATTTGTTGTTCGATGCGCCCACCAACAATCGGAATTAGACGCAATAATTGGGTAAGTTCAGGCGTATCCTCAATGGCTTGATTCACAATCAGGCCGACTTTTTGCTTAATTGCAGGTTCTTGTTGTTGTAATGCGACAGCAAGCGACTCTTGCAACATCGAAGCGAGTGTTATTGTGAATAATTGTCGATGATGATCTACTAAGTCATGAATAATCTTTTTATGACTTGAACTTGTATCCAGCTCATGTCGAATACCATCAATCACGGTAATCACAACACGATCGGAAAGCTCTTCCATTACGACACGATAGTAAAAGAGTGCTTTGATTCGAAGATTGTCAGGAACAACTTTATAACCCAGCTCGTGTAGTCGATAAGCAATAATACCAGCGCGGAATAAACGTAAAAAACGGAAATGCGGAATAATCGCAATGATCTCGTACCAGTGAATAAAAGGGAAGAACCACCAACGCGCATGATGCTTTTGGACAATTGCAAGAAACCAACGTACGGCAAGCTCAGCAATTAAAAAGATAATAAACCACGCTTCTGTGATGATGACCCACGGATGTAAGTGTGTACGATAAAACTCAAGAACACTTGGGAGCTGGATGGTATTAAAAAACCACGCTCCAATATTGCTCATGAGAAAGAAGTTCATGCCCAAACAGAACAGGTTAAAAACAATAATAAAGACCATGAAAATGTCATAGACAAGGAACAGTTTAAAAAACTTACTGCTCGGATTTACATAGTTATATTTAGAGTTTTGATCAGAGTCCTGCTGGGCCATACTTCTATTTAATCCCTTAATAAATTACTGGTTGTATCTGGATTTCATACGAGTAATGAGTTGATCTTTTTCAGTCCAGATTTGATCTACCCACTTTTGGAACCGTTCACGATAAACTGGATCGTCTTCGTAATTACCACCGAGAACCCAATCTGGAATATCAATTTTACGTAAATCGACAGCAATATCTGATACGCCACCTAACCAAAAATCGCCATAACCTGGTGCACCATTTGGATAAACAATGGTCATATCAACGAGAGAATCGATTTTATCTCCCAAGATATTCAATGCCAAGGCCAATCCACCAGCTTTAGGTTTTAATAAGTTTTGATATGGCGATTGCTGTTGAGCATGCTTTTCAGGTGTAAAGCGTGTTCCTTCTAAATAGTTTAATAAAGTAAAAGGTTGGCTTAATAGCTGTTCACAAGCTTTGCGTGCTTCGAGCATATCACGATGCTTAAGTTCTGGATTCTTTGCAATTTGAGCCTTGGTATGACGTTTCATCATTGGGAAGCCCAAAATCTTGAAGGCTTGCCCTACAAAAGGAATAAAAATAAGTTCCCATTTGGTGAAGAAACGGGTGAGTGGCATACGTTTTAAACCAAAATATTGATTAACCGTCGTATCGACCCAGCTTTGATGATTACAAATCATCATATAGCGACCTTGTAAATTCAGGTCGAGTTTTTCATCAATCGTAATGTCCCAATTTAGATTTGGTAAGACGTGTTCAATCAATTGATTGTTAATACCAATCCAGCTATTTGCTAACTGGATATTAGTTTCATCGACTTTTTTTGATTTTTTAAAGAATTTAGTGAAGCCCAAAGCTAGAACTGGAGGACCATGCAAAAATGTACTTCCAGTGATCACTGAACTGACGGTGAGTCCTTTGCTTACTTTTTGCAATAAGGACGCTTTTTTATTTGCGTTAGTCATAAATCGAGCCTTGAGTGCAGATGTTTTAATAAAGATGCTCCAACTATAAACAACAGAGATTGAAATACAACTGTATATTTAGAGATGTTGACATTTTTTATATATTTAAATCATTTAAGTGCGATTTTCTGTGCAAAATAAGTGAAAAGTTGATACAGAAATCAGATCTGCCATTTAATTGTTTATTTTGTGACTTAAGTCTCTAAATTCACTTTTAGTTCATAATTGGTCAAACATGGAGGAAGTATGATGATACCTTCAAGTAAAGTGCATCAAAATATTACAAAAATATAAATAAAGTGTTTATTATTAACAAAATATCAATGGTCTAGCGCAAATTTCTACTTCATTATTTACCAAGACAACAAAATACATAGACAGGAGCTACGCAATGCGTGCATTAGTAATTTCAACACTCGTAGGGGCTGGATTGGTACTTTCTGGTTGCCAAACAATGAGCGGTCAGGGTAATGATATTGGTGGTGTTTCATACGACAAATCTGCTTTAGGTGCATTAATTGGTGCAGCAGCAGGTTATGGTGTATCTAAGGGTATTAACAACGGTAGCAGCAGCCAAAATAACCGTGCGATTGCAATTGGTGCGATTCTTGGTGGTGCGAGCGGTTTATATCTCGATAACAAAGAGAAAAAATTACGTGAGCAAATGGCAGGTACTGGCGTTGATGTAGGCCGTAATCCAGATGGTTCTGTTCAATTGATTATGCCTGGTAGCATTACATTTGATACTAACAAATCAAATATCAAACCTAACTTCTACGGCACTTTAAACAAAGTTGCACAAGTTTTAGCTGAAGATAACAAGAGCGCGATTCTTGTAACAGGTTATACAGATAATACTGGTAATGACTCAATCAACATTCCATTATCTCAAGCGCGTGCTCAGTCAGTTAAAACGTATTTAGCTGGTCAAGGCATTTCGAGCAGCCGTATTGATGCGCAAGGTATGGGTTCTTCTAACCCGATCGCTTCTAACGCAACTGCTGCTGGTAAAGAGCAAAACCGCCGTGTTGAAATCAGCATTTATGCAAAACAGTAATTTTTACTGATTTCTAAAAACCACCTTCGGGTGGTTTTTTTATGGCTTTTAGAATCTCGCGACAAACTGTGGCGTAGCAATTGCATAAGACATCATAATTTATACATATCCCAAGATTTACTATTGGGATTCTAAAAAAGAGATGTCTATAATTGTGCTCGAAAAATAAGGCTCGGAAACGAGAGAGGTATTATTAATGTCATCTGCCAGTCAACTCAATGACAAGCAACTTGAAGCCATGAAATATGTTCAGGGGCCATTGTTGGTGCTTGCAGGTGCAGGTTCAGGTAAAACTTCTGTTATTACCCGAAAGATTGCTTTTTTAGTGCAACAGTGTGGTATTCCAGCACATCGTATTACAGCAATGACATTTACGAACAAAGCAGCACGTGAGATGAAAGAGCGTGTTGGTAAATTACTTTCTCGTGAAGAAGCAAAAGGTTTGTCGGTTTCTACTTTCCATACCTTTGGTCTGAATTTATTACGTATAGAACTAAAACATTTACCGCTTAAAAATAATTTTTCGATTCTAGATGCGGATGACTGTAAACGAATCCTGATGGATTTGATGCAACGTGACAATATGTCCGGGGCAGAGAGTAAAGAGCTTATTGCGAAAGCAATGAAGAAAATCTCAGATTGGAAAAATGACTTGGTTGTGCCAGAACAGGCACACTCAACTTGTGAAACTGTTGAAGACGTACAACTTGCACATTTATACCAACTCTATGAGCGCAACTTACGTGCATATAACGCTGTAGACTTTGATGATCTGATCGTGATGCCAACACGTTTACTCCAAGAAAATGCTGAAGTGCGTGATAAGTGGCAGAATCGTGTGCGTTATTTACTGGTCGATGAATATCAAGATACCAACACGGCACAATATACCTTAGTGAAGCTGTTGGTTGGTGTGATGGGGCAGTTTACTGCCGTTGGTGATGATGACCAATCCATTTATGCGTGGCGTGGTGCAAAACCTGAAAATATGGCGTTGTTGAAAGATGATTTCCATAACTTAAAAGTGATTAAGCTTGAACAAAACTATCGTTCAACCAGCCGTATTCTAAAAGCAGCCAATGCTGTTATTGAAAATAATCCACATATTTTTGATAAGAAGCTGTGGAGTGATAAAGGACATGGCGAGACCATTCGCATTATTACTTGTTTAAATGATGATGATGAGGCCGAGCGTGTTGTTAAGGATCTCATCACACATAAATTGATGAATGGGAAAAATTGGAAAGATTATGCGATTTTATATCGTGGTAACTTCCAAGCACGTGTTTTAGAAACACAACTTCGCCAAATGCAAATTCCTTATAAACTTTCTGGCGGGCAATCTTTCTTTGCACGCGCAGAAATTAAAGATGTGATGAGCTATTTACGCTTGATCATCAACCCCGAAGATGACAGTGCATTTTTACGTATTATTAATACGCCAAAACGAGCGATTGGCCCTGTAACGCTTGAAAAGTTGGGGTTATTTGCCCAAGAAAATACTTTGTCGTTATTAACAGCATCTTCGGATCAACGTTTATCGATGGTTTTACCGAAGAAAGCTGCCACACAATTGCATGAGTTCGCAGACTTTATTGCAACATTTACCCGCGAGTTACTTGATGATGATGAACCCGTTCCAAAAGTTCGTCAGATGATCAATGAAGCAGGGTATATCGATTACGTTCGTGAACAAGCTGCGACGCCTGCACAAGAAAAAACCAAAATAGACAATATCGAAAGTTTATACACCAGCATCCAAAACTTATTGAATCGTACAGACGATGTTGACGAGAAGAATATTGAAAGTGTCATTCGTAAACTTGTGTTGTTAGATATGCTTGAACAGCAGCAGGAAGAGGAAGATACCGATAAAGTTAACTTATTAACTTTACATGCTGCGAAAGGGTTGGAATTCCCTTATGTGTATATGATCGGTTTAGAAGAAGAGTTATTACCGCATAAAAACTCAATCGCCTCAGAAACCATCGAGGAAGAGCGTCGATTGATGTATGTGGGGATTACACGTGCGCGACAAGGTTTGACAATTACTTTAGCTGAACAGCGTAAGAATGGTGGTCAAATGCGTCAAATGACACCAAGTCGATTCTTGGATGAGTTGCCACAAGATGAGTTGGAATGGCATGGACGTAAAAAGAAACTTGCGTCAAATGTCGATCCAAAAGAACAAGCTCAGCAATATCTCGCGAATTTAAAAGCTTTATTGAAACGTTAAAAAATTGTAAGTAGGAAGTTGTAATGAAAGTCCAAGTAAAAGTATTAGACAAGCGTTTAGGCCAAGAGTGGGCAATGCCTTCTTATGCAACAAATGGTTCAGCAGGTTTAGATTTACGTGCATGTTTGGATGAGGCGATTGAAATTGCTGCTGGTGAAACGGTTTTAGTTAAAACTGGTTTAGCAATTTATATTGAAGATCCTAATTTTGCTGGTTTAATTTTACCCCGCTCAGGTCTTGGTCATAAACATGGCATTGTGTTAGGTAATTTAGTTGGTTTAATTGACTCTGATTATCAAGGAGAGCTTATGGTTTCTGTTTGGAATCGTGGGCAAAATACCTTTCGTTTAGAACCAGGTGAGCGTTTGGCACAATATGTACTCGTTCCTGTAATACAAGCCGAGTTTGAACAAGTGAATGAGTTTGTTGCGACTGAGCGTGGTGCTGGTGGTTTCGGTCACACAGGAAAACAATAAGTTTATTAAGCTTTTATCTATATCAATGCAATATCTTCCTATGAGATATTGCATTTCTCATATTGATTGTTAACCAAATATATATTAAAAAGCAGCAGATTAATTATTTTAATTTAACTGAATAAGGGTTAATTAATTTCTAAACAATTTTGGTTTTTGAATCATCTATGATTATAAGAAATAGGGGCTTGCTGTGAATATAAAACATACATTTCCTCTGAATATTTTTCGTGCTTATGATATCCGTGGAAAACTTAGCAATTTAACACCTCAAGTGATTTGCTCAATTGCTTATGCATTAGCAGATCAATATAAAAAAAGTGAGCAAGATCATATAGTCATTGGTTATGATGCTCGTCTAACCAGTCCAACGTATGCAAATATCATTCAACAGATATTTGAACAACAAGGAATAGCTGTAACCAATATAGGATGCTGTTCCTCACCAATGATGTATTACATCGCTCGAGATTTTGGTGGTAATGGCATCATGGTGACGGCAAGTCACAATCCAAAATCTGATAATGGGATTAAATGGATTCTAAAAGGAGAGCCACCTTGTCCTGAAATGATTCAACATGTCGGACATCTTGCTCAAATATCTAAGAATCAACTCGATAGTCCTTTAGTTGATGGTTTGCTCCATAAAATCATTCCGCAGTATTGCTTGCAATATCAACATTCTTTACTCAGCGATATTCACCTAACAAGACCATTAAAAGTTGTTTTAGATGGTTTGAATGGCTCTGCTGGGCGATGTGCAAAGCTTGTTTTGGAAAAGTTAGGTTGCGAAGTGATCGCGCTGCGTTGTGAGGCAAATGGGCACTTTCCAGATCATGCACCTGATCCTTCACATGCAGAACATTTATCACAATTAAAAGCAGCTATTCTTTCAGAGAAAGCCGATCTTGGTATTGCCTTAGATGGTGATGGAGATCGAGTGGTTTTATTGGATGAGCTAGCACATATTATTAGTCCTGATCGTTTATTGTCTTTATTTGCCCAGATGTGTTTGCAACAACATCCACATAAAGAAATCGTATTTGATGTGAAATGCTCTCGTATGGTCGCTGATACAGTTCAGCAGCTTGAGGGACAAGCGAAAATGATCCGAACAGGTAGTAGTTTTTTACGCGCGTATTTATCGCAGTCGCAAGGTGAAGCTGTATTTGGCGGTGAATATGCAGGGCATTATGTGTTTAACGATGGGCGCGGTTATGGCTATGACGATGGATTATATGCTGCGTTACGTGTTATGGAGTATTTGACTCAATCTGATGCTAAAAGCTTAGCCGAGTTACTCTCAGTTTACCCGGAAAGATACTGTACCGAAGACACATATATCAGCACGCATCATATCAATCCAAAGCAAGTTTTGAGTGACGTTGAAATTTTAAGTCATCGTTTAGGTGCTCGTATCAGTAAAATCGATGGTGTAAGACTTGATTTTGATGATGGTTTTGGCATTATTCGAGCATCTAATACTGGCGAGTATTTTACTGTTCGTTTTGATGCAGATCATCCTGACCGCTTAGTTGAAATCCGCCAGAAATTTGTTTCTATGTTGCAACCACAGTATCCATTGATTGCACAAGAACTTGCACAGGCTTAATGAAGGAGAGTCACATGCCACACGAGCATATCGGCATTGATAAAGCAAAAATTTTGATTGAAGCTTTGCCGTATATCCAACGTTTTTCAGGTAAAACGCTGGTTGTAAAATATGGTGGCAATGCAATGACTGATCCTGAGTTAGAAAGCTCTTTTGCTCGTGACATCGTGCTGTTAAAAACAGTGGGCTTAAATCCAATCGTAGTACATGGTGGCGGCCCACAAGTCGATTCATTACTTAAGCGTTTAGGTCAAGAGTCTGACCGTATTGATGGTATGCGTGTTACAGATCAAGCCACGATGGAAGTGGTTGAAATGGTATTAGGCGGTAGCGTCAATAAATCAATCGTTAATTTGATCAATAAACATGGTGGTCGTGCAATTGGTTTAACGGGTAAGGATGGTAATTTACTTCGTGCGCGTAAACTGTTAATGGAAAAACAGGAAGCTGATGGTTCAATTTCGCAAATTGATCTAGGTATGGTGGGTGAGGTTACAGGCGTAAAAACTGATGTATTAGAAATGTTTTCCCAAGGTGATTTTATCCCTGTGATCGCGCCATTAGGTGTCGATGAGGACGGTAATACCTACAACATCAATGCTGACCTTGTCGCGGGTAAAGTTGCTGAAGCATTAGGTGCTGAGAAGCTTATTCTACTTACCAATATCACTGGCGTTTTAGACGAAAATAAAAACCTATTAACAGGTTTAACAACTCAAGAAGTTGATCGTCTAATCGATACAGGTGTGATTTATGGTGGCATGATTCCTAAAGTCGGTTGTGCGCTTGATGCTGTGAAAGGTGGTGTTGTGAGTGCACATATTGTTGATGGTCGTGTGCCACATGCAAGCTTATTAGAAATCTTTACTGATCATGGTGTGGGTACACTCATTACTAATCGTGCAAAACATTAAAACACTATATAAAAAATAAGACCTGCTATATAGCAGGTCTTATTTTTTATATAGTATGATATTTATTGAATATTAAATAAATAACCTAATACGGAAAAATTATGTTCCTTAAGAAAAGAATATTAGCCATTTTAGTTGTAAGTAGTTTATTAGTTGCTTGTGGCGGGGGCGGTGGTGCATCTACTGGAAATGATAATAATGAGATTGTTGAAAAAGATGTTTCGGTAAAAGCGATTAAAGAAATATCATTTCGTCCAGAATTATCAGAGTATTCAGAAAGTCTAGATAAAATTATTGCGTATGATCAATCTCTAGCGACTTTAAATATTGTAAGTAGATTGACAGGTGTTACAGTTAGAATTCCTTTATCTGATTCTGCTGAAGTAATTAAGTTAAGTCCAAATGGTAAAAAAGCAATTGTTATTCACCCAAATCACATATCATATATTGATCTAGAAAAAGGTCAATTGCTTAAAATTTTCCCAAATGAAGGACCATATACTGATGGGTTTCTTACAGATCAAGGAATTGGGTTCTTTTTGGGTATTAAAGATAGCCAAGCTTTTAGTAATGGTGTCGTGAAGCTTAATTTAAATACTGGTGTTAAAGAACTTCAATTAAATTCTAATAATTTTGGATTCTTTTCTGAATTAAAAGGCATTTATTCAGAAAAAAACAATAAAATTATTTTTACATACTTTGGTATTAGCCCAAGAGATTTAATTAGTATAGCTCTTGATAAGAGCTCTACGAATGCAATCTCAACCAAGGATTCCCCATATCATGGCGATTATCCAATTGGCGGTAAGTTATTCTTTGACCAAAAACATGAGTATGTTTACACCAGTGAAGGAACATATTTCTATACGGAAAACTTGAACTACGGTGGAAAAATAAAAATGTTGCAAGATACATTTATTATTTCATTGATTCAAGATAAGTCTGTTAGTGACTTAAGAGTATTGCCAGCCGTATATGGGACTTGGGAGCAGGAGTTGTACTCTTATATACCTGGTTATTTGAAATATTCAGGTTATGGTTATGGCGTAGTCACACCTTATAATTTACCTGAGATTAATGGTTTTCAAAGTTATGGCATAAAATTATTCCAAACAGCAGATAATAAAACATTAGCACTGGTTCAGATCGGTTCTAGTTTACCTTACGCTGCTAATTTAAAATATTATATTTTAACTTTGCAAGATTGATATTAAGTATATAAGCCTATAGGTACATCTTATAGGCTTTCTGTCACAGTCTTTTCATTTTTCATTCACTAAAATGTCATTAATAGGATTTAAGGTAAATCTAGCCATAAGGAGCTTTCATTATGCTAGAAAAACTAAATCAATATCGTCAGACATTGACTTTACCTTTACGCCACAAACCAGCTCAAAATCAATTCCGTTTTGAATGGGTGGATAACTTAAAAGAATTACAAGAAGTACAACGTTTTAGAGCAACACAATTTGCTCATCAATTTGGTATGTCATTTGAAGATGGTTTAGATCAGGATCTTTACGATTTTGGTTGTGAACACGCCGTGCTACGTGAGAAGTGGACCGGTGAGATTGTTGCTTATACGCGCCTTAAATTGTTCCAAGGCCATGAAATTAGCCAGAGCTATAGTGCAAAAGAGTTTGAAATAGTCCCTCAGTTATCACATTTACCGAATGTTCTCGAAATTGGGCGTACCTGTGTACATCCCCGTTTTCGCTCAGGTAAAGCATTGTCGATGTTATGGTTGAATTTAGCCCCAAAAGTACTTTGGTCAATGCGTGCAAAATACTTGATGGGTTGCGTCAGCATTCATCTAGAAGACAATTTGGCTCGTACTTATTACACACATCGCCAGATTCAACAGTTGGCAAATCATCAAACCATCGATATTCGTTCAAAGCGTGCATTTGAGCCAGTACGTCCTGATTTCAGTTTCCCTCAAGATGAGCGTATGCCGAAACTGTTCCAAACTTATTTGGGGATGCAGTCAAAACTATCTAAAGAAGCATTCTATGATGAGCATTTTAAATGTTTAGATTATTTTGTTTTTTTAGAAGTAAATAAGATTGCTACCTCTTTTGTAATGAATAAGATGGTGCAACGATAAGCATATATCGTTCTCAATCCTATAGTGAGCACATATTGAGATTTACAATACATCGAAACCTCATGCACAATAGGCGAAGATGTTAAAAAGATTATAGATATGTGCCAGCTATTAGGAATGAATTGCGCTACCCCAACAGATATTACCTTCTCTTTTCGTGGTTTTTCTCAACGAGCAGGTGTGACGTCTGATCACTGTGATGGGTTCGGGATAGCATTCTTTGAAGATAAAGCTTGTCGCTTATTTGTCGATAATCAATCAGCTGTTGAATCCCCAATTGCAGACTTAGTGCGTAATTATCCAATCAAGTCTCGTAATGTCATCGCACATATCAGAAAAGCGACGCAGGGTAAGATTACTTTAGAAAATTCTCATCCATTTCTGCGAGAGTTATGGGGGAGACATTGGATTTTCGCACATAATGGTGATTTACATAATTTTGATCCAAAATTAAGTGGTCGCTTTGAACCTGTTGGTAATACTGATAGTGAACTCGCTTTTTGCTTTTTGCTTGATCAATTGGTTGAGGAGTTTGGCTACACTGAGCCGAGCTTGGAGCAAATATTTTCTTTATTAGAACGTATCTCACCGCAAGTAGCTGAGCATGGAACTTTTAACTTCTGTTTGTCGAATGGCAAAGCTTTATTTAGTTATGCGACAACGAAGCTACATTGGTTAGTACGGGAATATCCTTTTCAGCATGCACATCTCATTGATTTAGACGTTGAGGTCGACTTTAGTGAAGTGACAACACCTGAAGACAGAGTTGCTGTCATCACGACAGAACCTTTAACGCATAATGAAGCATGGACAGCGTATCAGCCAGGTGAAATGATTTTATTTCAAGATGGTAAATCAATAAAACACGCTTTAACTCATATTGAGCGACTTGTAAGAGAAGCTGAAAACCCTTCATTAAAAAGAGTGACAAAAGCTGATCAATATTAATTTCAATATAACTCTAATTAATAGTCTGTATACTATTTTCTTATGCTACTAAAGTTGTATTTTTTATACATATTTCAATAAAATTAAAGAGATAATTTTTCTTGTTGGTTAAAAAATACTTGAGTGTTTTGATTGGTTAAAATATTTAAATAAATATAAAACAATAGGTTAATTTATTTTAATTGGAAATACTTAAAATCTGACGAAAACGCTGTGTTTTTATTTACTCACTTTGTAGATATTATGCTCTTATTCAATAAAAAGTGTTGGTTTGGGGTTCGATATGGGTATGAAGTGGTCTGTCGAATATAATACAGGAATCGAGGTTATTGATGATCAACATCGACGTATTCTAGATTATATTAATGAAATTGCTGATTTAAAGCACTCCAATGATCGTATGAAAATGAAAAGTGTTTTAGACAATATTATTGACTATACTCAGTCTCACTTTACTTTTGAAGAAAGTCTTCAAGAAGAGGCAAACTACAAATATCGCGTTCCACATAAACGTGTTCATGACTTATTTATCAAGAAGATAGAGACATATCGTGAGCGTTTTGAATTAGGACATAACATTGATACTGAATTGCATGAAGTATTATCAAAATGGTTGATTAATCATATCCGTCATGATGATGCTGATTATGTAGGTGCAGTCAAAGAAAATATGATGGGTATTATTAAAGAAAATGAAAAGAAAAAAGGGAAGAATTGGTTTTCTAGATTTTTCTCATAATAATAAGAGAATAAAAAAATAATAAAAAAGATCCTCTATTAAATAAAAATAATACGATAGGCATGAGTGAGAAATAGAGGGTCGAATAAACATTATAATAATTAGTGCGCGGCAAACCATCTGAAATGATGGTTTGCCTTTTTATTTCGACATCTTTTGTTTTGATTTTCATGCTTGAGAAAGGCAAAATACATTGAATATTTCATTGCAAACACCATATAGCGCAATGAGTTCAAAGATTTTTCAAGGAATGCATTATGCAGGACACAACTCTGTCACGCTGGCTCACTCCAGTGATGGCATTTTGCTTATCATTTGTCATGATCACTACACTAGCACCGACAGTAGGGATTCAAATTGATCGTCAGTTTGATTTTTGGTTGCTTTGGTTAGGTACGATGATTTTATTGGCACTGCCAATTGGATATTTAGAAATTGCATTAGCAAAACGCTCGAAGGTGACGGCTTTACAAGCATTATCGAGTCTGACACGAGATGCTGATGCTTCACCTAAATGGCGTATTGTTGGGTGGTTGGCGGTTGTGTTTGTTCCTTTTTTTGCTGGTAGTGTTTTAACGACCGCTACGCATTTGATCGGACAACAGTTCTCTTTAGATATTACGAGCCAAATTATTTTTGCAGCTTTAGCTGTTATTGCTGTGGGATTATCTTTTATTCCTCGTCAGTTTTTAATTGCTTTATCTGCACTTGGGGTACTTGCTGCGTTCGTTCTCGCAAATGTTATGGGAACACATCTACAAGCATGGCACTGGACTGGTGTTGAGTTTAAAGAGTGGGGCAATGCGACTGTTCTTGCGCTTGTAGCGACAGGTTTAGGTCTAGGGCTGTATTGGCAGACAAGCCTTGCTGATATTCAAAAACAAGATGCTGCGACATCTACAGCCTTACCTGTCTGGATTGCACAATTATTGGCTGTCATTGCTTTTGGATTCTTCTCTTTACAAGCACAAATTCCAGCACTTGTTTGGATATTTGCAGCTGTGTCGTCAGCAGCTTTATTGATTCAGTTTGTTAAAGAGCAATTGGCTCAGCGTCAATTGGCGATGGCTGTGCAATGGTTGATCATTCTCGCTGCAATTGCAGTTTGGGCTGTACCACAAGTTGAATCACTTTTTAATATTGCGCTTATGTTATGGGGACTTGTGATTTGTTTAATCTATGCCATTTTTGCTGGTTGGATTATGAAAATCAGTCATTTGCGTAAAGCGATGAATTTTAGTAATGAGTTGTTCTATAACTTATGGCGTATTGCGGTTCGTTTAGTATTGCCATTATCAATCGTTGTCGCAATTGTGGCAGTTATTGGACAAATCTTCTAATGGAATACAAACAGCAGCATGTATCGGTTGCATTCGCAACTGAACAGCAGCAATTTCATATTACTGTTGATTTCATGAATGGAATGACAGCATTAGATGCTATTCATAAAAGTGGAATCGCTGAGCAGGTCGCATTACCTGAGCCCTTACAGTTGGGTATTTTTGGAAGCAAGATCGACGTGGATACTGTTCTCAATGCAGGTGATCGTGTTGAAATCTATCGTGCATTAACAATTAATCCAAAAGATATTCGGCGAAAACGTGCTGCAAAGAATCCTGTAGGAAGATTTGCCAAGGGCAATCGTTTTAGACCATCAAGTTCATAAATAAAACCCCTCATGATCGATTTAATGAGGGGTTTCTTTTTATGTGAAAGTGGTTATAGTGGGGGCGCAGTCAAAATGGCTTCTTTTGATGCTGGTAAACCAGGTTGTGATTCTGGAATAGTATCTAAACCTTCGATGCGTTCTACGATGCCATTTCCATCAAAATAAACTTTTAAATGTTGACCATGCGCTGCTGGTATTTTTGCTTTTTTAGCATAAGTACCTGGAATGTAGTTATAAATGTAGTCCCAACGCAGTGGATTCAAAGGATCTGTTACAGTTGGACTACCAAGTAAGAAACGTACTTGTTGAAAGCTCATGCCTACTTGTACTTGAGATGCTTGTGCTTTGGTTAATGGAGTTCCCTGTGGAATATCGACTTTATACACACCAAAGACTGAACAACCGCTAAGTACTGAAGTGACGAATAACGTCAGCATGATTTTTTGCATTTTGCTACACTATCCTGATAAATGATGATGCATTTGGTTCAAGGATAGATCATACTGCATCTAAACTCTATTGCCTATTCCAACTTAAGATTTGTTGAGAGACCTTTTTTCATGCCTATTTCCAATCAAGACTTACGCAAAGCTGGACTTAAAGTTACCCTTCCTCGTATTAAGATTTTGGAATTATTAGAAAATTCAAAACAACATCATTTAAGTGCAGAAGATATTTATAAAACTTTGCTTGAGCAAGGTGAAGATGTTGGCTTAGCTACGGTTTATCGTGTTTTAACACAATTTGAAGCTGCAGGTATTATTCAGCGCCATCACTTTGAAAATAATCACTCTGTATTTGAGATCATGCAAGAAGATCATCACGATCATTTAGTTTGCTTGAATTGTAATAAAGTTGTTGAATTTACTAATGATATTATCGAGAAAGAGCAACATGCTGTAGCAGATCAACATGGATTTGCACTAACTGGACACTCTTTAAATTTATATGGCTACTGTAATGATCCAGAATGCCAAGAAGCTTATCGTAAAAAATAAGTGCGAATTATGCTTTATTTTCTTGTTCACTAAAAATGAACAAATAAAAAAGGAAGGTTACAAAAAACCTTCCTTTTTTTATGGGCTTAGCGCTAATTATTGGCCATCAAATGTAATGTTTTTACTTGCGCTCAATAATTGGTCTGAACCTTCTTCAGATAACTTAATGGTTAAACGTAAGTCATTTGGAGAATCTGCATGTTTAAGCGCATCTTTATAGGTAATTTCACCTGCTTTATAAAGATCAAACAACGCTTGGTCGAAGGTTTGCATACCTAGCTCACGCGAGCGTTTCATTAGATCCTTAATCTCATGAATTTCACCTTTGCGGATGTAATCTGCAAGGAGTGGAGTATTAATTAAAATTTCAATTGCAGCGCGACGTGAATTACCATCAGGCGTTGGGATAAGTTGCTGCGCAACTAACGCGCGTAGGTTTAGAGACAAGTCCATGTAAAGTTGGCTATGACGGTCTGCTTCAAAGAAGTGAATAATACGATCTAATGCTTGGTTGGCATTGTTCGCATGTAATGTTGCAAGCACTAAGTGTCCCGTTTCAGCGAAAGCAATAGCATAGTCCATAGTCTCACGAGAACGAATCTCACCGATTAGAATCACATCAGGAGCTTGACGTAAGGTGTTCTTCAGTGCGACTTCAAATGAATCTGTGTCGATACCGACTTCACGCTGTGTGATGATACAGCCTGCATGTTGGTGTACAAATTCAATTGGATCTTCGATAGTAATGATATGGCCTTTTGAATTATGGTTACGGAAGCCAATCATTGATGCTAAAGAGGTTGATTTACCCGTACCTGTCGCGCCGACAAAAATAATGATACCGCGTTTGGTCATTGCCAGTTCTTTAAGAACTTCAGGTAATTTTAAATCTTCCATGCTTGGGATGTGCGTTTCAATTTTACGCAAAATCATGCCAGGCATATCACGTTGCTGAAATGCACTCACACGGAAACGTGCAGTTTTTTCACGGTTGGTAATGGCAAAGTTACATTCACGAGTTTCTGCAAACTCTTTACGTTGCTTATCAGTCATTACTGACTGAATAAGTTGACCAACAATTTCCCCAGACAATTTAGTTTTTGATACAGGTACGATCTGACCATTAATTTTCATTGATGGTTCAACATCAGCAGTGACAAATAAGTCAGATGCATTTTGCTGAATCATCAAATTGAGTAAATCATTAAAGTCCATGATATTTCTCTAATCCATTTATTTTTATAGGAATGATTCAGGTTGTTTAGCAACAGTACGGGCTGTTTGAGGGCTAATTAATCCCTTAGAAACTAAGGTTTTCAGGCTTTGATCTAGCGTTGTCATACCATAGTTAGCACCCGTCTGAATCGCTGAGTACATTTGTGCAACTTTGTTTTCACGTACAAGGTTACGAATCGCAGGAATACCAATCATAATCTCATGTGCAGCAACACGACCGCCGCCATTTTTCTTCAATAGTGTTTGAGAAATAACGGCTTGTAGCGATTCTGACAACATGGCACGTACCATGTCTTTTTCTTCAGCAGGGAATACGTCGATCACACGGTCAATCGTTTTTGCTGCTGAGGTGGTATGTAGCGTTCCAAATACTAAGTGACCTGTTTCGGCTGCAGTTAGAGCGAGGCGGATGGTCTCTAAGTCACGCATCTCACCGACCAAGATAATATCAGGGTCTTCACGGAGCGCTGAACGAAGTGCTTCGTTGAATCCATGTGTATCACGATGGACTTCACGTTGGTTAATCAAACATTTTTTTGATTGGTGTACAAATTCGATTGGGTCTTCGACAGTTAAGATATGGTCATAGCGATTTTCATTAATATAGTCGATCATCGCAGCCAAGGTGGTTGATTTACCCGAACCTGTTGGACCTGTTACAAGTACAATTCCACGTGGATAGTCACAAATTTCTTTGAAAATTGATCCCAGTCCTAAATCTTCCATCGTTAAAACTTTTGAAGGAATGGTACGGAATACCGCACCAGCACCGCGGTTTTGGTTGAATGCATTCACACGGAAACGAGCGATATTAGGTACTTCAAATGAAAAGTCTGTTTCTAGATCTTCTTCAAAATCACGACGTTGTTTGTCATTCATAATGTCATACACCAAACGGTGTACATCTTTATGTTCTAATGCAGGTAAGTTAATACGACGAACTTCACCATCTACACGAATCATAGGCGGCATACCCGCAGAAAGGTGTAAATCTGAAGCACCGTTTTTTACTGAAAAGGCGAGTAATTCTGTAATATCCATAATTTCCCCGAAACAATCAAAAATGTCTCATTATTTTGTAGAATAATATACGGCTTTCATTCTAGCTTACCAACACCTTATAGAATGCGAACGCAAAAAAAGATTTCATAAATGAGAACTGTGTCAATGAATCAATCGGAACAATCCCGCCAATCTGTTTTAAGTCAAATTGAACAAGCTTGTCAGCAAGCCCAACGTGATCCTGCAACAGTACAATTGTTAGCCGTATCAAAGACACATCCAAGTTTAGCGCTTAGAGAAATGTATGCCATTGGACAGCGTAGTTTTGGTGAGAACTATTTACAAGAAGCACTGACCAAAATAGAAGAGTTACAAGATTTAGAGGTCGAATGGCATTTTATTGGACATGTGCAGCGCAATAAAACCAAACATTTAGCTGAAAAATTTGACTGGGTACATGGGGTTGATCGTTTGATTATTGCGGAACGTTTATCGAGTCAGCGTTTAGAGTCGCAAACGCCATTAAATATTTGCCTACAAGTGAATATTGATGGGCAAGATTCCAAAGATGGTTGTCAGCCAGAAGAAGTTAGTGAGCTAGTTAAACAAATTAGCCGACTTCCAAATATCCGTTTACGTGGTTTGATGGTGATTCCTGCACCTGAAAATCATGCTGCATTTGCAGATGCTAAAGTCCTATTTGAGCAAGTAAAATCTCAACATGCACAGCCACAAGACTGGGATACTTTAAGTATGGGGATGTCTGCTGATTTAGATGCTGCAATTGCAGCTGGTTCAACGATGGTAAGAGTAGGGACGGCGCTATTTGGTACAAGAGATTATTCAACCAAAAGCTAAAATGATTATTTGCTGATATTCGCTTGAAAGTATGGTTAGAGATTTTCCAGAATTTCAACGAGTCTTACATAATCATGTAAGTTAGCATCAGCAATAAATGACTCAACTTCTGGAATAGGGTGAAAGAATATGGTTTTCATGCCAACGTCCTTTGCTCCTTGTATATCCGCTATTTGATTATCGCCTACAAAGATACAATTTTGTGGTGGTGTATCAAGCTGTGCAGAAGACAAGAGAAAAATTCTAGGATCAGGCTTCCGAAAGCCTATAGCCTCGGAAACAATGATACTAGAAAAGAATTCTGTCAGACCTAGGGTATAAAAATTATGTTCTTGAAAAGGTGTTCTACCATTAGAAATTAAGCCAATTAAATATCCTTGCTGTTTTAATTGGGTCATCGTTTTTTCAATATGTTCAAAGCAACATGAAAATTTATTAAAATCATTTATATAGCTTTCTAATAGGATATCTCTTGAAACATGATCAATTGAAAACTCGTGAGTGAGTTGTTTATAAACACGATCTTTCCAAACTTTGCCATTATCATCAAGTTCAAGAAATCGCTGAATGAATAGCTCCTTTTTCATAGTAGGAACTAATTGAAAAAAATTGATCTGCCAACTTAAGAATTTTATTAAGGAGGTTGTTCTATCCAGTATGGTTTGATCAAGATCAAAGATAACGGCTTTCTTTTGATTCATTAGAGTTCGGTATTGTGGTTATTCAAGCATCATAAAATTTACTCATAAATGATTTCAATCTGAAATAGTAACTAAATAAACTCTAAATCGTGTTCATCAATCGCTTCTTCAATTGAAGAGAACCATTTACAACGAATCTGAGGAGACTCTTCTAGTAATAACTCAATGGTCTGTTTCTTGAAATAAGCATGATCTTCATTTGAGGAAGAGGGACTGTAAAAGTTAGTGCATAGAACAGCATACTCTTTTGTTTCTAAGCAGTATAAGCAACCGTATTCCGCAATTTTTTGATTCGAAATACGGTTGAATATTGGTATTAATTGAAACGAATTATTTTGTTCCATCTTTTATTTTCCATATGAATTATTAAATCTATCCAATCACCTCAACCCGACTTGAACCTGAACCAATGGGTTGTACCTGAATCTGTACAGGAATCCGTTCATGCATTTCTTGAATATGGGAAATTAAAATCACTTTTCGGCCCTGACTTTGTAGTTGATCAAGCGCATTCATGACCATATGAAGCGAAGATGCATCGAGAGTCCCAAAGCCTTCATCAATAAATAAAGATTCGATTTTCATTGAACCAGAAGCCATATTGGCAATCGCTAAGGAAATTGCCAAGGCAGTCAGGAACGATTCACCACCAGACAATGAAGCCACAGAACGAGTTTCACCATCCATATCATGGTCGATAATGGCGAGACTCAGCGAATTATCCAAGCGCTTTAGTGTATAGCGTTGAGACAACATCGCTAATTGTTGGTTGGCATATTCAAGTAAAATATCGAGATTGTATTGTTGAGCTAAATCTCGGAACTGTTTGCCATCACGTTTTCCAATTAATTCTGATATTTTGCTCCAGCGATGTTCTTGCTGTTGAACCTGCTGGATTTGCTCGGCAAATTGTTTTTGTTTCTCAATGCTAAGCTGATGTAACTCAAGTTGAACTTTTAATTGATCTCGCTGATCTGTTGCTTGCTGCAAAACTTCTTGATTGGTATTTATCAATTCAGTGAGTTGTTCAACCTGAATATTCGGTTCTGATTGAAGATGTGTATTCAACTGTTCTTGGATAGTTCTTAGTGCAGAATTTGCTTCACTGAGCGTACGATCTGCTTGCTGTATTGCACTCCGAATCTGCTGTTCTTGGGCTGATGAAATCGAAACTAATTCGTTCAATTGATCTTCTATAAAATTCGGATGTTGAGCTAACCAACTGTTAATTTCAGTTTTACATTGCTCCAAAGACGCATGATTCTGTTGCTGTTGTGATTTGAGTGGTTCGAGTACATTTTTCTGTTGCTCAAAATTTTGGCGAGCCTGTTCAAAACTCTGCTTTAACTGCTGATATTGGTTTTGTAATTGCTGACGTTGTTGATCATGCTGTTGTAACCATTCATTGGCTTTGATTTTAGTTGAACCTGTCATGGCCAAGATTAGTTGATTGGCAGCATCAGTATTTTGTTTGCCTTTAATTTCGATGTCTTTTAGCTGCTGTGTACATTCAACTTGTTGAGTGGTAAGTCCTGCCAAATTGCTCTTTAATAAAATTAGCTGCTGATCGAATTGGTCTTTCTGTTTGGTGAGTGATTCCGCATGTTCTATTTGTTGGCTGCGTTGCTGCAATGCTTGTAAGACTTGTTGTGAGAATGACACGCCTTGCTTAGACCAAGCCGTTTTATCGTCTGTATTGAGACAGTCCACGATATGCTGAATCTGTTGTTGTAAGTGCTGTACGGTCTCAAGTTGATGACGGGTATTCTGAATATTTTGATTGAGCGTATGCTGATCTTTATTGGCTTGGTTAAATTGTTGTAATTCCTTTTCAAGCTGTTGTTGAGCCTGCGTAGATTCTAAAAACAATGTTTGCATCTTATTCGTGATGTCATGCTCACTGAGATCGAAATCGAGTTGAATATTCGTCTGTGATACATGCTGTTGTAACACCTGATCATGTGTTTTTAATTTTTCATTCAACTGCTGTAACTGTCGTTGCAATTGAGTTTGTTCAGTATGGCTTTGGGTGAATTGTTGTTGTGTTTTTTGCCAAAGCTGGAAAAGCTGTTGTTCTTGTTGAGTTGCTTGTTGTTCTTGTTGTTGCTGTAGTTCATACAGCGCTTTAGAGATTTGGCTTTCATCATCACGATAAGGATGCTCGGTACTGCCACAGACTAGACAGGCTTCGCCGTGTTTGAGTTCAGCACGTAGATGTTCAATATTTTCAGCATGCAGTATACGTTGTTGTTGCAAAACCTGTTGTAGTTTCTCACGTTCAGTTTTAGCAGCATGATAATCTTGCTCAGTTTTTTTGCTGCGTTGTTCTAGCTGTTGAGATTGTGTTTGTATAGCGTCAAATTTGTTTTGCGAGGTAAGCACCTCATTTTTTAATTCAAAATAATGATGAAGTTTTTGTTGAATTACATCCAATTGATTAAGGCGAAGCTGTTGAGCTTCTTTTAATTTCGACTGTTGCTCAATACGCTGTTCAATGTGTTGGGTTGAGCCAAATTGCGCGATTAAACTGTCGAATGTATTTCGATCTTGCTCAAGTTTCGCTTGTGCTTGTTGAATAGAACCGAGCGCATTTTCTACTTTTTGATATTGCTGAATAAATTGCTTGAGTTGTTGAATATGGGCATTTAAACCTTTATCTAAAGGCGCGTATTGAGCACTGTATTTTAACTGTTCTAAGCAAGTCGTATGTTGCGCACCCAAGTTTTGGATGCTTTGTTCAAGCTGTTGTTGTTGCTCAATGAGTGGCTGCTGCTGGCTTTCCAGTTGAGTCAGTCGAGTTTTAGTTTTTTTATATTCTTCAGCAATATAGTCACGTTCTTGCACAAACTTGCGTACTTGTGTCAGTTCAGTTTGATGCTTTTGCTCGAAATTTTGAAACTGATTGAGTGTTGTTTCTGCTTGGGTATAAAGCGTTTTTTGCTGCTCAAATTGAGTGGTTAAAACACTAAACTCATTCAGCTTTTGTTGAATCTGTGGTGTGAGTTGTTGTAGTTTTTTTTGGAGCTGTTGCTGTTGAAATACAATAGGGCGTATCTCAGCAAACTGTTCTAATTGACCCAGTAATTGGCGATCTTTGGCAATGGTTTCTTGTGCTTTAAGTTGCTGATCAAACTGTTGTTGTTTTAATCCAATTTCATTGTTGATTTTATCTCGTTGCTCAAACCATTGCTGTTGTTGTTTGAATTGATTTTTTTCATTTTCCAAACTTTTAGTTTGTTCTTGAAGGTGTTGGAATTGCTTTTGTAGCTCAGCAAGTTCTTCATCAGAACGAATTTCAATATGACCTAACACATTTTCCAATTGCTTTCGTTGATCAGCGATTTCTTTGGTTTTGATATAAGCGAGTTGTCCAATCTTGGCGAAAATACTGGAGTTGGTGAGATATTCTAATAATTCACCACGTTCATTATCACGAGCTTTTAAAAATGCGGTTACTTCGGATTGCGCGAGTAAAACGGCACGGGTGAATTGTTCAAAACTAAGTTGGGTAATG
This sequence comes from Acinetobacter sp. YQ_14, assembly GCF_043102985.1. NCBI lineage: Bacteria > Pseudomonadati > Pseudomonadota > Gammaproteobacteria > Moraxellales > Moraxellaceae > Acinetobacter > Acinetobacter sp. YQ_14. Next base: position 110,774 of record NZ_JBICJJ010000022.1, on the reverse strand, counting down.
TGTTGAATATGGGTTTCTACAGCTTTGGTTTTATCTGCAATAACCACACCATCAGTCAGGCATTTTAATGACCGTTGTACACTTTGTAGTTTGCCATTTGGGTTTTCACGGGCACGTTTAATTTCCCAACGTGCTTGATAATGTTTTTGATCCTGAGCAACAAAACACAGTTCAGCAAAACCATGTCCCGTCCCACGACGTAATACCGTCAAAGGGGAATTGGTCAGTAGCTCTGAACCATCAACATCGACCAGTTTGCCATCGCTCGATTTAAGACGAGGAATTTGATTGAACAAAGCTAAACACATCGCATCAAGTAGTGTAGATTTACCTGCGCCCGTTTTGCCGACGATGGCAATTAAACCAGCACTTGCCAGTGGGTCGCTTTCAAAATCAATAAAATGTTCACCTGCAAGTGATGCCAAATTTTTAAGTCGAATCGATAAAATTTTCACGGCAAATCCTTAAACAGTCTGATCATCTTCAAGTTGTTTTTGTGCTTCAGCAACGAGGCTTATAAAGTCTTTGATCACTTCACTATCGTTGTCATATCCTTTTTTCTCCCAAATTTGTTGGAAAAGCTTTTCAGGTGTTGGCGGTTCTAAATTGACACTTTGCTTAGTTTCAGTTGAGTTTTCAGTAGACAAATACTGTCTTGAAATGCGTACCAAGCGATAACGATCTTTAGGTAGCGCATCTTCAAACTGTTGTCTTAAATTGGGTTGTGGTGGCGTAGCGGTGTGGTATTCGATATCGACATATTCACGATGGTCAATGTTTTCGATGGGGTCTTTGGGCAAGTTTTTAAGACGCTGCATGACTTCATTTAATTCGCCTTTGATTTTATGCAACTGAATTGATCGTGGAATCGCAATGGCGTCAAAAGAAAATTTATTTTCAACATTTGCTGAGTCAATTGTGACATCAACTACTTGGTGCTTGTAGTTGATTTCACTAAATGAAAGTGGGATCGGTGAGCCGCTATAGCGAATATGCGGATGTTGAACTTTCTGTGGTTTATGCAAATGCCCAAGTGCCACATAATCAATACTGTCGTCGAATAAAGTAGTCGAAAGTGCTTCTTCATTGCCAATAATAATTGGTCGCTCTGAATCAGAGGTTTCTCCACCTTGCATATGTGCATGTGACATTAAAATTAGTGCTTGGTCATCGGTTTTACGACGTTTAGCTTCTTCGATTAATTGTTGATGTAAATAAGCAATCGCATTTTGGCTGTTGGTGGTGTGTTCATTAAACCCAGTGATTTCTGCTGAACGCAAGAAAGGTAGGGCAATACACCATGCCACAATCTGTTTTTGCTCATCATAAATTGGTAAAATTAAACGCTCCAAGTCGAGGCTTTTGTCTTGATTCCAACGAATCACTCCGACGGTTTTGGCATTATATTTTTCTAATAAAGGCTCAACTTGTTCGATGCGATAACCTGAGTCATGATTACCTGCAATCATTAAAGTTTGCATTTGTGGCGCAAGATCATGCGCATCTGCGAGAAATTGATAAAGTTGTTTTTGTGCTTGTGAGCTGGGATTGATGACATCAAAAATATCACCCGCGATCAATAGCGCATGTGGTTGTTTTATTTTGATCTGTTCCAGTAACCATGCAAGAAATTGTTCATGTTCATATTGGCGTGAGTGGTTATAAAAAAACTGTCCCAAATGCCAGTCAGACGTATGAAAAAAACGCACAGTCATGAAATAGAAAATCCCTATTTTTGAATAGGGATAAGGTAGCATAAATTGGTACTTAAAATAGGATCGTATTATCTGAATGTGTGAGGGAAGATCAAAACCATAAAAGTAAAAGCCCCAAATTATTTACATAATTTAGGGCATTTTGCTGTCAGATTAATGATGCATATCACTTTCCATTTTCCACGGTAAAGTGCTTGGTGAAATATGCAAGAAGTGAAGATATTTCTCAAACTGATTTAAAATATCATTGATGAGAGAGCTTTGATCAAAACCATACACATCATATGCCCGACCACCACGAAGTAAGAAAACCTCAGCGCGATAATATTTTTCTTGATCAGCGTATTCCTTACGCTTCAAGTCTTTCATGTAGCTTGGAATCGTATATTCACACATCCTAATCTCGTAGATAAATTCAACATTATCGAGTTCGGATAGTCTGAGTTGTACTCGGGTATTGACTTCATCGTAAATCACTTCAAATGGCCAATCTTTGTCTTGGAAACCTTGTTTTACTGCTTCCATACTTTGATAAGCCGTCGTTGCGATAAATTGGCTCACTTGTTGCTGAGTTGGGAACGTTACAAGACAGTGTAGACGACGTTGAATTAAGGATTCTGTATCATCACTTTTTTCAGGGGCGTGTTGGGTTGGTTGATGGTGAGTTAAGCTTGCATTGCGATGTTGTTCAATCACCAAGGCTCGGCACATTCCAATAATTGCAATCAACATAATGATGGTAAAGGGCAGCGCACTGACAATAGAGGCCGTTTGTAAAGCCGTTAAACCACCAGCAAGTAGTAATGCTGAAGCAATTAATCCTTGTGTGGTCGACCAGAAGATACGTTGCCAAATCGGAGTATCTGTTACTCCGCCAGAGGCAAGGGAATCAATCACTAATGAGCCTGAATCTGCTGAGGTTACGAAGAACGTAATAATTAAAATAACACTGAGAAAGGATAATAAAGACGTGAGTGGCAAATGTTCATAGAGCTTAAATAAGGCAATTGCTTTATCTTGTTGAACATCTTGCACCAGTGAGCGATAACCCTCGACCATAATCATATGCAGAGCGGTATCACCGAAGACTGAAAACCATAAGAACGTGAAAAAGGTTGGAATGAGCATAATACCGACAATAAACTGTCGAATGGTTCGTCCACGACTAATTTTCGCAATAAAGATACCAACAAATGGTGCCCATGAAATCGTCCAGCCAAAGATGAATAAAGTCCAGTTTCCGATCCAGTCATTTGATGTATAAGCTTGTAAACTAAAAGTTCGTTCAACTAAATTACTGAGATAGCTTCCTGTATTTTCAACAAATGTTTGTAAAATAAATAAGGTTGGGCCAACAATAAATACAAACAACATGAGCGCAACAGCAAGTCCAATATTAATAATGGAGAGTCGCTTAATGCCTTTATCCATACCTGCAACAACGGAAAAAGTTGCCAACAGCGTGATAATTAAAATGGTTGCAATCTGCACAGGCGTGCTAATTGGAATAGAAGGGAATAAGTAATTCATCCCCGTATTAATTTGCGTTACAGATAATCCTAAGGTTGTAGCTATCCCGAATAAAGTTCCTAAAATTGCAAAGGTATCAACGGTATGTCCCATCCAGCCGTTAATGCGATTTCCAATTAAGGGAAATAGCGTTGAGCGCATTGCCAGTGGTAAACCATGACGAAAAGTGAAATAGGCAAGTGATAAGCCAACTACGCCATAGATTGCCCAGATATGGAAACCCCAATGGAAATAGGCGATTTGCATGGCTTGTTTGGCGGCATCTACGCTTTCTGGTGTCCCTTGAGGTGGCTGACTAAAATGCAAAACAGGTTCGGCCACCCCAAAGAATAAAAGCGCAATACCATAACCTGCTGAAAATAGCATCGCGAACCATGATAAAAAACTATATTCTGGCTCAGCGTGATCAGGGCCTAATCTGATATTTCCCCAGCTACTCATTGCGATCCCAACAATAAAAATAAGAAATGTTGCGACGGCTAACATGTAGAACCAGCCAAAAGTATGGGTTACATAGTTAAGAACTTCTGAGAAAAATTGACCTGCTAATTCTGGATTACTGATTGTTCCAAATAGCACGAAGACAATGACGATAACGGCTGGAATAAAAACAGGAAGTAAGATTGCTGTTTTAAAAAATCCTTTTGTTTCTGTTGTGGAAGTCATACAAAACCTTTCCTTTCGATATTTTTCTTAAATTTTTTAAGTCGATAGAGGGTTCGTATAACATCATTGATAGATGATAATGCGTTTGAATCTATAAGAATAAGTGTGTGCTTTGCTCGACATCATTTTCTTCATATTGACTATAATAACGTCAAAATGATGATGCGACAAATCAGTGCACATGGTTGAAATGGTCAGGCGAAGTTAAAAGTTGATCCGTTTAGTTTGAGAATTCAGACATATTTTTATATTGATTTTATCGAGCTAAATTTTGAAAAGCTAAATTAAATCAGTATTTAATCAAGTTTCTGATTAAAAAAATTCACTGTTTATTCATTTTTCTAATCAATGCAAAAATACCTAAAATATGATGATTGAAATACTTTTAATTAAATCAAAAAAAGAGTTGTGTTTAAGCCAAAAAATCTACAAGACATACATTGAAGATATTTAAACCATCAATTAGTTTATTACCGAGATGATGATTACAAAGAGGAAAATAAAATGAGCTTAGGAAAAGTAAGCCGAGAAATAATGGGACATATTATGTTGATCGGCTTAGATCGGGTCGCAAAGCGTAATGCTTTTGACAGTCATATGATTGCCGACTTATCCCTTGCCTTAACTGAATATGAAAATAATCCTGAATTGCGTTGCGCCGTGATTTTTGCACATGGTGATCATTTCACGGCGGGTTTAGATCTGGTCGAATTACAACCGAAAATTCCACAAGGAATTTTTAATTTTGAGGAAGGTCAAGTAAATCCTTGGGGTGTGAGTGGACGACATAGAACGAAACCTATTGTTGTCGCCGTACAAGGCTTTTGTTATACCGCAGGCGTTGAATTATTGCTCAATGCTGATGTAGTGATTGCAAGTGAAGACACCATATTTGGACAGCTTGAAGTATTACGTGGAATTATGCCATTTGGTGGCGCGACGGTAAGATTTGTACAAGCAGCAGGCTGGCAAAAAGCGATGCCATATTTGTTAACGGGTAAAACCTTTGATACCCAAACAGCAGATAAACTTAATTTACTTTCGGAGATCGTTGAAAAAGGTAAACAGCTAGATCGCGCTATCGAGGTTGCTCAAGAAATTTGTATTGCCGCACCATTGGCAGTACAGGCCTTATTGGCATCAGCAACCGATGCTGTAACCGAAGGACAGATGTCTGCATTTCAGAAAATGGATAGTTATCTCAAACCGTTATTTTCATCTCAAGATGCCAAAGAGGGTGTAAGGGCTATGCTTGAAAGACGACTACCTGATTTTAAAGGAAAATGAAGTTTAAGTTTTTCTGATTGGTCATATAACATATTGGGATGACAGGTTTATTTGGCATTTTCATCGACCTCGCAAATCCCAAATACATTGTGATCCAAATCGACAAAATAGCCTTGCCAGCAACGATTTGGAATCGCAAATTTTGGCATAGCAACAGTACCGCCTAAATTTAAGATTTTATTTGCCGTTTCATCAAAGTTTTCAACTTGAATGGAGCAAGTAAAGGCATTGGTACCACATTCCATAGGTGGTATGGCAACAGGACGTTGTAATAGACCACCGTGAATTCCAGATGTTTCGATACGGTAATATTCAATTGGAAGCCCCTCAGTTTTTTCGAAGTGCCAATCAAACACAGATTGATAAAAATGGATGTCACGCTTTGGATTTGAAGACTGAATTTCAAAATAAATAAGATGATTCATATTTTTATCCTTGTTATTTTTGTTGATGATAAAAAATAAAAACCGACGATTCGAGTGATGAGAAATCGTCGGTCAAAATCTTTATTAAAGGTTTTGGCTGCTAACAAAACCTTTGCCAAAGATGGAGAGTCATAATGAAAGGTCACCGAAAAATATTGCGGATGCCGTGCAATGAACATTCGGTTGCTGCGACCTTGTACCCTATATAACGCTGCTCGATGAGGATTGGTTGACATAAAAATGAAAAAAAAGAGAAAAAAATTTATAATTATTTTTCAAAGCCGATTCTATTAGGTTTATCTTTATGATTTCATTGCGTTTGTACTATATTTGGTTTTTTATTATTTGTCTGCTTGCAACTTTGATAGCTGGTATCTTGGCTGCAATTTTACCGAATAGTGTAGGCGGTGTGTTAACAGCGATTCCTTATTTGATCGCGATAATTTTTGTTTTATTCAGATTTCTAAAAAAACAGCGTCGTGCGCCAACACCTCAAGAGAAAAAACGATTAACACTGGGCTTTACTTTGATCTTTTGGGGGTATAACGCTTGTGGTTTATTGCTTGGTTTATTTATCTTTGCACGTAAAGACCCTGAAATTTGGCAGAACTTTTTATTGTATTTAAAACAACCTGCATTTTTATTGACAGTTTTAGCCATGTGGTTCGTCATTGCCGTTCCATTATTTCTGATTACTTTTTGGTTTTATGGTCCACAAGCCCAACGAATGGCGAACAAGATGTTTAATACGCACTAAAAAAGTTCACTTGTAATTCACTTTTATTTTGCTAAGACTACAAATACACATAATTTTTGATAGGTCGTGAGATGCAAAAATTGACTGTATTGGTAACGGGAGCAAGTGGTTTTATTGGTTCTCATCTTTTAGCTTATTTATTGGAAAGACAATATAAAGTCATCGCATTGACGCGACAAAGGAATAAATCATCGGATCATCCTGATCTGTATTGGGTGAATCATTTTGAGCAAATAGAGACGACACAAATTGATTATGTTGTAAATCTGGCAGGGGAGAATATAGGCGCTAAGCGTTGGACTGAAAGTCGTAAACAACAGCTGATTGAAAGCCGTGTTGCAATGACGCAAAATCTGTATGAATGGCTAGATGTACATCAAATCTTCCCCAAGTGCATTATTTCTGGTTCTGCAATTGGTTATTACGGCATTGATCCAAATGAACAATGGGCGGTAAGTTGCGATGAAAATACACCGCCCCAAGCTATATTTATGTCTGAACTTTGCCAAAAATGGGAGCAAATGGCGCTCAAATTCACTGCACAAAACACCAAAATCATTCGTTTGGGGGTTGTGTTTGGTCATGGTGGAATTCTGCCGCAAATGTTACTGCCCATTCGGTTAAATACCGTGGGGCGAATTGCATCTGGAAGACAGCCGATTGTATGGATTCATATCCAAGATGTGCTTAGCGCAATCGAATTTTTATTCACATCTGATCAAGCACAAAAAGTCTATAATTTGGTTGCACCTGAGCAATCAAATCAGCAGCAATTTGTAAAAGTTGCGGCAAAAATTTTAAAGCGTAAGCCGCTACTGCCAATGCCTAAATGTATTTTTGAATTGATGTTAGGTGAACAGTCTCAATTGATTTTAAATGGTCAATTTGTTGAACCCAAAGCTTTGGTTGAGTATGGTTTTCAATTCCAATATCCAACACTTGAATCAGCCCTCAAAGACATTTTAGCTCGTCATCAATAATGTTTTTTCTAAGCGGCTAGGTGAATAGGCGCTGGAATTGACAATGGTATTTTGTTCTAAAATCAATTGGCGTAGTAAAAGGGCAGAGCCAGAACCCATACATAGTCCGTTGCGAAAATGTCCAAAGTTTGCCCAAAGGTTTTCGATATCAGGCATTTGACCAATATAAGGAATACCTTTAGGCGAGCTTGGACGTAGACCAGCCCAACGTTTTACAATTGGAAACTGCGCAAGTTCGGGCACCATTTCTAAGCAAGCGTCTAAAATATTCTGTTGCGTTTGCCTATCGGTACTTGTATTGAAACCAACTTCCGCCATGCTTGAGCCACATACGATATGCCCATCTTGGCGAGGAATCAGATACATCACACGATTCATGCACATGGTAGGTAACCAGTTTTCGGGTGTTTTGAATAACAACATTTGCCCTTGAACTGGATGAACTGGAATTTCTCGTTGCAGTTGTTCTAGCCAATGCTGACTCCATGCGCCTGAAGCCAGTACCACATGGTCTGCATAAAAACGCTGTCCATCATTGAGTTGTATGCCTTGTGCTTTATGATTTTGAATCAGTAGCTTTTCAATTGGACAATGTTCAAAAAATTGAACGAGGGGATGTTGTTTTAAATAGTGAATCAGTGATTGCAATAATCGTGGATTGCGTACATTGGATAGTTGTGGGAAATAAATCGCTTGTTGAAATTGTGCCGAAATATGCGGATTAACATGTTCTAATTTTTCTCTATTTAATAAATGAGCCTGTTGCATAGGTTCATTAAATTGAGTTGCATAATCAAGACCAACGTTAAAGTCTTCCTGATCGAAAATCAGCATACCTGTATCGTGGATTTGAAAGTCGATTCCTGTAATCGGCAGCAACTTTTCATTCCACTTTTGGTAGAGGGATTTACCATATTGAGCAAGTTGATTGACCTCTGGTGCATATCGCCAAGGGTACATCGGAGAAAGGATTCCTCCACCTGCCCAAGAAGCAGCTTGCCCCGCTTGCTGTTGATCAAAAATGTCGACTGAACAGCCTTGTTCAACAAGTTCTAATGCGGTCATTAATCCGCTGATACCCGCACCAATGATGGCAATATGCATGTTAACCAGTTTTATTTGCTTAATTTGGGTGAGCGCCCAAATTTGATCTAAATTAATAAGAATAAATACGGCGGAGTCTTGCCGAGTTCTCAATCTATTTTCTATGCTTAGCCTTCAGCTAGACTTACTTTGGTTTGCCCTGAGAAGCGTTTGAAGCTTCGTAAGAGCAAAGGCATTGTCATCCGCAAAACTCGTTGTTTACCATCAACTCGTTTAGTTAATCGCAGAAACATCATTCTTTTAATGTTGTCCTGTCTCAAACAATTGCGGATGACGTTTCCGAGTATCCAATTTCAGTATAAGGTTTTATACCAAAATCAGATCAATCATTTCATCTCTTTCAGTTTACGCGCTGCATCTTCAGCGAAATACGTCCAAATCCCATCAGCACCAGCACGACGGCAGCACATTAACGACTCTAGAATGACACTTTCAGATAACCAGCCATTTTGAATCGCACCCGCAAGCATGGCGTACTCACCACTGACTTGATAGATGAAAGTTGGCACACTAAAAGTATCTTTCACTTCACGGACAATATCTAAATAAGGCATACCTGGTTTGACGATCACCATGTCTGCACCTTCTTGAATATCAAGGGCGATTTCATGCAGTGCTTCTGCACGGTTGCCGACATCCATTTGGTAATTATATTTATTGCCGCCTTTTAGATTGCTGGCAGAACCAACTGCATCACGGAATGGACCGTAGAAACTTGAGGCATATTTAGCCGAATACGCCATGATATTGGTATAAATAAAACTATTTTGTTCAAGCGCTTGGCGAATTGCACCAATACGACCGTCCATCATATCACTTGGTGCAACGACATCTGCACCCGCGGCTGCATGGCTAAGTGCTTGCTTCACGAGGCATTCAACTGTTTCGTCATTGAGCACATAACCTGTCTCATCAATGATACCGTCCTGACCATGTGTTGTATAAGGATCAAGTGCACCATCAGTAATGAGTACCATTTCTGGCAATTCTTTTTTTAGTAAGCGACAGGTTGTTTGTACTAAACCATTTTCATCCCATGCCGCTTCCGCTGTTAGGCTTTTGTCTTCTTGTGGCGTGACTGGAAATAATGCAAGCTTTGATACACCCAGTTCCAGTAAGCTTTCTGCTTTTTTTAACAGCAAGTCAGCTGATAAGCGTTGCACATTTGGCATGCTTGGAATGTCTTGCGTTTGTTGCTGTCCCGGTAATACAAATACTGGATAAATCAGATGATTTGCTGTGAGTTGTGTTTCGCTGACCATGGCACGAAGTTGGTCATTTTTACGGATACGGCGCATGCGCGTCGCTGGGAAAGCTGGGCGATTGAACGTATAAGTCATAACAATCTCGATGTTCAGTATTACACTATATGAATAATTGAATCATTTAAGTCATGCTAGGGGAGAAAACTTAGCGGCTTAGATCAATTGAAAAACCTAGCTATTGTAGCCCCATATTTTAAAGTTTGTGCAAAATAATGGGGCATTTATCGTTCCCTTGGATGTTAGCAGCGTATGAATGATGTAAAGAGAAACTGGACTGGAAATATTCAATTAGGTGCAAAGGCAGATCATGACGTGGTCTTGAAGCAGCTTTGTAAAGCATTTAATGCCTGTCCTTTTTTTAAGTACAGTGGCATGGTCATGCGTGTCGTTGATGATCAGATCGAAGGATATTTTGAAATGCAGCCTGAGCTGGTAGGAAATGTCGCATTTCAAATTTTACATGGTGGAGTTGCTGCAACAATGTTAGATAGCATTGGTGGTGTTGTTGCAATGGAACAGCTCTATCGCCGTGCAACGCCTGAGGATTTACCTGATACCATCAAAAAAGTGTCACGTTTGGCGACAGTTGATATGCGTGTGGATTATCTTGCGCCGGGTCGTGGAAAATATTTTATTGCTCGAGCAGAAACTTTACGTTTAGGACGTAAAGGTTGCACGATGAGAATGACGATGGTCAATGATGAAGGGAAACCGATTGCCACAGCAATTGCTTCATATGCATTTTAAAAAATAGACCAATAATTAAAGCGTCTCAGACGCTTTTTTTATATTTGTATATAAGTTTTACCGAAAATAATTATCAAAATATAAGAATTGAACGCACCAGTTATTTTTTTTATTCTCGCTATGTGATTTTTTGTCGTTAGAATGCTTTTAAATTTTTTGCTCGAATTTTGACCTATGCTTTTAACATTCGGTTAAGTTTTTAAAAAAAGACTGATCGGCTGATTAAACCAAAAGTTAAAATTTTCTTTAATTTTCAGGAATAACTTATGAGTGACGCCCAAGCGAATCAACAAGATGCTGCTTTAAATTCGGCATCAGATGATGCAATGAAAGCAAAACGTAAAAAGTTTTTAGGATTTTTTGCACTCATTCTTATTCTTGCAGCAATTTTGTATGGCATTTGGGCGATTTTCTTCAATCATTCTGTGACCACAGATAACGCTTATGTAGGGGCGGAAACTGCACAAATCACTTCGATGGTGAATGGTCAAGTTGCCGATGTTTTGGTTAAAGATACGCAACAAGTGAAACAGGGTGATGTACTGGTTCGCATTGACGAGCGTGATGCCAAAATTCAATTGGCACAAGCTCAAGCTGAATTGGCAAAAGCGCAACGTCAATATAAACAGAGTCAGGCAAATAGCAGCTCACTTAACTCGCAAGTTGTGGTTCGTAATGATGAAATTACCAGTGCCCAAGCGCAAGTAACTAAAGCACAAGCTGATTTTGATCGTGCAACGCTAGAATTAAAACGCCGTAATGAACTGGCAGCTTCTGGTGCAATTTCAAAAGAAGAATTAAGTAAAGCGCAAAGTGCTGTGTCAACGGCAAAAGCAAGTTTGGATTTAGCGCAGGCTGGATTGGCTCAGGCAACTTCAAGCCGTAAAGCAGCTGAAAGTACTTTGGCCGCAAATGAAGCATTGATTCAAGGAGTCAATGAATCATCTACGCCTGATGTTTTGGTTGCTCAAGCCCATGTTGAACAAGCCAAATTGGACTTAGATCGTACGGTGATCCGAGCACCAGTCGATGGTGTTGTAACACGTAAGAATATCCAGATTGGACAGCGTGTAGCACCTGGTACAGTGATAATGTCAGTTGTTCCTGTTGCTGCACTTTATGTTGATGCAAACTACAAAGAAAGCCAACTTGCGAAAGTAAAAGCAGGGCAGAAAGTTACACTCAAATCCGATTTATACGGTGATGATGTTGTTTACCATGGTGTAGTTCAAGGCTTCTCTGGCGGTACAGGCGCCGCATTTGCTTTGATTCCGGCTCAGAACGCAACTGGTAACTGGATTAAGGTGGTACAACGTTTACCTGTACGTATTTCTCTAGATCCAAAAGAGCTTGCTGAACATCCACTGCGTGTCGGCTTGTCGATGGAAGCGGATATTGACCTTGCATCGAAGTAATTAGCCATGAAAACGCAAACACCTTTTGCAGAACTGAGTGGTGGACGATTGCTGCTTGCAGCATTTGTTATTGCACTCTCAAACTTTATGGTGGTTTTAGATACCACCATTGCCAATGTATCTGTACCACATATCACAGGAAACTTAGCTGTTTCAAGTTCACAAGGGACTTGGGTTATTACGTCCTATGCTGTTGCCGAAGCAATTTGTGTTCCTTTAACTGGCTGGTTGGCTGGACGCTTTGGGACTGTTCGGGTCTTTGTCTTTGGACTGATTGGTTTCACTATTTTTTCATTCCTCTGTGGTTTAGCGACCTCACTGGAAACGTTGGTATTTTTCCGTATAGGTCAAGGTCTTTGTGGTGGTCCGCTGATGCCACTCAGTCAAACCTTGCTCATGCGTATTTTCCCTCCAGAAAAACATTCACAAGCCATGGGAATGTGGGCAATGACCACTGTCGTTGGCCCAATTTTAGGTCCGATTTTGGGCGGCTTAATCAGTGATAATTTGTCGTGGCACTGGATTTTCTTTATCAACATTCCTGTCGGTATTTTCTGTGTCTTAGCTGCGATACGCTTGCTATCTGTTGCTGAAACCAAAACTGAAAAATTACGTATTGATGCAATTGGCTTGGGCTTATTGGTGTTGTGGATTGGCGCATTGCAACTCATGCTTGATCTTGGGCATGAGCGGGATTGGTTCAATAGCAGCAGCATTATTATGCTTGCTCTGATCGCTGTTGTTGGCTTTGTCGTGTTTATGATATGGGAGCTGACTGAGAAGCATCCTGTGGTCAATCTCTATGTATTTAGGCATCGGGGATTTGCAGTTTCTGTGCTCGCACTGGCTTTTGGCTTTGGCTCATTCTTTGGCAGTATTGTCTTGATCCCGCAATGGTTACAGATCAATTTAGGCTATACCGCAACATGGGCAGGTTATCTCACCGCCACGATGGGATTTGGTAGTTTAACCATGTCGCCTATCGTTGCGAAACTGGCAACGAAATACGATCCACGAGCATTGGCAAGTTTTGGTTTAGCTTTGCTCGGTGTCGTTACCGTCATGCGTATGTTTTGGGTGACCGATGCAGACTTTATGGCCTTGGCATGGCCGCAGATTTTGCAGGGCTTTGCTGTACCGTTTTTCTTTATTCCGCTGTCGAATATTGCAATGGGATCGGTATTACCATCAGAAATGGCTTCTGCCGCAGGTTTGATGAACTTTTTACGGACAATGGCAGGGGCTATTGGTGCATCGATTGCGGTGACGATTTGGGATGATCATACCAAAGTGGCACGCAGTGAAATGGTTAATTCTTTACATCCGCAAGAAGTACAAAATAGCTTGCTTCAAAATGGATTCTCTCCAGATGCAACACTGGGTGTGATTGCGAATTTAGTCGATAAAGAGGCAATTACCATATCAGCCAACCATGTATTTATGCTTTTGGCATTGGTATTTATATTTGCGAGTGCATTCATTTGGTTGAGTCCAAAACCGAAACCGATCTCAGGTGGACCTGCACCACATTAACTTAGATGAAAATAGGTTGTTGACTATAAAAAAACTCGGATATTTAATCCGAGTTTTTTATTTTTCTACTTTTTATTTTCATTGTAATTTTTTTATCAAAAAGTACTTTTTGAGAGAGGAAAATCAAAAGACTTGGAAAGTGTTTTTTAGCGTCAATTTAAAGGTTTTGGATATAAAATATACTTAATTTGCAGTTTTTTAGTGAAAAGCTTGATTAATCGAAATTATAGGCGTATAAAGCATAACCTCTGGTGCGGGATGGAGCAGTCTGGTAGCTCGTCGGGCTCATAACCCGAAGGTCGTTGGTTCAAATCCAGCTCCCGCTACCAATTTATTTATTTGAATTTTGCTCTGTGATGTTTTAAATATTGCTGATGGTCATAATCACTTTGGCAATGAAATTAGCTTAAATAACCCTAAATAAAGCTAAAATTATTAGATTCTAGAAATGTTGTTATCCTCTCTCATTTGTCTAATCTTGTAGTAAATCAAAATCGATCACTTGAGCTCAGTAATGAGTGATTCTGTCGTGAAAATTATCAATGAATGGCGTATAGCCAAAGCCGTGAATGGCAATGAAATATCTGTACAAATTATCCCACTTAAACGTCAACAAAATACGTTGGAAGGTTTTAAATGGGTTGAAGTTGGGAAAAAAGTTCTACTAGAGTCTGGTCAAGAAATTGACTTTAATTTAGATGGAAATAGCTTCTATACTTCGGTGAATCAGCTTTATCGATTGACATAAAAATTTCACATAGCTGTAGTACTTATTAAATGAAAATAGGCTGATTGAAAGCATCACGGTCTAATTTTATTTATATTCAAACAAGATATTTGAAGGTACAGCAGGCATGAGTGAAACAATCAATGGTACAGTAAAATGGTTCAATGAAAAGAAAGGATTTGGATTTATTCAATCTGATTCTGGCCAAGAAGTGTTTGCCCATTTTAGTGAAATCCAAAGCAAAGGCTTTCGAGCACTGCAAGAAGGGCAACGCGTAACATTTACGTTAGGTGAGGGGCAGAAAGGGCCAGTAGCTAAAATGATTACGGTGATCTAAGACATTAGATCACAATAAAAAAGCTCACATTAGGTGGGCTTTTTTTATCGTCTGTAGTGTAAATATTTAGTCAATTTGGCGATTATTAAGTTGTGATACGAAGATAGCTGATCATAATAAAATATTTTTTCCAACTGATCATTGAGGTGTTCAATAGATTTAAGCTTTATATAGTGAACAATTAAATCTAATGAACTGTGAATATTAAAATTATGGCATTAGCTCTTAGTCTTATGTTCCCAAGCCTTTAAAAATGTTTCGCAGATTTCTTTGTTAAGTTGTCGAAACTCTTGTTGGGATGGTGTTGTACCACCTATTAGTGTTGCTGGATATGAGTATCCCATAACAGCACCCAAAAATACTTTTGCTGCTGCTTCAGGATTTAATACTTTGATGATCCCAGCATTGTTTGCTTTTTCTAGAATATTGATTAGAGATTTTTTAACACTTCCATGAGTCCGTTGTTGGACTTGCTCAAGAATTTCAGGCATTTCTACTAAAGCAATAATTAGAAGTCTTTGAATTCGAATTACATCGTGATCATAAAAGTGTTTTTGAACAGATTGGCAAATTTCTAACAATAACTTATCTAAATGATTGATCTTATCTAGGTTTTTATTATCAATGAAAGGAGCATCCATTTCAGCTTTGAAATCTTCAAATATTTCAATAAGTAGTGCTGTCTTTGTTGGGAAATGGTTATATAGCGTTTGTCTTGTAGTTCCTGCCTTAATTGCAATGTTATCTAAACTTACATCTAAACCATGCTCAAGAAATTGCTCACGTGCGGCTAAGATGATTTTTGGGCGAATATTTGAAGGCCTTCCTCTAGGTTTTTTTAATTTCAACATAATTACAATTTCTAACGGATTAATATTTATTTTACAGTAAAGTAAATAAATTATCTATAGGTCTAGGATTCTAGATATGTCTGATTTGAGATTTTCAAGTTATAAAATTTTTTTTTACTTTCTTTTACTCCCTTTTTTAAATGGATGTGATTCAGATCAACCTATAAAAAAAGCTATTCAACAGGTGAGCGTGATGACTATGACACCTGAAACTATTGAAACTAACAACCTATTAGCTGGAAGAACAGTTGCATCAGAAATTTCACAAGTCAGGCCTCAAGTAAATGGGGTAGTCATTGCACAGCTTTTTCAGGAAGGTTCATATGTAAAAAAGGGCCAACCACTTTATAAAATTGATTCAACACTTTATCGAGATAGTTTTGAGGAAGCGCGAGGAAATCTCGAATTGGCTCAAGCAACAGTAAACTCTACTCGTCTTCAAGCTGAACGTTACGAACAATTAATTAGTGTCAATGGTGTTAGTCGTCAGGAATTAGATGATGCACGGGCTGCTTATGCACAAGCAAAGGCTGCTGTAAATGTTAATAGAGCATTACTAAAAACTGCACAAACCAATCTTAATTACACTCAAATTACGGCTCCAATTTCGGGGCGAATTGGTCGATCAACGATTACACGTGGCGCTCTTGTAACGTCTAGTCAAGTAGATGCTCTAGTAACAATTCAGAATTTAGATCCTATGTATGTGGACTTAACACAATCCAGTGATGAGTTTATGGCACTTCGGAAACAACTCACAGAGGATGGAATACAGCCTGAAGAGTTAAGTGTTGATTTGCAGATGAATAATGGAATGAACTATCCAGAAAAGGGCACTTTTAAGTTTAGCGATATTACAGTAGATGAAGCGACTGATAGTGTTACGTTACGTTCTTCATTTGCTAACCCCAATCAATCTTTATTGCCAGGAATGTATGTGCGGGCACAACTTGGTACAGGACCACGTCCAAAAAGTTTATTAATTCCCCAAGGGATTGAAATGAGAAATGCTGATGGTGAAGCATTTGTGTGGGTTGTTGTACAGGGGAATAAAGTTGAACAAAGAGCGATTACTTTAGGCGAAGCCATAGATAATCGGTGGTTAGTATTATCTGGTTTGCGTTCTGGAGACAAAGTTGTTGTTGAAGGTCTGCAAGGGTTAAGTGCTGGTCTGGTCGTTGAACCTACACCAATTCGCTGAGGAATTTTCGTATGCTATCTAGTTTCTTTATCGCGCGTCCGATATTCGCTTGGGTATTGTCCATATGCATTATGGCGCTGGGTGCAATTTCTATTTTCACTTTATCTGTTGAGCAATATCCTGATATTGCACCTCCCGGTGTAAATGTAACAGCAAATTATCCTGGTGCTTCAGCCAGTACAGTTGAAGATAGTGTTACTCAAATATTAGAGCAACAAATTAAGGGTATTGATGGTCTACTTTATTTTTCTTCTACAAGTAGTTCAGCTGGTCAGGCTCGTATTAGTTTGAGTTTTGATCAAAATACGAATCCAGATACAGCTCAAGTTCAGGTACAGAACGCAGTAAATCAAGCCTTGAGCCGTTTACCACAAGAAGTTCAACAACAGGGCATAACCGTTACAAAGTCTCAAGGAGACAGTCTGTTGGTTTTTGCTCTTTATGATGAAAGTGGTGCAAGATCAGATGTTGATATATCAGATTACATGGTAAGTACACTTCAAGATCCATTAAGTCGGGTAGATGGGGTGGGTGAGATTACAGTATTTGGTGCGCAGTATGCGATGCGGATATGGCTTGATCCGCATAAGCTAAATAGTTATAGCTTAATGCCATCCGATGTCAGAGCAGCTATTGAAGCTCAAAATACTCAAATTACAGCAGGTGAGCTTGGAGCTTTACCAACTAAAGAAAACCAAGCTTTAAATGCAACTGTGACAGCACTTTCACGTTTACAAACGGTAAGTCAATTTGAAAATATCATTTTGCGGACTGAGCCAAATGGTAGTGTGGTGCTGCTAAAAGATGTTGCTCGAGTCGAACGAGGTGCAGAAAGTTATCAGACAACCACAAGATTGAATGGTAAATATGCTTCAGGTATGTCAATTCAGTTAGCTTCAGGTGCAAACGCTCTTGAAACTGCCGAACGTGTTAAAGCCGAAGTTTCCAGATTAACAGCATCGATGCCAGCAGGTTTAAAGGTGGCCTATCCACGTGATAGTACTCCATTTGTAGAGGCTTCTGTTCAAGGTGTGATTAAGACCCTCGCTGAGGCAATCGTACTTGTTACTATCGTGATGTTCATATTTTTGCAAAGTTGGCGTGCAACTTTAATTCCTGCTATCGCAGTTCCAGTAGTTTTGCTAGGTACATTTGGAGTTCTGAGTGTATTGGGTTATACCATTAATACGTTGACATTGTTCGCGATGGTCTTAGCAATTGGACTCTTGGTTGATGATGCCATTGTCGTTGTAGAAAATGTTGAGCGTGTGATGCATGAGCAAGGTCTTGACCCAAGAGAAGCCACACTTCTTTCTATGAAAGAAATTTCAGGTGCTTTAGTTGGTATCGCGATGGTCTTGTCTGCTGTATTTTTGCCGATGGCATTTTTTGGCGGCTCCGTAGGTATGATTTATCGGCAATTTTCTGTGACATTGGTCGCAGCGATGGTGCTTTCTGCAGTGGTTGCCTTAACGTTATCTCCAGCCTTATGTGCGACTTTACTTAGACCAACAAACCATCAGCATAAAAAGAGACGTTTCTTTACTTGGTTTAACCAAAAAGTAGATCAGAGTCAATCTAAATACCGCAATTTACTCACTAAGATCATCAGTAAACCTAAAATATTTATGGTTTTATTTGTAGTGATTACTGCTTTATTAGGATGGCAATATACACGAATGAATACTGGTTTCCTTCCGCAAGAAGATCAGGGTTCCGTCATGGTTCAGTTTAGTACGCCTGTGGGCACGACTTTAGCTGAAACTCAAAAGATAGGTAATCAAATTTCAGAGTATTTCATGACGAATGAGAAAGATAACTTGAACGTTATTTTTATGGTTATGGGGCGAAATAATGCTGGTAGTGGTCAGAATGTTGGTATGGCATTTGCCAGTCTAAAGCATTGGAATGATCGTAAGGGTGAAGATAATACTGCTGAGGCAATTATTTCTCGTGCAAATGCACATTTTCGATCAATGAAACAAGCGCGGGTTCAAGTTCTTTCTCCATCGGCGGTACGTGGACTTGGTCAATCTAGTGGTTTTGAATTATGGATGCAAGATGTGGAAGGTAAAGGGCGAGATGCTTTATTAGCCGCGCAAAATGCAGTTTTAAAAGAGGCAACCGCAGATTCTAGCCTTGCTGCAGTCCGATTAAATGGACTCGAAGATAAGTCTCAATTACAGGTTAATATTGATCAACGTAAGGCAAGTGCATTCGGTTTGGCGCAGACAGATATTAGTAGTACGTTATCCACTGCATGGGGCGGTTCTTATATCAATGACTTCATTGATAGAGGACGTGTTAAACGCGTTTATTTACAAGGTGATGCAGCATATCGGTCATTACCACAAGACATTAGCCAGTGGTATGTGAGAGGAACGACAGGAGAAATGACGCCATTTGCTAGTTTCTCATCTGTTAATTGGCAAATGGGACCGCAGATGTTGCAGCGTTTCAATGGCCTTTCATCTGTTCAGCTTCAAGGTTCTGCCGCAACTGGGGAAAGTTCAGGGGGGGCTATGAATAAAATGCAACAGTTAATTGATCAACAACAAGGCTTTAGCCTTCAATGGAGTGGTTTGTCTTATCAAGAAAAGTTAGCGAGTGGTCAGACGATCTGGTTATATCTGGCATCTATCATATTTATCTTTTTATGTTTGGCTGCATTATATGAAAGTTGGTCAATTCCATTCTCCGTTTTACTTGTTATTCCTCTTGGATTAATTGGTGCTGTTATTGCTGCAAGTATTGCAGGATATGTTAATGACATTTATTTTCAGGTTGCGATGCTCACGACTATTGGTCTTTCAGCTAAAAATGCGATTCTTATCGTGGAGTTTGCCGCAGCAAAACTAGCTGAAGGTCAGTCATTAATAGAGGCTGTTATTGAGGGTGCAGGCCAAAGGTTAAGGCCCATTATCATGACCTCATTGGCATTTGTTGCTGGTGTTTTACCTCTGGCAGTTTCAACAGGAGCTGGTGCTGCGAGTAGAAGAGAAATTGGTATCGCTGTGACAGGAGGGATGATATCTGGAACGTTGCTTTCAATTTTCTTTGTTCCTTTATTTTTCTTTTTGGTTCGTCATATCTTTACTAGAAGAAAAATGATGCCTAAAACATGAGTTGAATAAAAATTTCTAATCGAAACATCTAGAGTGATTTCGATTAGAGATTTCTAAACATGATGTTCCTGAAAACTATATACAGTGTCTTGGTATATTGCTATGAAATTTAAAAGAGAATCGGATTCATATTCCTGACTTATGTTAAGCATCAAAGTTTAATGACGATTTCATTACAATGAATGGCAAAAGATCTATGTTTTCCATTTGAAATACGGCGCATCTTTTTCTGTAGGTGGGCTGCTGCATTCCAAACTTGTAAATTATATTTGTTAATTATAAAGAATCGCCTTCGTTAGATTTTTATTGATCTTATCTACGTGAAGTAATAAAAAAGTCAAATGAGATTGTACATAATGAGTCAAATAAAAAAGCCTTTAAGTTCAATGCTTAAAGGCTTTTTTATATTTCATCGGATTGCTCCGAATCGAATTTTGGTGGAGATGGCGGGAGTTGAACCCGCGTCCGCCAGCACTACACTCGAGAATACTACATGCTTAGATATCGTCTATTGTTTTAACACCAAGTGACCCGACGAACAGGGTACAAAGTGCGATCCTCTAAGTTTGGTATAAAGCCCCGAGGCTTGACTCTATACGGACTTGTGTGCGTGCGCTTCGGTCGGGTTCCTAGACCACAAGTATTCTAGGAAGCGGACAAGCTGCCCTTAGGCAGCTAGAGCGTAAGTTTCGTCGTTTGCGACTATTTAAATGCAAATTTTATTTACGAGAGAAAATGCGCTCTCGGCATGCATCTATGAGCTTCATCACCAGCGTCGAAGCCAATAACATCCCCATATATGAACGAGCATCATAACACAAATATAGGAAATTTAAATCTAAATCTCTAATGGAATGTATTTGTGATTGAAAAGTAGGCATCCCAAACATACGGTAGTTAAATACAGAATAATTTACAGAAAATTTACGCCTTACTCTTATTTCAATATAGAGAATTTACGCAGTCAATTTCCATACTAGTACTGACTTATTTTTTTAAATGGCATGTGCTATGTGGGAATTTATTTCCGTATTTATCCTTGCATTGGTTTTAGCCTATCCATTAGGACGCTATCTTGCAGATGTGATGCAAGCTCAACCAATGAAAAGCGATCGTTTCTTTAAATGGATTGAGCAACCAATTTATTCCATTTTGAATGTGAAACAAGTGGGTATGAATTGGCGGCAATATCTTGCTGCTTTTGTCATCAGTAATCTTTTGTTATTAGGCATCAGCATCGCGATCTTGATGACGCAAGCTTGGTTACCGCTGAATCCTGATCATATTCCAAATATGAATTGGGATTTAGCAGTACACACAACGATTTCATTTCTAACCAATACCAATCAGCAGCATTATTCAGGCCAGGCTCAATTGTCTTATCTGTCGCAAATGACTGTGATTGTTGGTTTGCAATATTTATCTCCAATTATGGGTTTAGCTTTGTTAACAGCCATGTTAAGAGCTTTATTTTTACAGCCCAAAGATCAAGCTTTGGAAAATATTGAACCAAAAAATGCATCACAAATTAATCTTGGAAATTATTGGATGGATATGATCCGACCATTATTCCGATTCTTTATTCCTTTGGGTTTAGTTTTTTCTCTATTACTGACTTTTCAAGGTGTGCCATCAACACTTTCTGCTGGTCCAACTGCGCAAGTTTTAGATCGAAGCACTGAAGTTCAGACCCAGCATATTCCTCTTGGACCTGTTGCACCGATGGTGGCGATCAAGCAATTAGGCAGTAATGGTGGTGGTTGGTATGGTCCAAACAGTAGTGTGCCTTTAGAAAATCCAACGCCATTATCAAATGTGCTGGAGATGCTTGCGATCTTGCTGATCCCAATGTCGGTTGTATTTATGCTTGGTCGTTTTGTGCAACGCAAAAAATTAATGTGGATGATTTTGGGTACGATGTTGTTGATGTCATTGGCTTCCACTGTATTCACATTATGGACTGAAAAATCTTCATTGGTTCCAAATACGGCGCTAATGGAAGGTAAAGAAGTCCGTTTTGGTGCTGAAGCTTCTGCTTTATGGGGAAGTTTAACCACACAAGTGAATAATGGTTCGGTCAATATGATGCATGACTCAGCTTCACCATTAACGGGTTTGGTTGAGCTATGTAATATGCTGATTAATGCCATTTGGGGCGGAATCGGTTGTGGTTTATTACAGTTCTTTATTTATCTATTTTTAGCTGTATTTATTGCAGGTTTGATGACTGGTCGCACGCCTGAATTATTTGGACGAAAAATTGAAGTCACTGAAATTAAGTTATTGGCATTGGTCATTCTCTTACAACCAGTGGTAATTCTTGGTTTAACTGCAATCGCCATTGCTTTCCCATCTTTAACAGGTAATTCGAATCCTGCATCGCATGGTATTAGCCAAGTCTTTTATGAATATGTGTCTGCGTTTGCCAATAATGGTTCTGGTTTTGAAGGCTTAGCCGACAACACTATATGGTGGAATCTAAGTGCCAGTGTTGCGTTATTAGCAGGTCGTTATAGCGTGTTGATCATTCCCGTTTTAATTGCAGTCAGTCTAGCAACCAAACCTAAAGCAGATGAGACCAAGGGTTCTTTACAGATTGAGTCGCCTACATTTGCGCTGACTTTAATCGGAATTGTACTGATTTTAACGCTATTGCAATTTATGCCAGTGTTGGTGATTGGACCAATTGCCGATTATTTATCTGTGCTATCTGTGAAAGTTTAAGCGTGGAGCGACAACAATGAAACATTCAAATGCTACACATATGGATATCTTGAATAAAGAAATTATTCAGCAAACCTTTTATAAATTATTACCGCAGCATGCCTTTAAAAATCCCGTAATGGCATGTGTATGGATTGGAACAGTATTAACCATCGTGGCAACGTTGATGGGGAGTACCAGTTTTGGATTTGGTATTTTACTGAGCTTGATCTTATTGGTAACCGTTTTGTTTGCCAATTATGCAGAAGCAGTAGCAGAAGCCAAAGGACGTGGACAGGCATCTTCTTTACGCCAAGCTCGTGAAAACTTAATGGCAAATAAAATTGCTGATCTAAATGCTACTCCAATGGTGATTTCTGCAAATTTATTAAAAAAAGATGATTTGGTGATCATCAAAGCTGGTGAAATCGTGCCTGCAGATGGTGAAATCATTCAAGGTTTTGCCACCATTAATGAGTCGGCGGTGACAGGTGAGTCTGCACCTGTATTACGTGAAGCCAATACGGATCGGTCAGGTGTGATTGGGGGTACCAAAGTTTTATCAGATCAAATTATTGTTCGTGTCAGTAATGAGGCAGGCAATAGTTTTCTAGATCGCATGATTGCTTTGGTTGAGGGTGCAAACCGTCAAAAAACACCGAATGAAATTGCGTTAAGTATCCTACTCAATATCATGACCATTACTTTTATTGTTGTGGTTGTCACATTACCGTTTATTGGTTCTATGGTGGGCATCAAAATCAGTCTGGTGATGTTGATTGCATTATTGGTCTGTCTCATTCCAACTACTATTGGTGGTTTGTTGCCTGCGATTGGGATTGCAGGAATGAACAGAGCCTTAAAAGCCAATGTGTTGGCGAAGTCAGGTAAAGCTGTTGAGGTTGCTGGTGATATTGATGTATTGCTGTTGGATAAAACAGGAACGATTACCTACGGCGATCGCCAAGCAACAGCTTTTTACCCATTGGCTGGTGTGAGTCCAAGTGAATTACGCCAAGCAGCAATGCTCACGTCATTTGCTGACCCAACGCCTGAAGGTAAATCGATCGTGAGTTTAGGTAAAGAAATGGGTGAAAGTATCCGTGAACCTAAAGATGCAGAATTTATTCAGTTTAGTACTTCAACACGGTTATCTGGAGTTGATTTAGCGATAGGGCAAAAGATTCGCAAAGGCGCAGTGGATGCGATTCTAAAATTTACCCAACAAGAGATTAAAGACAATATTGAGCTGAAAGCCCGTGTAGAACAAGTCGCTTCTAAAGGCGCAACACCATTAGTTGTAGCATCGAATCATACAATTTTAGGTGTGATTGAACTTTCAGATGTGATTAAACAAGGAATTAAAGAACGCTTTGCATTGTTACGAGAGATGGGGATTAAAACCATCATGGTAACAGGGGATAATCCTTTGACCGCTGCCGCAATTGCCGCTGAAGCAGGTGTAGATGATTATATTGCTGAAGCTCGACCTGAAGATAAATTAGCTTGTATTCGTAAAGAGCAAGCCGCAGGAAAATTGGTCGCAATGGTTGGCGATGGAACCAATGATGCACCCGCTTTGGCACAAGCAGATATTGGTTTGGCGATGAACTCAGGTACGCAAGCTGCAAAAGAAGCAGGAAATATGGTCGATCTAGATTCTGATCCAACCAAACTGCTTGATGTAGTAGAAATTGGCAAGCAGCAGTTGATTACTCGAGGCGCTTTAACCACATTTTCTTTAGCAAACGATGTGTCTAAATACTTTGTGATTTTACCTGCATTGTTCGCCGTTGCGATTCCTCAGCTTGATGTCTTGAATATTTTACAGTTGAGTAGTCCAAGTAGTGCGGTGATTTCTGCATTGATTTTCAATGCACTGATCATTCCGATGTTGATTCCTTTAGCGCTGAAAGGGGTGCAGTTTAAACCTGCCAGTGCCTTACAGCTATTGCGTCGTAATATGCTGATTTATGGCGTAGGTGGTGTGGTTTTCCCTTTTATTGCGATCAAATTGATTGACCTTATTGTGTCGTTGTGGATTTAGGAGTACGTCATGAATACATTAGAAAATCTTCCCTTATCGACTGAAGCGCAATCCTTTTTTCGGTCTAGTCTGGGTTTAGTACTGGTTGGGTTCTTGGTCGCAGGTGTATTGTATTGCAGTGTGAGTGTATCTTTGGCTCAATTGTTATTTCCAAAACAGGCCAATGGTAGTGTCATCGAGTTAAATGGAAAAATTGTTGGGTCAAGCTTGGTGGGACAGAGCTTTGTGAGTGAACAATATTTCCATAGTCGTCCCAGTGCTGTGAATTATAATGTGGATGGTGTGGCTGGAAGTAACTTGGCAGTGTCTAATCCTGAATTGCAAAAACAAATTAAAGAAAGAACCTTGCAGTTTGCTCAAAACAATCAAATTGTTGAGCAACAAGTATCACCAGAAATGATCACTGCATCGGGTAGCGGGATTGATCCAGATATTTCACCTGAAAATGCGCTATTACAGGTGAAACGTGTGGCACAACAACGTGCTTTACCCGAGCAGAAAGTCAGAGATTTAGTGCAACAACAGATTCAACCTGTTCAATTGGGCTTGTATGGGCAGGCACGAGTCAATGTGCTTCAGCTCAACATCGCTTTAGATCAATTATCATCAACCTCACGTTGATAGAGCTTAACCTATGCAGATCGACCGAAATAACAAAGCAGATGCATGGTTGGCACATAGCCAACGTGAACAATCTGGACGTTTAACCATTTTCTTGGGGGCGGCACCTGGCGTGGGCAAAACCTTTGCCATGTTGTCGAGAGCACATGAGTTGATGCGACAAGGTCATCATGTGCTGGTGGGCGTGGTCGAAACGCATGGTCGAGCTGATACAGAAGCTTTGATTCAAGGGCTGAATGTTGTTCCTAAAAGGACTGTTGAATATCAAGATCGATTTTTAGATGAAATGGATCTTGATCAAATTCTGAAGTTAAAACCTGAAATTGTTTTGGTTGATGAACTCGCACATCGAAACGTGCCCAATAGTCGTCATGAGTATCGTTGGCAAGATGTGAATGAGTTATTAGATGCAGGTATTGATGTGTATAGCACATTGAATATTCAGCATCTGGAAAGTTTGAATGATGTGGTCTATCAAATTACGGGCATTCGGGTAACAGAAACCGTGCCAGATGCATTATTAAAAAGATTAAAAGATATTCGCTTGGTTGATCTGCCTGTACCTGAACTATTGGAGCGTATGAATCATGGCAAAATTTATTTAGCGGATGTTGCCCCACATGCCTTGCAAGGCTTTTTTAAGCCAGCCAATCTCACAGCTTTACGAGACCTTGCGATTCAAACGGTTGCAGGACAGGTGGATATTGATTATCGGGAGAAATTTGTAGCTCAAGGACAAATTATTCCGATTCAAAATCATGTGATGTTAGCCATTGATGGAACTGAGTTTTCAGAGGATTTAGTCAGACGAGCACATCGAATTGCCGAAAGGAGAAATGCGACTTGGAGTGTGATTTCAATTCAAAAAAGCAAAATTGAAAACAGGCAAACTTTTGCTGTTACTAAAGCATTTAATTTGGCACGTAAGTTGGGTGCAGATACCTATTTATTGTATAGCAATCAAATTGCAGCAACGATTTTACAGGCTGCTTATGATTATGGCGCATCTAATATTTTATTGGGCAAGAGCGCTAAAAAATCATTATGGCAACGCTTATCTTCAGATCATATTGCTGATCAGCTTTTAGAAAAACAACATCCTTTTGAGATTACTTTTGTTCAGCCGTTAAAAGCCAAAAATAATGAATCTAAAACGCGAATAGATAACTCAACCTCTGATTGGTTAACGCAAGGTTTTGGTTTCAATCCGCGTGAGATCACGGAAAGTATTTTAATTGTATTACTCGGTTTTCTTGTTGCACTGGTGAGTGATCACTTTATTGGTTATAGCGAACTGGCTTTGATTTTTGTGGTGACAGTGCTGATTGTTGCGATGCGGACAAGAATGCTGATTACGATTATGAGTGTCTTGATTTGCTTTCTACTTTATAACTATTTCTTTATTGAACCACGATTTACCTTTCGAATCAGTGCCGAGCGTGGCGTGATGACGATTATTATGTTTATCGTTTCTGCTTTATTAGTAGGACGATTGGCCAATCAACTACGCGCTCAAGTGCTGAGTTTGCGCGCTGCAAATTCGATGTCACTCCAATTGCAAGAGTTAGAGCGAAAGTTATCTACTTGTGTTGATGTTGAGCAAGTTTTAAACATATCCAAGCAGCATTTGGAAAGTTCGCTCAATGCTACTGTGTGGTTGAGAGTGAGTGGACAATCAGTAGGCGATACACTAATTTTGAATGAAAAAGATCAAATAGCAGCAGATTGGACACAAAAGAATGCTAAACCATGTGGGCGTTTTACCAATACTTTGACCCATTCAGAATGGTGGTTTAACCCAGTAAATTTAGTGGCAGATTTTGGTGTGGTTGCCATTCGATTTAACCGTAATTTGCAAAGTATTCACTTCGAGCAGCAACGTTTGGCTGAGTTAATGATTGATGATATTGCACAAACGCTTTCTAGGGTGCAGCTATCGTTGCAGTTGGAAAATTCTAGAGTCGTTGCTGAAACTGAAAAGCTTCGTTCTGCTTTATTGTCATCCGTATCACATGATTTGCGTTCGCCGTTGGCTGCGATGATTGGTTCAGCAGATACGCTTAAATATTATGGCGAACAAATGCCTGAGACAGATCGCCATGAATTATTAGATACCATTCATATAGAAGGTGAGCGCTTAGATCGCTATATTCAAAATCTTTTGGATATGACGCGTTTGGGCCATCAAGGATTAACGCTCAGTCGTGCTTGGATTGGTGTTGATGAGTTAATTGGTTCTGCTACTGAACGTTTAAAACGATATCAACCGCATGTGAGCATTAAGATTTCATTTGCTGAAGAGCTGCCTGCGTTATATGTACATCCCGCTTTAATTGAACAAGCTGTTTTTAATGTTTTAGAAAATGCAGCCAAATTTTCTCCAGAAAATGTGCCTATAGAAGTGAATATTCAGCAGATCGAAAGCTATTTACAGATCGAGATTGAAGATCAAGGTGTTGGTATTCCTGAAGATGAGCGTGAGCAGATTTTTGATATGTTCTATACCATGCAAAGGGGAGATCGAGGTAAAACAGGAACAGGGTTGGGTCTTTCAATTGTAAAAGCGATTATTGGCGCGCACATGGGGAGTATTGAAGCTTTTAGTGGGAAACATGGTCAAGGCACTTTAATTAGAATACGATTACCTTTACATCAGGATTAAAATGATTTCATGCCTCATACATTAAACGCCCAAGCTTCAATTCTTATTATTGATGATGAACCACAAATTCGAAAATTTTTGGACATTGCTTTGCGCGCGCAAGGCTATAAAGTGTATGTGGCTGAGAATGGTATGAAAGGACTTGAGACTTTGGCGAGTCGAGGTGCAGATTTATTGATTCTTGATTTGGGTTTACCTGATATGGATGGTCAAGAGGTTTTGACTGAGTTAAGGCAATGGTCTGACATTCCTGTAATCGTACTTTCTGCGCGTCCTGATGAAAATCAAAAAATTAAATTGCTTGATGCTGGCGCGAATGATTATGTCACGAAACCATTTAGCATTCAGGAATTGTGTGCACGCATTCGAGTGATATTTCGCAATAAACCGCAACAGGTTGAACAGAAAATTGTCTTTGATGATGGTCAATTATCTGTGAACGTGGCTGAACATATGGTTAAGTTAGCGAATGAAGAAATTGTTCTCACCAAAAAGGAATTCCAGCTTTTAGCACTACTGATTCGCCATCAGGGTAAGATAGTTACGCAGAAACAAATCATGACCGAGTTATGGGGTGTTAGCCATGAAGAAGATACCCATTATTTGCGAATTCTCGTCAAAAAACTCCGAACCAAAATCGGAGATTCAGCACTCACACCCGCTTATATTTTTACAATAGCAGGCGTTGGATTACGCTTTAAGGAAAGCTAAATAAGAACTCATAATATTTTAGAATAATAAAAAATTAGTCGAAGATAAACAAATGAATTTTATATATCTATTTAAATAATAAAGTATTTATTCAAATGAAACTCTTTTCAGATCATTTTTATTGCCTAATTTTTTAAATTTATTTTTTTTAATTTTTGCTGAATAAAAATTAACTAAAGAGAAAATTTGAGGAATCAGTAACCTCAAGCATAGGAATAGCCAATTCGGATTTTTACTAAATAACATTAACCTGAAGTTAATGAACTGCAATTGGGGTTGATTGATTGGAAACTTGAAAAAGCTTTTTATAAGAGAAGATCAAGACATAACCAAGGAAATACACATGGAAGGTTCTGTTCAGCATAAAGAACGACTTTGGACAAAGCGTCGACATAGTAAACAACTAAAATTGGAAATAGCAAGCAAATACACAGATGGTGTGGTCATTCCAACAGCAGATATTATCAAAGTGTTAGAAACGCTGATTGCTCCCGGAGATCGAGTTGTTTTAGAAGGGAATAATCAAAAACAAGCCGACTTTTTATCTCGTTCTTTGGCAAAGGCCAATCCTGAAGTTTTACATGACTTGCACATGATCATGCCAAGTGTGGGACGTGCCGAACATTTAGATTTATTTGAAAATGGAATTGCTCGAAAACTCGATTTTTCTTTTGCAGGTACACAAAGTTTACGTATTAGTCAGCTGCTAGAGGATGGACTGCTTGAGATCGGTGCGATCCATACTTATATCGAACTGTATTCACGTTTATTGGTTGATCTGATTCCCAATGTCGTGTTATCGGCAGGTTTTATGGCAGATCGACAAGGGAATATTTACACAGGCCCAAGTACGGAAGATTCACCAGCGTTAATTGAACCTGCGGCTTTTAGTGATGGCATTGTAATCGTGCAGGTTAATGAACTTGTAGATGATGTGACTGATTTGCCAAGAGTAGATATTCCTGCATCTTGGGTCGATTTTGTTGTGGTTTCCGATAAACCTTTTTATATCGAACCATTATTTACACGTGATCCTAAACACATTAAACCAGTGCATGTCTTAATGGCAATGATGGCAATCCGAGGTATTTATGAAAAGCATCAAGTGCAGTCATTGAATCATGGTATTGGTTTTAATACGGCTGCGATTGAGCTGATTCTACCAACTTATGGCGAGTCATTAGGCCTAAAAGGAAAAATCTGCCGAAACTGGACGCTTAATCCGCATCCAACCTTAATTCCAGCAATTGAAACGGGTTGGGTTGAAAGTGTGCACTGCTTTGGTACAGAACTCGGTATGGAGAAATATGTCGCTGCGCGCCCAGATATTTTCTTTACTGGTCGAGATGGTTCATTACGCTCCAACCGAATGATGTGTCAGCTTGCAGGTCAGTACGCCGTCGATTTATTTATTGGCGCGACTTTGCAAGTAGATGGTGATGGGCATTCATCAACTGTAACGAAAGGGCGCTTAGCGGGATTCGGTGGAGCACCGAATATGGGACATGATCCTCGTGGGCGTCGTCATGCAACGCCTGCTTGGATTGATATGCGAGTCGCAGGAAATACGGATACAGATACGTATTTAGCCCGTGGTAAAAAGTTAGTTGTTCAAATGGTTGAAACTTATCAAGAAGGTGGTAAGCCAACATTTGTTAAGACTTTGGATGCTGTGGATGTGGCTAAGAAATCAGGAATGAATTTAGCGCCAATCATGATTTATGGCGATGACGTTACGCATTTATTAACAGAAGAAGGTATCGCCTATTTATACAAGGCGCGCAGCTTAGAAGAGCGTCGAGACATGATCGCTGCGGTTGCTGGGGTGACTGAAATTGGACTAAGCCAAGATCCTAAAAAGACACAAAAACTACGTCAAGAAGGCCTAGTCGTGTTCCCTGAGGATTTAGGAATTCGACGAACAGATGCGACACGCGAGTTGTTAGCCGCAAAAAATATTGCTGATTTGGTGACTTGGTCAGATGGACTATATGAGCCTCCTGCAAAATTCAGGAGCTGGTAATGAATGCAATCCTAAAAACAACCAGTTTCTTCAGTACCTCAGAGCATCTTGCTGATATGGCAGTTGCGGCATTGTTAGATGAAGTGAATCTAACCCCAAAACCAGCACTGGTTGATCAACGTGGAAGCGGTGCTCACGATGACCTTACGCTTGAGCTAATGGAGCGATCTGCACGCAGTCTAGCACCTATGTTCAAAGCAATGGCAGAAGCAGCAGAGCATCATGGGCAGGTTTGTCAGGCGTTAAGAGAAGACATTGGGCAATTGGGGCGACAAGGCGAGCAACGTATGTTGCAAGTCACGCAAGGTGTAAATACTCATCGAGGGGCGATTTGGTCGATTGGACTTGTGGTGACTGCTACAGCACTCAGAGTTTTCAATAAACAACCATTTTTTATTGAAAATATTTGCACGACAGCGAGTGAAATTGCACTGATCGAAGATCGTTTCGTTCCTCAACAAAAGACGAGTCATGGTGAGAAAGTCAGACAGCAATTTGGTGTAAATGGTGCTAAACAACAGGCTCAACTTGGTTTTCCAATGATCATGCAACATGGTTTGCCTCAGTTAAGACATAGTCGCGATCAGGGGGGTACAGAGTCGGAAGCACGCTTAAATGCCCTCATTTCGATGATGGCACAGCTTACGGATACCTGTGTGATTCATCGTGCTGGACTGGATGGTTTGAACAAGATGCAAATAGGTGCTCAACAGATTTTAGCACTAGGTGGTTGTTCAACTGCTCAAGGAAAACAAAGGCTTGAAGAACTAGAGCACGACTTATTAGCCATTCGGGCATCAGCAGGCGGAGCGGCAGATTTATTGGCCACGCTTTTGTTTCTCGATGAAGTTGAACAATACAACTGAGTTCGATAACAGGGAATATATCAATGGAAATACTTAATTTTGAATTTGCAGCGAGCCATTCGCCAGAAAAATCAGCTTTAGTGGGCTGTGTTGGCTCTGGTGATTTAGAAATTTTGATGGAACCAAGTCATTCAGGAAAAACCACCATTCAAGTGATGACATCGGTTTATGGCAGTGAGCAACGGTGGAAAAATTTATTCGATCGCATTTTTTTAGAATCAAATACACCCGCAGTTCATATTGATATTCATGATTTTGGTGCGACACCTGGCGTGGTGAGATTACGTTTAGAGCAGGCTTTTGAGGAGGTGCAACGTGGTTGATATTGATTACTTACTCAGCAAGCAAAGTTTTATTGAGCTAGATGCACGTGAACGGGCTAACTCTTTGTTTGATCAAGGTAGTTTTAAAGAGTTACTTGATCCTTTTAGTCGCATGATGTCGCCGTGGCTACCGAAGCAAAATATTGTTCCTCAAGCCGATGATGGTGTTGTTGTTATTAAAGGAACGATTCAGCAAAAACCTGTGGTGGTGATTTCTATTGAAGGCATGTTCCAAGGCGGCAGTTTAGGCGAAGTTGGTGGCGCTAAGATCGCTGGTGCTTTGGAGTTGGCGATAGAAGATAGCCAAAATAATATTCCTACTACTGCGATTTTGTTACTTGAAACAGGTGGCGTTCGTTTGCAAGAAGCGAATTTAGGACTCGCCGCGATTGCTGAAATTCAATCCGCGATTGTGGAACTCAGACAATATCAACCTGTGATAGGCGTTGTTGCTGGCAGTGTAGGATGTTTCGGAGGAATGTCGATTGCAGCAGGTTTATGTAGTTACTTGATCATCACGCAAGAAGGCCGTTTAGGGCTGAATGGCCCCCAAGTAATTGAACAAGAAGCTGGTAGCAATGAATATAACGCCAAAGATCGACCATTTATTTGGAGTATCACGGGTGGCGAACAACGTTTTGCGAGTGGGCTTGTTGATGCATTTGTTGAAGATGATCGTGAGCAAATTAAGCAACAAATTATTAGTTTTATAGCGCAAGGTATTCCAGCTGTGCAACGCAGTACACAAGCTGAATTTTATCTATCTAAGCTGACTCAAGTGGATACCTCTCAACAGATTTCACCGACTGAAGTCCAAGAATTATATCGAGGAGAAAAAGCATGAACATGGATGTAAATGCAATTAAAAACTCATCAAGAGGACGACACTGGTTTGGTGCTTTAACAGATCAGTTTCAGGTAGTTGATAGCGGAATAGCATCGTTACTTATTGCTGATGGACAATTAAATGGTAAACCGACTCGTGTTTTTTGTGTCGTGAATAATGAACAGAACCTATATCCAAGAGCACGTCAAGGTGAGGTTGGATTATTAGAAGGATGGTCATTAGCTCGTGCGGTTGATCAGGTCATTGAAGTTGATCGAGATCGTGCAGAAAAACGCGGAATCCTATGTATTGTTGATGTACCAAGTCAGGCCTATGGTCGTAGAGAGGAAGTGCTCGGTATTCATCAAGCGCTTGCAGGAGCTGTAGATAGCTATGCGCGTGCCCGTTTAGCAGGTCATCCGATTGTTAGTTTGCTGGTTGGAAAATCAATGTCAGGTGCATTTTTAGCACATGGTTATCAAGCAAATCGTATTCTCGCCTTAAAAGATCAAGGTGTGATGGTACATGCGATGGGCAAAGAGTCTGCGGCACGCGTGACTTTACGGACCGTTGAGGAGTTAGAACGATTAGCAGCCAATATTCCACCAATGGCGTATGACATCGAGAGTTATAACTCTTTAGGATTGTTATCAGATATTTTAGACGTGAGTAATGCTGATCAACCTTCTGTTTTAGATATTCAGCAAATACAACAGGCATTAACAGCAGCTTTTGCGGATATTAAACAGCAAGGAACCCATGATCTAAAACATCGCTTGAATGCTGAAAACCGTAGTGCGTCCAAACGCGTGCGTGAACTGTTACGTGAGCAATGGTCATGACCACGTTCCAACCTCACGATTTGCTGTGGGGAATAACTCCAGAACTTTTGCCAGATGATGTGTCGCAATGGGTGGTTGAAGCTGTGTCTGAGCAAAGACCCGTGGTGGTTAGACGTGCAGTAACCAATCCTAGAAATATTGCGGTTGGGATACGCGGTAAGCAACGGAGCCATCGGTTGGCATTAGAAATGCCAGTAAACGCCATAAGCAAATGCGTGAAACCTGAAAGTTTAATTGATACAGATTTGAGCCAATTTCCACATCTTCAGGGGAAATTAGCCGCTGTTTATAACTTGATGCAAGGTTTAAATTTGTCATGGGGATATACGGGAAGCGTGGGGTTTGAACTGGCAACTGGGCTGAAAACGGTGAATGAAAATAGTGATATTGATTTATTAATTCGCGCTCATGAACCAGTTTCAAAGTTGGATGCTCAAAATATCTTAGGGCTATTAGATCAATTGAACTTGAAGCTCGATGTGCAGTTACAAACTCCACAAGGTGGTGTTGCCTTGAGAGAATGGGCAGGGACAACAGGGAATGTCTTACTAAAACGCAATGATAAGGCTGTTTTGGTAGACAATCCTTGGGGCTAAGGGAATAGCAAAATGAGCTCGATATGGGTATATCCAGGGCAAGGTGCTCAAAAGGTCAATATGTTGCACGATCTTCCGCAACATCCTTTGGTCAATCAGTACCTTGAACAGGCCTCTGATGTTTTAAAAGAAAACGTCATGTTATTAGATCAAGCTGAGGCTTTAAAGTCTACTTATTCAGTTCAACTTTGCTTATATATCGCGGGTGTTGTGAGTTCTGCATTGTTACAGGAACAAGGATTTCAACCCAAGTTTGTCGCTGGTTTATCCATTGGGGCTTGGGCAGCAGCAACAGTAGCCAATGTCATTCAGTTTGAAGATGGTGTGCGCTTAGTGGCGAAACGTGGTCAATTGATGCAGCAAGCTTATCCAAGTGGATATGGAATGACGGCCATCATTGGAGCTGATCGCTCTCAGGTTGAAAACTGGGTTTCAGAGGTTCATGAGCAAGATGCAGAAGTTTTTATCGCAAATCTAAATGCCGAAAATCAAATCGTAATTTCGGGATCATTGGATGCTATGCAACGGGTTGGATTATTGGCAAATCAACAAGGTGCCATAACGAAAAAAGTAGAGATCAGTGTGCCATCACATTGTGTGTTATTGGAAAAACAAGCACAGCAGCTCGCTGGCTTCGTGGAGGGAATCAATTCACAGCAACCTACAATTCAATATTTAAGTGGTACATCTGCACGGCTACTGAGAACAGATACTCAAATTATTGATGATCTTGTTTTTAATATGAGTCGGATGATTGATTGGCAAAACACTGTTCAAGCCGCTTGGGAACGAGGCGCACGCTTACAGATCGAGGCTTTACCAGGAACGGTCTTAACAGGTTTAGCACGTAAAGTATTTAAAGAAGGAACACTATTATCCTTTCAAAATACACAACTTGAAAATCTGATTATGGCAATGCAAAAGGATAACGATTTTGTATAACGCCTAATCAAAAAAAATGATGTCACTCAAAGGATAGAGGAAATTTAAAATGATTATATACGGAACAGCTATTTTAGCGATTTGTCATTTATTAGGTGATTACTTTGGTAATACGTTGGGTATGTTACTCGGCGTAAAAGCAAATGTCGGTGGTGTGGCGATTTCCATGCTTTTACTGATATTGGCCAAAGAACTATTGGCAAAAAAAGGTTATTTACCACAAGTCACTCAATTCGGAATTTTATATTGGTCTGGTATGTACATTCCAATCGTAGTGGCAATGTCAGCAGGTCAAAATGTCGTTGCTGCACTATCAGGTGGTTTACTTGGAATTATTGTATCCGTTGCATCGCTGATCGGAACAGTACTTGTAATTCGATATTTAAATCGTATTAGTGGCGACTATGAAACTTATGAATGGTCTATCGAAACAACGGAAAAAACAGCGTAAAACGATAAAATCATAAAGGAATTATGAGATGGAAACTTTAATAGCGGTTCTCAGTAAAAATGCACTTGTGACAGCACTTGCTGTAACTGGGCTAATGATGTTTGTTTCACACTTACTGTCTAAATATTTAACCAAAGGAAAATTACAGAGTTCAGCGATTGCGATCTCTTTGGGATTGGTGGTTGCCTATTTTGCAGGTGTTTATACAAACGGGACCAAGGGTATATCTGATATTGCAATTTTCTCGGGATTTGCATTATTGGGTGGGGCAATGATTCGTGATCTCGCGATTGCTTCAACAGCTTTCGAGGTTGATGTTAAAGAGGTAAAAAAGGCGGGTAAAGTTGGATTAGTTGCCTTGCTTTTAGGATGTGTAGTGCCCTTTGCAATCGGCGTTGTGGTTGCTTGGTTCTTGGGATACAAAGATCCTGTGTCAATGACAACGATTGGTGCGGGTGCCATGACCTATATCGTTGGGCCAATTACGGGTTCGGCTATTGGAGCGAGTTCAGATGTGATTGCATTATCTATCGCAATCGGTCTGATTAAATCGGTATTTTTTATGATTGGCACACCCTTGCTTGCAAAGTTTATGTATCTCAAAAGTCCGCGTTCTGCGATGGTCTTTGGAGGTTTGGCAGGTACAACCAGTGGTACAGCGGCAGGATTGGCGGGTACAGATGTTAGATTAGTTCCTTATGGTGCATTGGTTGCGACATTTTATACAGGACTCGGATGTTTGCTCGGACCGTCTATATTCTTCTTGACCGTAAATGCGATTTTCAGTTAAACAAATTTTGATTTAATCGATTAGGGGAGGTGGTTCAAACAGAATCATTTCCCCTCAATATTTATAGATACTGTCGCGCAAACATTCTGCATTCAGCAATTAATGCTAAGAGGTTCGGATCTCGCTCCTTACTCTTTAGAAAGACCAAGCCAATTTCTTGTTTGATTTGATACGGTGCTTGCAAAGGAATCAACTTGACTGAACTTTCATAAATGGTTGAGATACGACCGGGCAATAAAGCTAGCCCCACTCCTGTACTCACCATGCTGATTAAGGTGAAAATATCACTGACTTGTAAAAAAACTTTTGGATCTATACCTGCTTTTTCAAATACGACGTCACTGTCATGACGTGTTGCAAAGCCTTTGGATAGGGTTAAAAACGTTTCATCTTTTAATGTACTTAAGTCGATTTCTTTGAGACTCGCAAGCGGAGAATTCTTATTCACAGCTAAATAAATATCATCTTGAAACATTGCTAAACTTTCAAAATCAGCATCAGATGTTGTTTCATTTAAAGCAACGATAATGGCATCTAATTCAGTCGTTTTTAATTTTTTAACTAAATCGAGATTAGAGCTGAGCAAGAGTTGAATATCCAACTCACCACGCCTCAACTTCAGACCACTAATCACGTTGGGAATGGTATTGACCGTAAGTGAATATAACGAACC
The DNA here is from genome assembly GCF_043102985.1 of Acinetobacter sp. YQ_14. Classification (NCBI taxonomy): domain Bacteria; kingdom Pseudomonadati; phylum Pseudomonadota; class Gammaproteobacteria; order Moraxellales; family Moraxellaceae; genus Acinetobacter; species Acinetobacter sp. YQ_14. The sequence continues at coordinate 74,033 of NZ_JBICJJ010000022.1, read as the reverse complement.
TAAATGCAATACTTTTGCCGCGAAACCTGCTGCTTCTCTGGTTTTATTTACAGCGGTAACAATGTCTTGAACAATTTTCTGTGAGTTCTCTTGTAAAACATATGCACTTTTTAGGGGAATTAAATTCCGTCCTTCATTTTTGAATAAAGGACACCGCAAGCTATTTTCTAAAGAGTGCAATGCTTTATGTACGCTGACATTACTGATTTGCATTTCGGCGGCTGTTTTTGAAAGGTTGCCATAACGCATAAATGCGAGGAATATTTGAATTTTCCGTAACGTTAAATCTTCATCGATTTCCATATCAATAATGCCTGTACCAGATGAGGTCTTAGAAAAAATATTTCTAAGTATTTGAACCTTTTTAGCTTCAGTTCATATTAAGGGTAAAATTTAGCTCAATGCTCCATGTTAGACTAAAATCTGTCAAAAAATTAGATGCTTTAATATTCAGGGTTTTAGCGTGCATTGACGATTAATCAGCAGCTTGATGATGGCATATAAATGAGTTAAACCGCCCATTAAAATCAAAAAGTTTAAAAATTCAGATTTCTTTAAGTTTAGTACATTAATTTAAAGATACGGCAAACACCGTAGCAAGCAAAGCAATACCCTTGGCCACATTCTCCAGATGTGGCTTTTTTTATATTTATCACTTAATCTCAGTCTTACTATTGTGAACATCTAAAAAGTGATTGAGATACTTTTAGCCACTATGATCAGATAAAAATTTAAAAAATCTATAAGTTTTTAGAATGAAAAACAGAGACATATAATTGAAAAATTTTATATTAATATGTGATCTAGTATGCATTTTAAAAAAGGTTGACGTCATGTGTTGAACTCATGAGTTCTTATTTAAGATTTTGTTTTTAATATATAAATTATTTTTAATATTTTTTGTTACAACCATTTTGTCGACAAGTTTAGCTGTAATTTGCCATATTTTCTTTGCAAAATTTAGCACAAGACTCCTTTATGGAATCAACTTAACCTTACATCGCACAGCTGCTTTTATTTTCACTTTATTGTCACTTTTTTCATTTAAACCTTAGTTCAGCTGTGTTTTTCAAATTTTTAAAATGGAAGTTTTTTCAATGAAAAATATACAAATCAAAGTAAAGGATCAGTTTGAAACCGAAAATGTTGCAATTGCTTTAATTAGCAAGGTAAATGATCTAGAGATTCCTTTATTTAAACGCATTGAGCATATTGAAATTGAAGGTGAGATTTTGCGACCGAATATGGAATTGCTCTATGAAAATCCAAAAGATGGCCGTATCTATCGTTTTATTGATATCGTTCATTCAAATTAATTTGAGTGTTGAGTGTGAAGAACTGAACTTTTGGGTTTGTTCTCGGTTTTGCACAATCGATTTGATACATTTATTTTGAGTAATTTAAAAGAAATTCCATAACTATAATTGTTGTGGGGTTTTCGTCGTTCAAGTAGGACGCTTTATAAAAAAGCACTAGACAAGTCCAAAACTTATCTAGTGCCATCGATCAAAAGATTATAACGCTGTTTTAGCAGATACAGATTCCCAACCACCGCCTAAAGCACGGATTAAATCTACGCTTGCAAGCATACGATCTCCATTCAGTTGTGCAGCGCGTTGTTGCTGTTGTAATAGATTTCGATCGGAATCAATCACATCTAAATAGCTCACAGCACCTTCACGATAACGTAAATGTGCCAGTTGATTGGCATGCTTACTCGATTTTAGTGCTAAATGTTGAGCCTGTATTTGTTGATCTAGGATGCGTTGATCAGACAAGCCATTTTCAACTTCACGAAAGGCATTTAAGACGGTTTGCCGATAACCAGCGGCGCTTTCTTCATAAGCTGCACGCGCTTGAGCAACGCCAGCCTTACGTTGTCCACCATCAAACAAAGGCAAAGATAAAATCGTGCCCGCAACAGGACCTAATAAAAAGGTGCGGCTTGACCAGTTCCCTAAGCTCCCTAAACTTGCTGACTCGTATCCGAGTGCACCTGTGAGATCTAATTTGGGGAAAAATGCAGCGCGGGCTATACCAATGCGTGCATTATTTGCTGCCATAGCTCGTTCCGCCGCAGCGATATCAGGGCGACGTTCAAGCAGAGAGGATGGAAGTCCAGCAGGCAAAACAACGAGATCCGAATTCACAGGTTGAGTTGTTAAACTGAATTCCGCTGGCGTTTTACCCAACAATACTGCGAGTGCATGTTCAACTGTCGCTCGACTACGCGCAATATTTAATGCGTCACTTTGCGCAGTTGATAATTCGGTTTGGGCACGAGAAAAGTCCAATTCACTGACTAAGCCATTGCGATAACGAAGTTGCATTAAATCACGTGTTTCAGTGAGCAGTTTGATATTCTGCTGATAAATCACTTGCTCGGTATCTAATTGTCGAATCAAAAAATAGGTTTGAGCAACATCTGCTTGAAGTGCAAGTAGAGCAGAGTGATACAACGCTTCTTGTTGCTGAACATCTGCTGTTGCAGCATTCACACTACTTGCGATCCGTCCGAATAAATCTAATTCGTATGAAACGTTTGCTTGTGCTCGCCATAGAGTACGTGCTGAGGTTGGTGCATTCGCATCCAGTCCTAATGATGCAGGAGATGGTTTCTGGCGCGTCGGTCCAAAACCTGCACCAATACTCGGTAAGCGCTCGGCTTGTGCTGCTGATCTTAGTGCACGCGATGATTGAATATTTGCTGCCGCTCTTTTTAGATTCTGATTACCTGAAATAGCTTGCTGTTCAAGTTCATTCAATTGAGGATCATTAAAGACACGCCACCATTCACCTCGAATGTGTTCATCGGCGGGTTGAGCAATTTTCCATTGTTCATTTTCAAGTGTTGAATTTGCTTCTTTGAATTTGATAGGAATAATCACTTGCGCTGGTTGGTATTCAGGCGCAAGGGAGCAGCCTGCGAGCAGCAGGCTTCCTATCAGTGAGGACAATAACCATTTTGGCGTAGATGCTTTCATCAAATGTCCTCCTTATCGATGATTCGAATTATGTAAAGGTGCTTCGTGTACCACAGCAGAATGCAATTTATGTTTGCTATTCAATGTACGAATCAGGACATAAAATGCTGGGGTGAGGAATAGACCGAACAACGTGACCCCGATCATGCCAAAGAATACCGCTACACCCATGGCATGGCGCATTTCTGAACCAGCACCTGTCGATGTTACGAGTGGAATTACACCCATAATGAAGGCAATCGAGGTCATCAAAATTGGGCGTAAACGTAAACGACTTGCTTCAACGGCTGCTTTAAATGCCGTAGCACCTTGCATTTCGAGTTCACGAGCAAACTCGACAATTAATATCGCATTCTTACATGCCAGTCCGACGAGTACCATGAGTCCAATTTGGGTAAAGATGTTATTATCGCCACCCGTGAACCAGACTCCAGCCAGTGCTGCCAAGATACCCATTGGAACAATCAAAATAACAGCCAAAGGAAGCGTAAGGCTTTCGTATTGTGCAGCTAAAACCAAAAACACGAGTAAGACGCTGATTGGAAATACCCACAATCCTGCATTACCCGCTAAGATTTTTTGATAGGTTAAATCTGTCCATTCAAATTTTACCCCACGCGGCAAGGTTTCTGCTGCAATGCGTTCAACAGCGGTCTCTGCTTGGCTTGAAGAATATCCCGGCGCAGGACCGCCGTTAATATCTGCCGCAGTGTAGCCGTTATATCGCACGACCATTTCTGGACCGTAGGTTTGTGTGACTTTCACCAATGAAGAGAGTGGAACCATTTGCCCAGCATCATTTCGTGTTTTGAGCTGTGAAATGTCTTCTGGATTGGCACGGAACGGTGCATCCGCTTGAGCACGCACTTGATAGACACGACCAAAACGGTTGAAATCATTGACGTATTGCGAACCCAAGTAGATTTGCATGGTATTAAATACATCGGTGATTGCAACACCTTGTTGTTTGGCTTTAACACGATCTAAATCTACATTTAATTGTGGGACATTGATCTGATAACTCGAGAACATTGGCCCTAATTCGGGTGCGGATTGTGCTGCTTTCATAAAGGATTGCGCTGCATCATTTAGGGCTGAGTAACCTAATGCACCACGATCCTCAAGTTGTAGTTTAAAGCCACCCATCGTACCTAAGCCCATCACAGGTGGTGGTGGGAATACCGCAATATAAGCATCTTGAATCGCAGCATATTTTTGATTTAATGCACCAGCAATCGCATTGGCTGAAAGATCAGCGCCTTTACGTTCATCAAATGGTTTTAAGGTGACAAAGACGATTCCTGCACTTGAGCTGTTGGTAAAGCCATTTATGGATAAACCGGGGAATGCCACGGCACTTTCGACGCCGGGTTGTTTGAGCGCGGCATCACTCATTTTTCGGATCACAGTTTCAGTGCGATCGAGTGAAGCACCATTTGGTAATTGGGCAAAACTAATCAGGTATTGTTTATCTTGAGCAGGAACAAATCCTCCGGGAACGATATATGAAATCCCAATGGTCAGACCAAGCAATGCAGCATAGACACCCATTGCTGAAGCTTTATGGGAAATGACGCGGTTCACGCCTCGACCGTATTTGTCCGAAGCACGAGAGAACACGCGATTGAATAATGCAAAGAAGCGTCCAAAGACACGATTCATAAAACGTGTTAATGCATCAGGTTTGGCATCGTGACCTTTCAGCAACATCGCTGCTAAGGCAGGCGAAAGGGTAAGTGAGTTGAATGCTGAAATGACAGTTGAAATAGCAATCGTCATTGCGAATTGCTTATAAAACTGACCTGTTAAACCTGTCATGAATGCAAGAGGGACGAACACGGCAACAAGAGTCAGGGCAATCGCAATAATCGGGCCGCTCACTTCACGCATGGCACGATAAGTCGCATCTCTTGGGCTTAAACCCGCTTCAATATTCCTCTCAACATTTTCCACCACGACGATCGCATCATCGACTACGATTCCGATAGCGAGAACCATCCCGAATAGCGAAAGTGCATTGATGGAATAACCAAACGCCAGCATCAGTGCAAATGTACCAATAATCGAAACAGGTACAGCGAGTAAAGGAATGATGGATGCTCGCCATGTTTGTAGAAATAGGATTACAACCACGACAACCAGAGCAATGGCTTCAAGTAAGGTATGAATAACTGCTTTGATGCTGGCACGTACGAACTGAGTTGGATCGTAAACAATGTCGTATTTAATCGAGGATGGAAAATCTTTAGAAAGTTCCTGCATGGTGCTACGCACTTGATCAGAAACTTGTAAGGCATTAGCACCCGGTGCTTGGAAAATTGGAATTGCGACTGCTTGCTTATTGTCCAGTAATGAACGTAAGCCATATTGAGATGCTGCAAGTTCAACGCGCGCGACATCGCCGAGTTTGGTCACAGCACCATCAGCAGCCGTTTTTAAAATAATATCGGAGAACTCTTGTTCAGTACTTAAACGACCTTGAGCATTCACAGAAAGTTGCAAGGGTGAATCATTTGGTGCAGCCCCGATAGTTCCCGCTGCAACTTGAATGTTTTGTTCACGAATTGCATTGACGACTTCAGTGGCGGTGAGATTTCGTTGAGCGACTTTCTGTGGATCTAGCCAAACTCGCATCGCATAATCGCCAGAACCAAACAGCCCAACTTCGCCAACACCCTGCAAACGAGCCAAACGATCTTTGACGTTGAGGACTGCATAGTTCCTCAGATAAGTCATATCGTAGCGGTTATCTGGAGATGTTAGATGCACAACCATGGTTAAAGTGGGCGAGCTTTTTAGTGTTGTAACACCTAAACGTTGCACATCTTCTGGGAGACGGGGCAACGCTTGCGAAACACGGTTCTGTACCAGTTGTTGTGCTTTATCAGGATCAACACCTAGTTTGAAGTTCACTGTAATCGTTAGATTGCCGTCACTGTTTGCTTGAGACTGCATGTACAGCATGTCTTCAACGCCGTTAATAGATTCTTCTAACGGAGAAGCCACGGTCTCTGCAATCACTTTAGGGTTTGCCCCTGGATATTGGGCACGTACCACAACTGAGGGCGGCACAACTTCGGGATATTCGGAAATTGGAAGTTTAAAGACAGAAAGTAGACCCGCCAGCAAAATCAATACTGACAGCACGCCAGCAAAGATCGGCCGATCAATGAAAAACTTAGATATATTCATATTGGATTAACCTTTGGCCGAAGTTGAGTTTTTGTCTGTAGGCTGAGGTTGTGAGGTGGTATTCTCTGCAATAATTTGCGCGTTTGGCATAGCAACAAGGTGTGGTGTAATTGGATCTCCGGGACGAATTCGTTGTAGACCATTGACCACGATACGTTCGCCAGCTTTTAAACCGCCATCAACGATTTGTAAGCCATCTTGTTGAGCACCCAGTTTAACTTCACGATATGCAGTTTGATTTTTTGCATCTACCACAACCACAAAGCGCTTGTCTTGATCTACGCCAATTGCAGTCGGATTGATGAGAATGGCTGAGCGAGGTTGTCCTCCACCAAGACGAATACGAGCGTAAAGTCCTGGGAGCATAACGTCTGTAGGATTTTCAAAAGTAGCGCGAACACGGATAGTGCCTGAAGTACTATCGAGGTTATTGTCGATGGAGCTGATATAACCTTCGCGAGAAAAACCAGACTCATTTGCAAGTCCCATATACACTGGCACTTGAGCTGAGTTTCTTTGGTTACTGATATATTTTAAGTAGGTTTGTTCATCTACATCAAAAGAGGCATATAAGCGCGAAACAGAGACCAGTCGAGTTAACACTTGTGCGCCATTTCCAGCTGAAACTACGTTTCCAACTGTCACTTCTGCTCTAGAAATTCGACCACTGACAGGTGCGGTAATTCGGGTATATTCCAGATTCAATCGAGCAGATTCTACGGCAGCTCTAGCCGCTTGTAAGTTCGCATTTGCTGAGCGAGCTTCATTTTGAGCTTGATCAAGCTCTTGACGAGCAATGGCATTGCTTTCGATTAAGCGTTGGTTACGGCTGAGGTTTGCAGAGCTATACGTTACTTGAGCCTCGGCTGAGGTAAGTTGAGCTTTGGCGCGGTTGAGTTCTGCTTCAAATGGTCGAGGATCGATGCTAAATAGCAAATCGCCTTTATTGACTAAACTACCATCTTTAAAGTGGACAGCAATTAGTTTGCCTGAAATTTGTGGGCGTATATCGACTTGATCAATCGCCTCTAAACGTCCTGAGTATTCTTGCCAATCGGTAATGGTTTTATTGACAACTGGGGCTACATCTACTGTGGTTGCGGGTTGAGAATTCGCTGCTGGGGTAGCTTTTGCATCTGCATTTTCTTGAAAGAGAAGAAAACTGCCACCTGTAGAAAAAATGGCAATAATGACAGCAGACAGCGTCAGCTGTTTGCGAGAAAGTGACATGAGGTGCTCCTAGTTATTTGGATCCCTGTTTTCAGACTTTTAGTTATGGTCTGTATGGGAGAAACAGGATTTATGGAATGAAAGGAGCATAAAAGTTTGTCAATAATGAATAAATACATTAAATTTGATAACACTATTCGTATTTTTATAATAATCGTTAGATAATTGTTTAGATTATTCGATTGGGAGTGGGCTTGTGGATTTATTTCATGCGATGAAAGTTTTTAATAAAGTTGTTGAAACCAACAGCTTTAGTTTGGCTGCCGATACGCTGGGTTTGCCACGAGCTTCTGTGACCACAACGATTCAATCTTTAGAAAAACATTTACAAGTTCGCTTGCTTAATCGAACAACGCGTAAGCTGAGTTTAACCCCAGATGGTGCTGTGTATTATGACCGTACCGTGAGAATCTTAGCAGATGTTGAAGATGTTGAATCTTCCTTTAATGATGCTGAAAGAGGGCCGCGCGGACGATTAAGGATTGATGTTCCTGTCTCGATTGGCAGATTGATCTTGATTCCTCGACTACGTGAGTTTCATGCACGTTATCCTGACATTGATCTTGTGATTGGGTTGAATGATCGTCCAGTTGATTTGGTCGGCGAAGCTGTCGATTGTGCAATTCGAGTTGGTGAGTTGCAAGACTCTAGTTTAATTGCAAGACGTATCGGAACTTTTCAATGTGCAACAGCTGCATCACCTTGTTATTTAAATAAAAAGGGTGTACCAACTTCTATTGAGGATTTACAGAAAAATCATCAAGCGATTCATTTCTTTTCAAGTCGTACAGGTCGTAATTTTGACTGGGATTTTATGGTTGATGATTTGATTAAAAGTGTCAGTGTCAATGGGAACGTATCGGTTAATGATGGAGATGCCTATATTGATTTGGCGTTACAGGGATTTGGGGTGATTCAAGGGCCTCGTTATATGCTTACTGATCATTTAGAGTCTGGAGCATTAACAGAAGTACTCCCGCAGTGGACACCTGCGCCGATGCCGATTTCAGCGGTATATTTACAAAGCCGCCATTTATCACACAAGGTTAGAGTCTTTGTTGATTGGGTTGCAGAGTTATTTGCTGCCTGTCCGTTATTGGGCGGCAGTGCGATGCCACTCGATCAGAAATGTAAATTTGCATGTGATCAAAAGACTAATCATGAATATACGATTCGTACTTTAGTGGAGCAGCATAATATTGCAGAAGCGAGAGCATTGAAAACTTAATTTAAAAACAATGTCACATTGTTTTTATCGATATTATTCTAAAGCTCAATAATTATATTGATCAATTTCTTCATTTATCTTTTAGGGGTAAATGCTGTCATTTCAGGACAACTTTAGATTTAAGCTTAGTCAATTGATTGACAGTTTTCTGATTCATCGCTACCTTGCTTAGGTTAGTTCTTTTTTGAGACTGACTAGCTTCCCATCATTTAAGATGTAAAGCATTTATGGGAAATAGTGAGGAGATGGAGTGAGCTAGTTATTGGCTAATCAAAAATCCATCAAATTTATTATTTAAATAGATATAAAAGAGAAACAAGAAATGAGTTCAGTTGTTCTGCATCAATGGGAAATTTCGCCGTTTTGTCAAAAAGCAGCGAGAATGCTTCGCTTCAAAGGAATTGATTTTGAGACCATAAACTACAATGGAATTTTAGGGGCAAAAGTGCCATTGCTGAGTAAGGTTGGCAAAGTTCCTGTGGTAGATATTCATCAGCAACGCATCCAAGATAGTACTCGGATTGCGCGCTACTTAGATGAGGCTTTTCCCGACCAAGCTTTACTTTATCCCAAAGATCCGATGCAAAGAGCTTTGGTTGAATTATGGGAAGATTGGGCTGATGAATCTCTGTATTTCTATGAAGTTTATTTACGTGTCAATGATTCAGAGGCTTTGGCGGAGGCTATTCGGATCAGTAGCGAAGGTCGTCCAGCTTATGAACGAGTGATGGTTAAAGGCTTTATTTTAGCGGAACTCAAAACTCAATTGTTTTTTCAGGGCACTGGTCGAATGAAAGCTGAAGATGTTCATGCAGAATTTAGACGGCACTTAGATCGAATCGAACAGGTGCTTTCAGCGACAGGTTGGTTAGTTGGGGATAGCCAAACAATTGCAGATATTGCTGTGGTCTCACAGTTAGGCGAAGTGATTCGCACGAGCCGTCAGTTTGGTAAAGAAATATTAAGCCGACCTGCAATTAAAGCTTGGTATGACAAGCAAGCTGAGTAATCGCTATGACCATTTCCCTTTCAGAAAAACAGCAATGTGTTGTGGTGGTTGGTGTCGGTGCATCGCAAGGTATTGGAGCTGCAGTGAGCCGCCGTTTTGCTCAAGAAGGTTTAAAAGTCTATGTTGTGGGTCGCACACTGGAGAAAGCAGAGCAGATAGCTATTGAGATCAAAAACAATCATGGTGACGCCGTGGCTTACTGTTTAGATGCTGAAGATCCAATACAGGTACAACAATTGTTTCAATCAATTTCGCTTAGCCAAGAGCAATTGGTCGCAGTGATTCATAATGTGGGTGGAAATGTTCCTTCGATTTTCTTGCAGTCATCATTGAAATTTTTTAGCAAAATGTGGCATTCAACTTTTTTATCAGCATTTTGGGTTTCGCAGAGTAGTTTAAAAATTTTTCAGCAACAACAAGCGGGCACATTAATCTTTACGGGTGCAAGTGCCTCGTTGCGTGGTAAGCCATTTTTTGCTGCTTTTACTATGGGTAAATCTGCTTTGAGAGCTTATGCTTTGAACCTTGCCCAGCAGTATAAAGCTCAAAATATTCATATTGCTCATGTGGTGATTGATGGCATGGTGGATGGGGATCGTGTCAATAAAGCACTGTTCGGTTTAGGTCGTTTGGCTCGAATGACGCGTGGGACTGGTGGTTTGAATATTGATGCAATTGCTGAAAACTATTGGATGCTTTATCAACAGACGGCTGATCTATGGACGCATGAGTTGGATCTTAGGCCACATCAAGAAAAATTTTAGGATGATCATCATGAGCAATAAACTATTTCGATGGGGCAAGAAAGCGACAGGTTGTATGCTAGTTGTTGGCAGTGACATTCAACAGCTCAGCCAAAGTTTCGCTGAGACCAATCTGATCGATGCTTTGCATGTTTATCACGTTGTGAATGATTTAAATCAAGAAAAAATTCATATTGAAAAATTGCACAATCAATTGACCGTAGTCCGCATAAATTTGATTGATTCGCATGCATTAAAGAAACTACTTTCGCATATCACAAGTTCAAAGCATCAAATTGAATTGTGTATTTTCCAAGCTTACTTTAGTCATGCCCGTGAAATGAATAGTTTGTTATCTCAAGAAGCTGAGCATGAATGGAACAATAATGGCTTGAGTGCTGTCAGTTTATCTCAGGTGATGATCCGTGAAATGTTGATGCGACAAGGCGGAACTATGATTTTTCTAGGTTCACAGTATCAGAGTTCAGCATATTATGATCCTCTCAGCCAGAGTTCATTTGCGGCAATCCGCGCACTGTCTCAGTCATTAGCAAGAGAGTTTCATCCCAAGGGAATTCATGTGTGTTATTGCATGTTAGAGCAATGGCAAGGTCCTCGCGAAGATTTCGTGAATTCGGTTAAAAAAGCTTGTTTGCATTTGCATCAGCAACCGAATTCAACGTGGAGTCAGGAATTGAGTTTAGGGATATAGCATCTTATAGCTAAAATATTTTAAGCTTTAAATCACTTTGTTTTTGCTACATTCGCTTGGGTTTACTGCTGTTGTTTAATTGCTTCTAAACCAGCTAAGGAAAATGTCATCAGGTGTTTAACCAATTGTTGAGCATTCATTTTTGAAATATCTTGTATGGGTGCAGGGAGATTACTCCCGACGATCAGTAGCATCATACATGGCGCAACGACACTTAGAACACAAGGTAATAGCGCTGGGTGATTTTCATCTAGCCCTGAAACCTGACTAATAATTTTTCGGACGGCTTGAAACTTTCTAGCACCATCACTTTGCATAAATGCTTGCAGATGCGATGTAGGGGAAAATAATTCGCGAATAAAAACTTTACTATGCCAGACATCTTTTTCAACGAGCTTACTCACCAGCGTTGCAAAAAATGTTTCAAGTTTTTGTGTCGGAGGGAGAGGGCTATCCACGAGCGCCAATAACTGTTGTTCGTTGATATAATGTGTATGTGCTTCAGCCAACACAGCGCTATATAAACCATCACGACCAGCAAAATGATAGTTAATCGCAGCTAAATCGACCTCTGCCAATTTGGCAATTTCTTTGTTTGTTGTCTGAGCAAAACCATTTTGGGCAATTAATTGACCTGCTGCCTCAAGAATTTTTGATTTGGTAATATCACCATCACTGCGCCTAGCTCTAGACATTTTTTACTCTGAATCAAACTTTAATTTTAAGTATATCTTTTTTCCTTAAATTGATATAGTTTAAATTTAAATTGAATTTAAACTTTAATAAAAAGGTCTGATTCCATGAACAAGAAAGTCATTGCTGTTGCTGTGGTCAGTATCATTGTTCTTTTAGCAGTTGTGCTTTTGTTCTTTAATAAAGATAAAAAGACCGAACAGGAACTTACACTCTATGGAAATGTCGATATTCGCCAGATTTCACTCGCTTTTGAACAAACAGGAAGAATCCAGTCCTTATCAGTGCAAGAGGGGGATAAAGTTAAAAAAGGGCAGGTATTGGCAGAATTAAAAACAGATGCTTTGAAGATTCAAGAACAGCAAGCGGAAGCGCAGTTGAATGTACAAAAGCAGGCAATGATTGAGCAAGAAGTAGGAACTCGACCTGAACAAATTACACAGGCAAAAGCACAGCTGGTATCAGCCCAAGCCCAACTAGACAAAGCAAATAAAGATTATCAACGCTTACAGATTTTGAATAAAAGTACCTCTGGCCAAGCGATTAGCAAACAAGAACTAGATTTTGCACAGAGTAATCAAGCTACAGCAGCAGCTTCAGTGAAAGAGCGTGAAGCGAATTTAGCATTACTAGAAAAAGGGGCACGTGCTGAAGATCGTGCTGCGACTAAGGCGCAATATCAGGCAACGCAAGCAAATTTAGATTTAATCAAATACCAACTTACACAAAGTGAGTTGCGTTCACCAGTAGATGCAGTGGTGCGTGCTAGGTTGCAAGAAGCGGGAGATATGACCAACCCTCAGAAAGCAGTTTATACCTTGGCGCTGACTAATCCGAAATGGGTGAGAGTATATGCAAATGAAAAAGATTTAGACTGGATTAAAATGGGATCAGTTGCCCAAATCATTCGAGATACTAAGCCTGATCAACCCATCCAAGGAAAAGTTGGTTATATCTCATCTGTTGCAGAATTTACCCCTAAAACAGTGCAAACAGAAGATATTCGAACAACCTTGGTGTATGAGGTTCGTGTTTATGTAAATGATCCAAATGATCAATTAAAAATGGGGCAGCCTGTCACCGTTAAAATTGCCAAGGACAAGTGAGTGAACGCTGATGAATACTTTGTCTCAAGTGGTGGTGGCGCGTGACTTAACCCAAGTCTTTCCGTCTGAAAATAAAAAAGGGAAAGACATAAATGCACTCCAAGATTTAAATATTACAGTCAAAGCAGGACAGCTTACGGCATTGGTTGGACCCGATGGTGCGGGTAAAACAACTTTTTTGCGCTTGATTGCAGGCTTGTATCAGCCAAGTTCAGGTTCTTTGGAAGTACTTGGAATTGATGTTGCTAAAGATCCTCAATCAGTACAAGACCGAATCAGCTATATGCCACAACGGTTTGGTTTATATGAAGATTTAAGTATTCAAGAAAATTTAGATTTGTATGCAGATTTGCATGGCGTACCTCATGCTGTGCGGAAACAACGATTTGCTCGTTTATTAGAAATTACCGATTTAACCCATTTTACTGAACGCCCAGCAGGGAAACTTTCAGGTGGAATGAAGCAAAAATTAGGTTTGGCTTGTACCTTAGTTCGCTCACCAGAACTGCTATTACTCGATGAGCCGAGTGTCGGTGTTGATCCTTTATCGAGACGAGATTTATGGATCATTATCAAACAATTGGTTCAGGAAGAAAATTTAAGTGTCATCATTAGCACAGCATATATGGATGAAGCAGAACGTTGTTCAGAAGTGTATGTGATGTATGAAGGTAAAATTTTACAACAAGGCACGCCATCTGAGCTTAGTGAAAAAGTAAGAGGTCAAACTTGGCAAGTTGAACCACCAAAACATATGAAAGCAAGGGTCTTACAAGCCCAGTTATTAGATAATCATAAATATATTGTAGATGCCGTTCCTAAAGGCGATGTTGTTCGTTTTATTACTCAACCTATTTACCCTGAATTACCAATAGAATATTTACCTTCAAATGCAGTGGTTACATCTAGAAAACCTGAGTTAGAAGATGCATTTATGAGCTTTTTACATCAAGCTCAACAACAAAAAATTGAAGTTAAAAATAGCAATGACAATGCTTTGCTTGAATCCCAAAAGCAGTTCGCTGAAACACCGCAATCAGCAATTATCGTCAAAGACTTAGTACGAAAATTTGGTGATTTTACCGCAGTTGCAAATACATCCTTTAATGTGCAACGCGGTGAAATTTTTGGGTTATTAGGGCCAAATGGCGCGGGGAAGACAACAACTTTTAGAATGCTATGCGGTTTATTGCCTGCAAGTAGTGGCACTCTAGAAGTTGCTGGAATGAACTTACGCACAGCACGTGCACAGGCGAGGGCAAAAATTGGTTATGTCTCTCAGAAATTCGCTTTATATAGCAATTTAACGGTACTTGATAATTTAAAATTTTTTGGTGGTGCTTATGGTTTATCTGGAAAGAAGCTTAACCAACAAATAGACAAAGCACTGCATCAATTTCAATTACAGCCACATGCTAAAAGTGGTGATTTACCGAATGGATTTAAACAGCGTTTGTCGATGGCTGCGGCTTTATTGCATCAGCCTGAGATTATCTTTTTAGATGAGCCTACTAGTGGGATTGACCCTTTGGCAAGGCGTTCTTTTTGGTACAGCATAGGAGAGCTCGCTAATCAAGGGATTACCATTATTATTACTACGCATTTTATGGAAGAGGCTGAATATTGTGATCGAATTGCGATTCAAGATGCTGGAAAATTATTAGCACTTGGTTCACCAAAACAAGTTCGGCAAATGGCAGGTGAAACGAGCCATAGTGATATGAACCGTGCATTTATGTCTATTGTTGAACAAGCACGTTCTCGTAAGCAGGAGCATACATAATGAGTATCTCTGTAGCTCGCTTGATGGCATTAATCAAAAAAGAAACACATCAATTATTACGAGATAAAAGCAGTTTAGCGATAGGACTGATTTTACCGATTATCCTGATTTTACTGTTCGGTTATGGCTTATCTTTCGATTTAAATAACGGACGTGTCGGTGTGGTCGTCCAGAACGTAACGCCACAGAGTAATCAGTTAATTTCAGGCTTGAATGGAACGCGATATATAACAGCAGTGCCTTATACAAGTTTTGCCCAAGCTGAACAAGCGATGGGACGGGCTGAGATTGATGCGATTGTAAATGTTCCTGCTGACTTTGCTCAAGCCAGTACCAATCAAGCTGCGACCATTCAAATCATTACTAATGGGCGATCGACCAGTATTGCTTCAGCTTTGCAAGGCTATATTTCTGGTGCCCTAACAACAGCTCAAGCGATCCAGTCTGATCGTCAAAATATGCAGGTTTCAAATGGAGTGATCAGTGTTGAACAAAGGATTTGGTTTAATGAATCTGCAAATAGCACTTGGTTTTTAGTTCCAGGCTTGATTGTTCTGATCCTCACTTTAATTGGTGCTTTTTTAACAGGTTTATTAATCGCAAGAGAAAGAGATCGCGGAACGTTAGAGGCATTATTTGTCACACCAGTACGGCCACTAGAAATTGTACTTGCCAAATTAACGCCTTATATCGTGATTGGCATGATAGATATTGGCGTGTGTTTATTGGCAGCGGCATTTATTTTTGATGTGCCGATTCGAGCTTCATTGACGTCAATTATCAGTGCTTCATTTTTATATTTATTGGTTTCGTTGTTAATGGGACTGACGATTTCAGGCGCTTCTAAAAGCCAATTTCAAGCCAGCCAAATTGCTTTGTTGGCGAGTTTTATGCCTGCCATGATGCTCTCAGGATTTGTATTTGATACGCGAAACTTACCTTTTTTAGTACAGCTCATTAGTCAAATTATTCCTGCAACGCACTTTATGACCTTGATCAAAACGTTGTTTTTAGGTGGCGATGATTGGTATTTATGGACGAAAGAATGTGCAATCTTACTGCTTTATGCCGCACTATTTACATTTGCATCATGTTTATCATTAAAAAAGAGATTGAGGTAATAACATGATTCAAAAAATAGTCGTGTGGTTAAATTATCTCTTGGTTTTAGTGAAGAAAGAATTCTTCACTATTTTTAGTGATCCTGCAAATCGAATTATTTTATTTGTGCCAGCGCTGATGCAGGCATTATTGTTTGGCTATGCTGCAAGTTATGATGTCAATCATGTGGACTATGCCGTCTTAGATCAAAGCAAAGGACAAGTTTCACAGCAATTATTATCTCATCTTGATGGTTCAGGTATTTTTAATCGAACGGCTACGCTCGATAATGCCACTCAGATCAAAACTGTGGTCGATGATCGTACTGCTTTGGCCGTCATTAGTATTCCTTCAGATTTTGAAGACAAACTAACTCAAGGCGAAGTTTCTCCGATACAGGTGATTTTAGACGGTCGAAATTCATCAACGGCAGCTATGGCTTGGTCTTATATCAATAGTGTCGTTGCAAAAGTAAATCAGGAGCGCTTAGGGCAAGCATCAGTCAACTTAGAGGTACGAACTTGGTATAACCCAAATCAGGAATCACGTTGGGGGATTATGCCATCGTTAATTGCCGCATTAAGTATGATGCAAACATTATTGCTATCCTCACTTTCGGTAGCACGAGAAAGAGAACAAGGAACTTTTGACCAGCTATTAGTAACGCCTTATACACCGATTCATATCATGGTCGGTAAGGCTTTGCCGCCTATTTTTGTTGGGTTGATGCAATCAACTATTATTCTTTGCATCATTTTATTTTGGTTTCAAATTCCAATGAATGGCTCCTTAACTCTGCTTTATTTTGGCTTATTGTTTTTTAATATTGCTGTTGTTGGAGTTGGACTGTCCATTTCAGCAATTTCTCTCAATATGCAACAAGCAATGTTATTTACATTCTTTATTATCATGCCATTAATGTTGTTATCTGGTTTGTTGACACCAGTTCAGAATATGCCACATGCGCTAGAGATTGCGACTTATGCGAACCCACTCCGTTTTGGAATTGATCTTGTACAGCGAGTGTATTTAGAGGGGGCAACGTTTTCACAAGTGAAGTGGGATTTTGTACCGATGTTTGTACTCGCGATAATCACATTACCTTTAGCTGCATGGCTGTTTAGAAATCGATTGTCTTAGGTCTTTTGAAAAATGATTGGCTGTCTGTTATAGCTTTTTAATCAGATTCTGTACCTACAGGTTGGAGATTGAAATGGGCACAATAAACATAAGCTAGTTTTATGTTGAGGTGTGAAGGTGAGCTTTTTAAGAAAGAAAAATAATGCGAGCTTTGTTTTTATTATTATTACACTCTATGCCTTTTTGGGTTTTGGTGTGGGTTATATCATTTGGGAGTTTTTTCTCTGATTTATAATGGTTAGTTTCTCATTGAAAAATCGTAGGCGGCTTTAAAAAGCGTAAGATATTAAACGTGTCGTTAAGAAATGTGTGCGAAAAGACAGTGAGCTTGAGTGCTAAAAATATCGTATCGATATTCTGAACATTGGATAAATTGAGTATAGATTCCAATACACAGATTGACTAAAGTATCACTCGAAAATATCTTTATCGAGTGATTTATGCGCGGTCTTTATCTCATTACCAATGATGATCCAATACAATTATTATTAGAAAAATTAGATGTTGCGTTATCGACTGGGCAGGTTGCCATTTTACAGTATCGCCGTAAAAAAATAGCAAAACTAGATCAGTCATTAGAAGTGCAACAGATCAAAGCACTTTGTGAAAAGCATCAAGTCCCGTTTGTCATTAATGATGATTTAGACTTGGCTGAACAGTTTGGTTTAGGTGTACATCTTGGACAATCTGATGGTGAAATAAGTGATGCTGCTGCGCGTTTACCGAAAGGTGTGATTATTGGTCGTACCTGCTTAAACTCACTGGAATTGGCTGAAAAGGCGATTGCTGATGGTGCAACTTATGTAGCCTTTGGTGCGGTTTATGCCACCTCAACCAAACCAGAGGCGGGTAATGTCGGCGTCGAAGTCATTAAACAAGCTAAACAAAAATTCGCTGTACCAATTTGTGCGATTGGTGGTTTGACCGTTGAAAATTCTCAAGTGGTGATTGAGGCAGGTGCAAGCCTTTGTGCGGTAATTAGTGATATATTAGGGCGATCAACAGCCGAAATTCCTGCTCGTGTAAATGCATGGGCAACGTTATTTGACTAATTATATGTATCCGTTTTGCGGAACTTTTATTGTTTCTCGGAACGGCAACGTTCCTCGTCCTCGATTTTAGGTTGAGTCTTTTATGAGCTTATCTCCAAAGCAAGAACAGCTATTTAAACAAGCAAATAAACATATTCCAGGTGGTGTAAATTCACCTGTACGTGCATTTAACGGTGTTGGTGGTACGCCTGTCTTTATTGAAAAGGCAAAAGGTGCGTATTTATGGGATGTTGATGGTAAGCGCTATGTGGACTATGTCGGTTCATGGGGGCCAATGATTTTGGGTCACGCGCATCCAGATATTATTCAAGCAGTACAAATTGCTGCGGAAGATGGCTTAAGCTTTGGTGCGCCAACGGTATACGAAACCACTTTAGCAGATACCATCTGCGAGATCATGCCTTCAATCGAATTGGTGCGTATGACCAGTTCGGGTACAGAAGCGACCATGACGGCGATTCGTCTGGCACGTGGTTATACGGGTCGTGACAAGATTGTAAAGTTTGAAGGCTGCTACCACGGTCATTCGGATTCATTATTAGTGAAAGCAGGTTCAGGCTTATTGACTTTAGGGGAAGGAGAACCAACCTCAAAAGGTGTGCCAGCTGATTTTGCAAAACATACCTTAACGCTGCCGTATAATAATATCGAAGCATTGAAAGAATGCTTTAGTAAATTTGGTCATGAAATTGCAGGCGTGATCATTGAGCCTGTTGCAGGCAACATGAACTTGGTAACGCCAATCGATGGTTTCTTGCAAGCGATCCGTGATGTCTGTGATGAATACAAATCAGTCTTTATCATTGATGAAGTGATGACCGGTTTCCGTGTCGCTTTAGGTGGTGCTCAATCGGTCTATAACGTTAAACCTGACTTGACCACGTTGGGTAAAATCATTGGTGCAGGCTTACCTGTCGGTGCTTTTGGTGGTAAACGTGAAATTATGGAATGCATCGCACCTTTAGGTGGTGTTTATCAAGCAGGTACATTGTCAGGCAACCCATTGGCTATGCGCGCGGGTATTGCAATGTTTAAACATTTACGTGAACCAGAGTTTTATGACAAGCTCGCTGCTCAGTTAGCAAAATTACTTGCAGGTTTGCAGACGGCCGCAGACGAAGCAGGGATTCCATTCAAGACCCAGCAAGTGGGTGGCATGTTTGGTTTGTATTTTACAGATCAAGATGACATTACTAGCTTTGATTCAATGTTGGCTTGTGATGTTGAAGCCTTTAAGAAATTCTTCCATGGCATGTTAAAGCGTGGTGTCTATCTCGCACCATCTGCATTTGAAGCTGGATTTATTTCATCAATGCATTCAGATCAAGATATTGCAGACACTATTCAGGCAGCAAAAGAAACTTTTGCGGAAATGAAATAATGCTATGATGCATACAGAAGCCCGATTCATTCGGGCTTTTTTTATGGATGTATTTTAATTGAGCTGAATAGAGAGCTTAACAGGTTTAAAAATAATGCTTGATCGCAACGGAATCTTACTGAAGTCTCATTTATTTGTACGATAAAACTAAGCTAAGAATAGCAATAAATATAAAGAATCTTTACTGTACCATTGAGTAAAATATGCTTGAATAATCCACTATATTGTGTTTGCCCTTGGCTACTCCTAAGCGTGGATATATGGGCTTAGGCAGGCTGTAAGATAGTGCTGATAATATAATTTTAAACAAACTTTTTATAAGAAACTCATAGGAATGGAGTAACGGATGAAAACTAAACATTATTTAACTGCTGCGGATGTAGAAATTCTGGTTGATGCAGCATCACAATATGCAACAGAACATAGCTTTAATGTCAGTATTGCAGTGGTTGATGAAGGTGGAACGCTGCTGATGATGAAGCGTATGGATGGTGCATCCGTATTATCGACCGAAATTTGTCAAGAAAAAGCAAAATCAGCTGCTGTTAGCCGTAGAGCAACCAAAGTATCAGAAGATATGATCCGTGATGGTAAAATTGGCTTTTTAACCATAAATGCTGCAAACGGCATGTTAGAAGGTGGTGAGCCGATTGTTTATCAAGGGCAGGTGGTAGGGGCTGTTGGTATTTCAGGTGTACAATCTTTTCAAGATGCAGAAATTGCTCAGCATGCGATTCAACAATTCCTAGAGCAACAGACCTAAATCATCATTTAAATTCAATTCTGGATGAAATATCGAGAGAAACACGAAAAAAAAGAGTAAAAATACGTGTCATGCATTGTAATTCAGCGCCAAGCTTTTTATGATTGCCCGCTTGTTTTCATCCAGTCGTTGGAAGGCTACCTTGAGTGATTTTCTAAGTGAACATTTGATTCATCGTGATGAAGATTTTATGGTCATCCATAAACCAGCAGGCTTACTGACCGTGCCAGGGAAAACACCTGATTTACAAGATTGTTTGATCAATCGCTTATTAGAACTAGAACAAAAAACTTTACTGATTCATCGTTTAGATCGTGATACCTCTGGCATCTTAGTGTTTGGTTTGTCTAAATTTGGACAGAGTAATATTTCACGCCAATTCCAAGATCGTCAAACCTCAAAAATTTATCAAGCTTTGGTTGCAGGACATTTAGAAGGTCAGGACACTGTAGATATGCCTGTGATTTATGACCCAAGTCGCCCGCCATTACATATCGTTGATGCATCTCATCACAAACCTGCATTAACCGAATGGCAAGTGATCGAACATCTAGAAATTCAAGGACAAGCTGTAACTCGAGTCAAATTGATTCCGATTACAGGACGTTCACATCAGCTTCGTGTGCATATGCAGTATCTAGGTCATCCGATTCTTGGTGATACCCTATATGCCACATCTGAACAGCAGCAGCTTTACGATCGATTGTGTTTACATGCAACACAATTGAGTTTCGCTCATCCTAAAACTAGTGCACAACTTAGCTTTGATTGTGCAGTGCCGTTTTAGTCTAAAACTTTTTTATGAAACACGATGTGATGCACGCTATTTGATCGTGCTTTGTGTCAAAATACATTGTTGAAAACTACATAAAATGCCTTAAATTTAATCTGATTTAAGGAATACAATATGTGGGCTAACTTGAGATAAAGGTGGAAAAATTGCAGCAGTTTGCTATTGGTCAACGTTGGTTATCAGATACAGAAACTGAACTTGGTTTAGGTGTTCTTATTGATGTCGATGAACGTTCTATCAGCATTTTATTCCCTAAAAGTGATGAAACTCGTGTCTATGCACGAAACAATGCGCCTTTATCTCGCATCATCTTTAACGTTAATGATGAAGTACAAGACCAAGAAGGCATCAAGTGGACTGTTGAGTCGATTGAAGACCGTCATGGTGTCCTCCGTTATGATGTAGTTCGTACACTGGAAAATGGCGAACAAGAACGCAAGTCACTGAACGAAACCCGTATCGGTGCGCAAATCCAGCTGTCAAAACCTTTAGAGCGTTTGTTAGCTAGCCAAGTCGATTATAAAGAGTGGTATGACCTCCGCATTGAAGCAATGTTGTTGCAAGCGCAAATGCATACGAGTCCTTTACGTGGATTCCTTGGTGCACGTGTCGGTTTAATTCCGCATCAGCTTTATATTGCACATGAAGTCGGTAAGCGTTTTGCTCCGCGTGTTTTACTGGCTGATGAAGTTGGCTTGGGTAAAACCATTGAAGCGGGTTTAATTATCCACCAGCAACTCAAAACAGGCCGTTCAGAACGTATTCTAATTTTAGTGCCTGATTCACTGCAATATCAGTGGATGATTGAAATGCGTCGCCGTTTCAATTTGCAATTCTCTCTATTTGATTTAACCCGTACTGCTTCGATCAAAGAACATGATCCTGATTTGAATCCGTTCTTGACTGAACAATGCATTATTGCCAGCGTCGACCTGATGGTTGACCATGATGACTTGCGTGAGCAGGCGATGGAAGCTGGTTTTGATCTATTAGTTGTCGATGAAGCACATCATTTGATGTGGAGTGAAGAAGAAGGCGGCAATGATCGTTATGATCTAGTCGAAGAACTTGCAGAGCAAACTGCGGGTGTTTTATTACTCACTGCAACACCTGAACAGTTAGGTGTAGAAAGTCATTTTGCACGTTTACGTTTACTCGATCCGCAACGTTTTAGTAGCTTAGATCGTTTCCTCGACGAAGAAGAACAATATCAACAAACAGCAAAAGTTGCTGAAGTGTTGATGTCTGATGATCCATTAACAGAAGAGCATCTTACTGCATTGGATGGCTTATTGGGTCATCGTATTGAAGATCAGCCTGAACAGCGTATGCGTGCGATTCACGAATTATTGGATCGTCATGGTACAGGTCGTATTTTGTTCCGTAATACCCGTGAAGCGATTCAAGGCTTCCCAGGTCGTGATTGCCAACCTGCACCTTTGCCTGCACCAGATGACTGGTCGTTTGATGGCAAAATGCGTGAGCAAATGTGGCCAGAAGAAGGTCAACTTGATGGCGCGTGGATGGAAAATGATCCGCGTGTGCCTTGGTTGATGGAGGTTTTGCGTAAAGATTTAAAACATAAAAAAGTGTTGTTGATTGCGCGTAGTGGGCCAGTGGTTGAAGCATTAGAAAATGTTTTGCGTTTACATGCGGGCATTCGTACCGCGATGTTCCACGAAGGCATGAGCTTATTAGAGCGTGACCAAGCTGCAGCATATTTTGCAGAAGACAGCTATGGCGCACAGATTCTTCTTTGTTCGGAAATTGGTTCTGAAGGACGTAACTTCCAGTTTGCCAGTGATTTGATTTTATTTGATTTGCCTGCAAACCCTGATGTACTTGAACAGCGTATTGGTCGTTTAGATCGTATCGGTCAAGAAAACCGTATTCAAATTCACGTGCCTTATCTCATGGGTACAGCGCAAGAGCGTATGTTCCGTTGGTATAACGAAGCACTTAATATTTTCAGCAATATTTCTCCTACGGCACAAACGCTACAAGAAAACTTTATTGTTGAACTGAAAGACTGCTTATTGGCGGATCAAGGTCAGACTTTTGAAGATTTACTTGAAGAAGTGAATGTACAACGTCAAGCATTGGAAGCTGAATTACAAGCAGGTCGTGACCGTTTGCTTGAGTACAACTCTTGCCGTCCTGTTGTAGCGCAGGGCATTGTTCAAGCGCTTGAAGATTATGATGACAACACCACTTTGCCGATGTTTGTGAAGCGTTTTATGTCATCAACCAATATCGATTTTGATGAGCAAAGTAACGGTACAGTGATCATTAAACCAACGGATCAAATGCAAGTTCAAGGTTTGACTTTGGATGAAGAAGGCATGACGGCGACCTTCTATCGTGATCAGGCACAGATTCGTGAAGATGCTCAGTATTTGACTTTGGAACACCCATTTATTGAAAGTGTGATGGAAATGATCCGTACACAGTCATTTGGTAGTACCAATGTTGCGTTGCTGAAATCAAATGCATTGAAGCAGGGTTCAGTCTTACTTGAGGTTTGGTTTAAGGTTGATGTAGTTGCACCAAAAGCTTTGAATTTACCAGCAAGTTTGCCAAAGCAATTGATCCGTGTATTACTTAGTGAAAATGGTCAAGACTTGTCTGCGAAGATTGATCCAAGCATTTTGCGTCCATATTTACATCATTTAGATGGTAATAGCTGTCGTCAAGTGGTGAAAGCACGCCGTGAAGTGATTGAATCACGTTATGCACAGGCGCTGGATATTGCCAAAGAATCATTACCAGAGTTGATGCAACAAGCGAAAGAGCATTACAGCTGTAAATGGCAATATGAAATTGACCGTTTAGCTTACCTAAAGCAATTTAACCCAAGTATTCGCCAAGATGAAATCGAGCGTTTACAGAAGTTCCAAAAAGAAGGGTTAGGCTTACTTGATAGTTTGTCTGTGGCACCAGAAGCAATTCAAGTCTTAGTTGTAGTTAAACCTTAACTGAGATAGAAACAAAAAAAGAGGACAATTGAGTCCTCTTTTTTATTTGCTAAAAAATAATTAGCTTTGCTCAATATTGGCTTCCAAGAACCATAAATATTGATCAAGGTCTTCTAAAGCTGCATGAATAATATCTTCCGAAATTGGATCTTTAATTTCATCAATCGTATCGCGTAAATGATTCGCAACGACACCATAACGATCAGCAAGCTCTTTCAGATGATCTTGAACTGCATGAATTGCCACAGGATATGGCTTTAAATGCGACGTTTCAGATACTGTCTGGGTTGTACCCAAAGCTGTACCACCGATTTGTACTGCACGTTCAGCGACATTATCTAAGTGGGTAATAATTGAAGTACGGAACATATCTAACATTTCATGCACTGCGATGAAATTACTACCACGCATGTTCCAATGCGCTTGCTTGGTTAATAATGATAAATCGATAAGATTGGCAAGAATTTGATTTAATATTTTTACAGTCGCTTCTTTAATCGAATCATCTAAATTATTACGTGTATAAACTTTTAAATTTTTCGCTGCTGAAGAATTCATAGTTACCTCATTCAGTTATCGTTTGTGAAACACAGTGAATAAAAACTATTTATTTCATATTTAGAGTAAGCCGTGAGCGGCCAGATGAGTGTTCGAATTGTTAAGCCTTTTGTAAATTATAGTGAGTTTAAATACCTTTTTTGAAGTGATTACAGCATCTTAGGTTAAAGTAGACTGATCTAAGATAAATGTTAAATAGCACCGATAAAATCGGTAGCCAATTTGACTTTCAAATGAAGAGATAGAACAAATGGAAAATGAAAAAGATAAAGCAACCATTGTTATTAATGATCATCCAGAACAAGAGAAGATTGAGGTTTTAAAAGAAAAGTTACGCTATAAGCAAGCGTTACGTGAAAATTCTAAAAAGATAGATCATAAGCTCGTTCGTCTCAATATTCAGGCAGATGCATTACCCACCAAAACATTTTTTATTATGAATGCTTTGGCTGCTGTAATCGCAGGTTATGGTCTACTCGCTGATTCTTCTGCTGTGGTGATTGGTGCGATGCTTGTGGCAATGATGCTTGGTCCGATTTCAGGGATTGCGCTATCTTTTATTGATAATCGTTGGATCTTATTCGTCACGGCATTAAAGACCTTAGCACTTGGCGTGGCAATGATTTTTGGAATAGGGGTAATATTGGGGCTTATTAATTTTAATATGCCGCTAACACATGAAATTCTATCCCGTACTCAACCGAATGTGATCGATCTAATGATTGCACTGGCAGGGGGAGCTGCTGGGGCATTTGCATCAGTTTCGCCACGATTATCGGTTGCTGTTGTTGGGGTTGCCGTTGCTACAGCACTTGTTCCACCTTTGGTTGCAAGTGGTATTCTACTTGCACATTGGGATTTACGTCTCTCTGCGAATGCTTTGTTATTGGCGTTTACCAATATTATCGCAATTCAAATTAGTTCTTCTTTGGTGTTATGGATCGCAGGTTTTAGACGCGGATCAGACGAGGAGGTACAAAGTAATGTAATAGAATTTATTAAACGAAACTTTGTGAGCTTACTGTTTTTACTGGTTCTCGGTGTGTATTTAACTGCAAACTTTTTGCATATGATTCAAAAGCAAATTTACGAAACCAAAGCACGTACCGCAATCATTTCGACGTTAAATAAGAATAATAATATTATCGATAAAATACAGTTCGATGCTCAAAGTGAATATACCTTAGCCCGTGTGGTGGTCGAGGGCGATACAGTACCAAGTTCGATGGAAATTCAAAAATTAAATGAGGTTTTGCCGAAAGACACCAAAAAGAAACCCACTATTGTTCAGGTTCGATTTGTACCTGTGCAAATTATTCAGGCAGGGGATAAGCAAACATTGAATTTGAGTGATCGAGCTGCTAAGCGCTTAATCACTCAATAATGAATGAAAGAATATTGAGAAGACTTAACGAATACTTGCTTCATCTAAATGACGAGCGCCTTCTAAGATCATGCGAATCATAATCATGGTTTGTTCCGCAACTTCCATGCGTTGCTCAGAAGGAATATCAATAACGCGTGCGCCCATGTTGAATACGAGTTGCGTAATTGCTTTGGCTACAAGGTCAGCATGGCTGATTTTGCTATCATTCATTTGTTCTAAACGAATTAAATCTTCTTGGAGTTCTTGTTGAAAGAAATTAAGCTGACGATCAACCGCAGCTTTGTACGAGGTTGAACCTGTGTAGCCTTCACGAAGCAATAAACTTAAATTTCCTTCATCCGCATCAAGTTGTTGAATAAATACTTCAACTGAGCTGCGGATAATACTGTGCTGCATTGATGCCTGTAAGCGTGCTTCACGAATAATTTTACGTAGCACTAAACCAGAACGATCAATCAAAGCAATGGCTAGTTCATCAATATCTTTGAAATGACGATAAAAGCTATTTGGAGCAATACCAGCTTCACGCGCTATTTCACGTAAGCTCAATGAAGCAATGCTTTTTTGCGGGCCAATTAGATTCAAAGTTGCTTGGAATAACTCTTCTTTCGTAATTGTTGCTTTTCTGCCAACTGAACGTACTGGTGTTTTCATCGCGATGACATCTTGTTCATTTAATGTGTCTGAGCCGAGCGGTAAAAAAGAAGAATGAACCATTGTTTTCAAAATATAAGTAAGCTAGTCGGGATTATAGCTGTAGTCGATGAACTTGTGAAATGTAAATTTTTATACGAGTGTATATACAAATATATATACATATGTATAATAATTAAAAAACGATCAGAGTTATCGCTCATGCAAGCAGTCGAAAAGAGAATTTCTCTATTCAATTCATTAGCTCAAAGCGTAATGAATAGTCATGACACCAATTTTTGGTTACAGAAAATTAATCCTTTATGGTCTGTAAATCAGCCACTTGCCAAAATCGTAAAAAAACAAATTGTGGCAAAAGATACGGTTAGTCTTATTTTGCAATGCAATCAGCATGTTAAACATGGCGTAGCAGGGCAACATCATCCTGTCACTGTAGAGATTGCTGGTCGCCATTATGAGCGCACCTATAGCATGATGCAATTAGATCATGATCATCTGTGTTTAACTGTGAAAAAAGTAGACCAAGGTGTAGTCAGTTCATGGTTGGTCGAGCAGAGTCAAGTTGGAAATATTTTACGTTTGGGTCAACCTTACGGGGATATGCAACAACATATTCAAACCCCTCATTTGTTATTGCTTGCAGCGGGAAGTGGTATTACACCGATGTTGAGTTTAGTTGAAGGTTTGAGCCAGTCAAAGCAACTTAAAACAACAACGGTCAAACTCATGTACTGGGTTAAAACCAATGAAGATGCTGCTTATGTTGATTATTTGACTGAAATTAAAGAAAATTTTCCTAATTTTAGCTATCAGGTTTTCTATACCCAAGCTCAAGATCAACGTTTGAATCAATCGCATGTAGATCAACTTGAAAACTTAGATAACACAACTGTTTATGCATGTGGCCCATCAGGGTTTGCGGCAACAGCTGAAGCATTATTGAGCCATGCTGCTGCGATTCAAACAGAAGCCTTTAGTTTGAGCCAGTTCGATGCTGATTTAACTGATACAGGTTTTATTAACGTCACATTGACGAAATCGAATAAAACAGTTGCGATTCCGAAAGGACAGTCGATTTTATCAAGTTTAGAACAGCAAGGTATCAAGCCAAATCATGGTTGCCGTATGGGTATTTGTAATAAATGTGCATGTAATAAAGCTCAAGGTGCGACACGAAATTTATTGAATGGTGCTGCCAATCAAGAACCTACTCAGTTATTAAAAATTTGTGTGAATTCAGCTCAATCAGATCTTGTGATTGATCTATAAGAGAGAAATTAACAATGAATATGCCTGTTAAAATTGAATTTTTTAAAAATCCAAAAAATCGTGATTTAACTGCCGCAGAGTTAGATGCTTTCGCTCGTGAATTAGATCAGATCAAGCAAGATGTTTTAGATGACTTGGGTGAAAAAGATGCAAAATACATCCGCCGTGTCTACTCTACGATCCGTTATAGCAGCTTTTTAGGCCGTGCTTTGCTATTTGCTGGATGGTTCCCACCAGCATGGTTATTAGGTACGGGGTTATTAGGTTTCGCCAAAATTATGGAAAACATGGAGTTAGGTCATAATGTCATGCACGGTCAGTATGATTGGATGAATGATCCAAAGTTTAATGGTCAAACCTATGAATGGGATACCGTTGGAACTTCTGACAACTGGAGACAAACGCATAACTTTAAGCATCATACTTATACCAATGTAAAGGGTATGGATGATGATGTGGGTTATGGGGTATTTCGTCTATTTCCAGAACAGCGTTGGAACAAATTTACTTTAATCCAACCGATGTATATCGTACCGTTCAGTTTGCTCTTCCAATGGGGTGTTGCCATTCAAAATCTTGAATTGGGTAAAGTGCTGTATAAACGCAAAACGATGGCGCAATTTAAGCGTGAATGGCAGCCAGCCCAAAAGAAAATAGCGAAGCAACTTTTTAAAGATTATGTATTTTTCCCATTGATCGCTGGACCTTCGGCGCTTCCTGTATTGACAGGTAATTTAGTGGCGAATGGCATTCGTAATGTATGGACTTTCAGCATCATTTTCTGTGGTCACTTTACCAAAGAAGTTGAAGTATTCCCGAAATCGGTCATACAAGATGAAAGCCGTGGACATTGGTATATGCGTCAAATTCGAGGTTCATCGAATTTGACGGGTTCGGAAGCGTTTCATATTTTGACAGGGCATTTAAGCCATCAAATAGAACATCATTTATTTCCTGATATTCCTGCGCGTCGCTATCGCCAAGTCGCGCCTAAAGTGCAAGCTGTCTGTGAAAAATATGGTTTGCATTATAATAATGCTAGTTTTGTAAAACAGTTCGGTGAAGTTGTCGGGCGTATTTTTAAATATGCATTACCATTTAAAAAGTAAAAACAGAATAATAAAAAGCCCTGACTTAATGTTCGGGGCTTTTTATTATTTTTTCTTAGAAATCCACATTGTGATTGTCGCGTGGAAAACCTTTTCATTGTGTTGATCAAGTACATCGACATTCACCAGATATTCTCCAGCCTTATCCCAGTCATAATGACTTTCAACAGGTGTTGCTACTGCAATTAAGTCTGTTTCTGCTTTCTTTAAATATTCAACGGTCATCCCTTTCGGAATCCAGCGATGAGTTGCAGGCACAGTCACTTCTGTCATTGTTCCACCTGCGAGTTCTGCCATATTGCACATTGCAATCGCATGAATTGTGCCGATGTGATTGAGCACTGAGCGCTTTTTCTTAATCGATATTTTACAAGAGTTTGGTTTTAGCTCTTCAAATAATGGGGAAATGCTACTGAAATAAGGTGCTTTTAAGCAGAGCATTCGAGTGAACGTCCACTTTCCAGCAGGTAATGCTGATACTTTATTCCATAATTCTAAAGTTGAAGCCATTGAATTTCTCACTAACAGAATTAAATTCTAATACAGAATATAATTCTGTTTACAAATAATGGTCAAGTCATACACAATAGTTCCGACGGTTGGCTATTTAAAATTTACTATGCATATGGCTCAGCAATTATTAGAACGTTTATATCCTCAACGCAGATCATTGCTCAAAAGGAAAATTTTGTCAGATGCATTGTCATGTTTTCTTGAGTTCGGTTTGGATACCACCAGTATTGAGATGATTCGGGACAAATCGGAAAGTAGTGTAGGTGCGATTTATCATCATTTTAAAAATAAAGAAGGCATCATTGCAGCATTGGTATTCGCTGCTTTAGATGATCAAGCTTGTTTACGCGAGCAATATTTAGAGGAGGCGCAATCATTACAAGATGTGATTTCTGCATTGATTTATAGCTATGTTGATTGGGTATCTGATCAACCGCAATTCGCAAAGTTTTTATTATTAGCTCATTTCAGTGTCATGCAAAGTGAGTATAAACAGGTATTAAGCGAAAAAAACAAAACAAGAAATCAAAATATTATGGCTCATGTTTCACGCTATTCAGATTTTGAATCATTTAAAAATATACCGATTGAACTTATGATGTCTTTGGTGATTGGGGCAACTGAAAGTTATTGTCGTGCTTGGTTGTCTAAAAAAGTGGTTGCTGATCCGAAAGCGTATCGGGAGATGTTGGCACAAGCAGCGTGGGATTCTTTGCAGGGTTTAAGCAATCAATATAAAACGATTGAGAAACATCATTCGGGTGAAACGTTATGACAGCATTAGAGCAAAAGCAACTATTTAATGGCGTTTGTCTATGTGGGGCAATCAAATTTCAATTTCATATCCCTAAAATTAAAACGATTTGTCGTTGTTATTGTAGTTTATGCCGTAAGCAGAGTGGAGCAGCCTCGAACACGGCGACCTTCATCTTGTCAGAACAGTTTGGTTGGCAACAAGGTCAGCAATTCATTCGGACGTATGTCAAAGCAACAGGCTTTACCAGTTCGTTTTGTACAGAATGTGGTTCGCCTGTACCTAATGCATTAGGCTGTAATCCAAAAATTATGTGGATTCCTTTAGGTTTGATTGAACAAGATTTTATCCCCGAGAAAGAATTGAATTTTTGTATGAACTCACAAGCGAATTGGAGTAAAAATCATACCGTATCGTTTGAATTTGATGAACTGCCAATGGGTGCGGAGTTCCAAGGTTACTTTGAGTTGAATAAATAAAAAGCAGAAGACAACAGTCTTCTGCTTTTTAGATAAATTATTGTATTTATTTGAATTGAATAGAACCATTCGCATTCACAGTGATTTTTGATTCACCAGCTGCCATATCTTGTGCAGGTGCTGCCTCAGCCATTGCAAATTTAGCGACACCACCACGCATCATGGGTTGTGGGAAATAATTACTCGTATTTAAATTAAGGCTGACCAAATTGTATTGTGCTTTATTCCAAGCCTGAGTAATGGCTTGCGCGCGTTGTTGAAAGTTTTTTGAAGCTTCAATCATCAATTCATTTTCAACTTTCTTTCGCTGTTCGTCAGATACAGTAAAGTTGATGGATTGGGTCTGGAAGTTCTGTTGCAATTCGCTGACCAATTGGCTTGCAGCTTTGAAATCTTTACTTTCAAGTTGAATTTCTGCACGAGCACGCCATTCTTTTAGCTTTCTACTGTCATTGTCATAAATTGGATATGTGCTTTGAGCACCTGTTTCCACCTTAACTTGAGGATATTTACGAGCAATCGCTTGTGCTTGGTTCATCAGCTGATTGATCTGATTTGAAAGTTCAGCAGGTTGTTTATTACTTTTCTCAATATATAAAACAGCTTGCATTTCATCGTTGGCAACTTGGCGCGAAGCATCTGCCTGAATATTTACAACGTTATAGTTCAAATCGTTGGTCTCTTGAGCAAAAAGTTGTGGGCTAAGGGTCGCGCCAATCATCAACGTCGCGAGTGCTAAATTACGCATAAAATTTTCCTTAGAATTTCTATTAAAAAAATTATTTTTACAGCTTTGATCCTAAAATGAACTGATGGGGAACTTCTGCATATTTTGTGGTTTCTTTGTAAGAGATTATCTATGTTTTGCAACATAAAATTAAAATAAAAAACATTAATAATTATATGGTTATATTTATTTATTTGACCATTTATCTAAAAACCAAGACCCAGATAAAAAAAGCTTACTTTCTTAAGCTTGTCACATAGTATGATGATAATTCATCATAGTTCATTGAAAGAAACATTTTTTCAATAATATTAGATGAATGTGGGGCATAAAAAGTGTTTATTTTCTTTAAAAATTAGGTATCATCTCGCACCTAGTTAAAAGATATAAAACATTGTGTCTGTACTAGAATCTAAAAAGCACCGAGTCAAACGACCACAAGTCACCAGACTTATTTCTTTTACCCATATCAGAGATGGTAATTCGATATGAGCGTTACTTCCGTAAACCCTGCCGCAAATGCAACTAACGAATATTATTTGACTCGCCAAAGTCAGATGGAATCAAATGTTCGTAGTTATCCACGTAAATTACCGTTAGCGATAGCGAAAGCACAAGGCTGCTGGGTTACTGATGTTGAAGGTACACAGTACCTTGATTGTTTAGCTGGGGCAGGGACATTGGCTTTAGGTCATAATCATCCTGCGGTGATTCAAAGTATTCAAGATACATTGGCAAGTGGTTTGCCTCTACATACTTTAGACTTAACGACACCTTTAAAAGATGCGTTTACTGAAGCGCTTTTGGCTTATTTGCCAGGCGGTAAAGAAGAGTATTGCTTACAATTCTGTGGCCCAACAGGTGCAGATGGTACAGAAGCAGCAATTAAACTTGCAAAAACATATACTGGCCGTAGTTCAGTAATCAGTTTTTCTGGTGGTTACCATGGTATGACCCATGGCGCTTTGTCTATGACAGGCAACCTTAACGCAAAAAATGCGGTAAATGGCTTAATGCCAGGCGTACAGTTTATGCCTTACCCGCATGAATACCGTTGCCCACTTGGTTTAGGTGGTGAAGCTGGTGTTGATGCTTTAACTTACTTCTTTGAAAACTTCATCGAAGATGTTGAAAGCGGTGTAACAAAACCTGCTGCTGTAATCCTTGAGGCAATTCAAGGTGAAGGTGGTGTTGTTACTGCGCCTGTTAAATGGTTGAAGAAAATCCGTGAAGTGACTGAAAAGCACAACATCGTTTTAATTTTGGACGAAGTTCAAGCTGGTTTCGCGCGTTCAGGTAAAATGTTTGCCTTTGAACATGCAGGGATCGAGCCTGATGTTGTAGTGATGTCAAAAGCGGTTGGCGGTAGCTTACCATTGGCAGTATTAGGTATTAAACGTAAGTTTGATGCATGGCAGCCAGGTACACATTCAGGTACATTCCGCGGTAACCAATTAGCAATGGGTACAGGCTTAGCTTCATTGCAAGTGATCAAAGAACAAAACCTTGCTCAAAATGCACAAGAGCGTGGTGATTTCTTACAAGCTGAGTTGAAAAAACTTGCTCAAGAATTCCCATGTATTGGTAATGTTCGTGGTCGCGGTTTAATGATCGGTATTGAGATCATTGATGAGCGTAAACCTGCTGATCATATGGGGTCTCATCCTGCTGATGCTCAGTTAGCAGCAGCAATTCAGGCAGCATGTTTCAACAATAAATTATTGCTTGAGAAAGGTGGTCGTAACGGTACAGTAATTCGTTTACTTTGCCCGTTAATCATCAATCAAGACGAATGTGTTGAAGTCATTGCTCGCTTTAAGAAAGCGATTGCTGAAGCATTAAAAGCAGTACGAGGCTAAACCATGGTTGATTTTGCAGAACATCGTAAAGCGTTACTCTGCAATGATGCTCAATCTATTGCTGACTATCAGTCAGCAATGGGCGAGGCGGTGAATGCCGTTTCAGCATGGTTGCAAAATGACAAAATGTACACGGGCGGAAGCATTAAAGATTTGCGAGCAGCAATTTCTTTTAATCCTTCAAAAGAAGGTCTGGGCGTACAGCAATCATTACAACGTATGGTTGAGCTTTTTCTCAACAAAAGCTTAAAAGTACATCATCCACATTCACTCGCACATTTACACTGCCCAACTATGGTGATGAGCCAAATCGCGGAAGTGTTAATCAATGCGACTAACCAATCAATGGATTCTTGGGACCAAAGTCCTGCTGGATCATTGATGGAAGTTCAACTCATCGATTGGCTTCGTCAAAAAGTGGGTTATGGTGCAGGTCAAGCAGGTGTATTCACCTCTGGCGGTACGCAGTCGAACTTAATGGGTGTGTTACTTGCTCGTGACTGGTGCATCTCGAAAAACTGGAAAGACGAAAATGGTAAACCATGGTCTGTTCAGCGTGATGGTGTTCCAGCTGAAGCAATGAGAAACGTCAAAGTCATTTGTTCTGAAAATGCACATTTCTCTGTGCAAAAGAACATGGCGATGATGGGCATGGGCTTCCAGTCAGTAGTTACAGTACCTGTAAACGAAAATGCTCAAATGGATGTTGATGCGCTAGAAAAAACCATGGCTCATCTTCAATCTGAAGGCAAAATTGTTGCTTGTGTCGTTGCGACCGCAGGTACAACAGATGCTGGCGCGATTGATCCACTCAAGAAAATCCGTGAAATTACCAATAAATATGGTTCATGGATGCACATTGATGCAGCTTGGGGCGGTGCACTGATTCTTTCAAATGATCATCGTGCAATGCTAGATGGTATTGAGTTATCTGATTCGATTACACTGGATTTCCATAAGCATTATTTCCAAAGCATTAGCTGTGGCGCTTTCTTATTGAAAGATGAGGCAAACTATCGCTTTATGCATTATGAAGCAGAATATCTTAACTCTGCTTATGATGAAGAACACGGGGTTCCAAACCTAGTTTCTAAATCATTGCAAACGACTCGTCGTTTTGATGCATTGAAATTGTGGATGACTGTAGAAGCATTAGGCGAAGAGCTTTATGGTTCAATGATCGATCACGGTGTGAAGTTAACGCGTGAAGTTGCTGATTATATCAAAGCAACTGCCGGTCTTGAGTTGTTGATCGAACCACAATTCGCTTCAGTGTTGTTCCGTGTGGTGCCAGAAGGTTATCCTACAGAGTTTATTGATAGCTTGAACCAAAACGTTGCAGATGAATTATTTGCACGTGGTGAAGCAAATATCGGTGTAACAAAAGTGGGTAATGTTCAATCATTGAAGATGACCACTTTAAGCCCAGTTGCGACACTTGAAAATGTACAAAATCTGCTTGCGCTTGTGCTTGCAGAAGCAGATCGTATTAAAGATGCAATTGTTGCTGGTACTTATGTTCCTGCGATTGATTAATTGCAATTTAATTTGATATGCCAATAAAAAAAGAGGTCTTTGAAAGACCTCTTTTTTTATTTATAAATTTTTAGAAAATCATATTAGGCTGCAAAAATGGGACTGAATCCCATTTTTCGCAATAGTTTTCGATACATGCTTGAACTGCGATCTGCTGGAAAATGAGCTTCCATGGATAAGTCTAATGGTAAATATTCAGGTTTTTGTGTTTCAACAATCAGTCGGTCTTCTTCAAAAATTTCTAGATTAAATTTATAAACATCCTCAATTGGTAAATCCTTATCATAATTACGACAGATCGGCGCAAACAGACGTGTTTGTCGGGCAGATACTGGAGACGCGGCATTCATAATTACTTGTTTAGTCTCGTTAGGAAAATGAATTGTCAGCGTGGCTGTAAAAGGTAGGCTGATCTCGAAATGTCTCAACCATTGAAAGCCGTCTTTGCCACGTTGATCTGTACCTATTGGATAACGCCCGACGCTACTAATGTAATCAGCTTCAAAACCATATGTTGTTTCAGTTGTCGTGTAATCAGGTACTTCGACGTTCTCTGGATCCCCAAAAGTATCAGGATGTACCCATGCAAAATGTGCGACATCAATGAATCCTTCAAGTTGTCGACCTGCAAAACAATTTAGATCAACAGATGGACAGACCAATTGTTGAAAATCAGCATGTTCCCAGTAAGGCATTTCGGGAATATTTGCTAAAGCATTATATGCGGCTGTGAGATTGCACCAGATCAGCCCATATTTTTCTAGCGCAGCATAAGTTTTTAAATGAAAGCGTTCAGAGATCTTGTGTTGAGGGTGGGCTGGAATACGGTTGCATTTTCCATTTTCACCAAAGCGTAAACCATGATAGCGACAAACAATACCATTACCATCATTATGGCCTAAACTCAGAGGAACTCCACGATGCGGACAAGCATCTTTGGCGACAACCAGTTGATCGGCCATTTTATAGATGACCAGCGGCATATCGAGCAACATTGCGGCAGTAGGTTGTTCTGAAATATCACGGGCTAATGCAATTGGATACCAGTGTTGAGCGAGCAAGTGCCAATCATGCTCTGAAAATGTCATGTGAACGGGCAAATCTGGATTAAATGTTGCGATGGTTTTTGTGTTCATGATCTGATCTTTCTATCTATTTAAATCAAATATAGATCAATCATCTGTTCTAAGAAATTTCAATAAACTGAATGAAGTATCGATATTTTTAGAACACAATTCAAAAAACTTAAATGATATATCTTTGATAAAAAGCTAGTTTTTCATACTCTTGTATTCTTCTTTTAAATACCCAAATCATCTAAAAAAAGATGTTACGTGAGGATGGATGTTCATTTTAATAAATATGTCATACTATGTGTTGATGGAAAAATCATCAGTATTCCACTCACTATAATTTTTTATCATCAAAGATGAGTTTTTCTGTAAAAAATCAAATGTAAGCTGTAATAATTCTAATAAATATTGCAATTTCAATAGTGATTGCAGGATTTTGAAGAATATTTTCATTCATCTTACATATTGATATTTATTAATATTTAATTAAATTTGATGCAGTATATCAATTATCATCAAAGCGTCACAAAGTTGTAACTTATTTGTCATATTATCTAATCAAAATGCAGTTAACCAAAGTACAACACTTGAATTTAAAAGAGTTGTAAATCAAATTGTATAAATGAGAGAAAACAGAATGCGCTTAAATCCACGTAATCTCGCAATTGCATTAGCTGTAACTGGGGCAACTGTAGCTACGACTGCAAACGCAGCTCGTGATACGATCCAAATTGCTGGTTCTTCAACTGTATTACCATACGCAAGTATTGTTGCAGAAGAGTTTGGTAATACTTTCCCACAATTCAAAGCACCAGTTGTTGGTTCTGGCGGTTCTTCAGGTGGTTTGAAGCAATTCTGTCAAGGTGTTGGCGATAACACAATCGATATCGCAAACGCATCTCGTCCAATTAAATCAACAGAAATTGATGCTTGTAAAAAAGCTGGCGTAAACCAAATCCAAGAAATCAAAATAGGTTACGACGGTATCGTTTTCGCATCTAACGTGAAAAAAGCTGCTTATAAATTAAAGCCATATCACGTATTTACAGCTTTAGCTGCTGAATTACCATCAAACGGTAAAATGGTTCCAAACCCATATACAACTTGGAACCAAATTGACAAAGCTTTACCAAACGAACCAATTACTTTAGTAATTCCTGCTTCTAACCATGGTACTCGTGAAGTATTCCAAGAGAAAATGGTTGATGCTGGTTGTGAAGCTTATGACTACATCAAAGGTTTAGACAAAGACGCTCAGAAAAAAGCATGTTCTAACTTCCGTAAAGATGGTCGTGTAATTGAAATCGCTGGTGACTATACTGAAACACTTGCTCGTTTAAAAACATCTCCAAGTGCAGTTGGCGTATTCGGTCTAGGTTTCTATGATGTTAACCGTGACAAATTACGTGTTGCGACTGTAAACGGTGTAGTACCTTCTGAAAAGACTATCTTGAGCGGTCAATACCCAGTTTCTCGTCCATTGTTCTTCTACGTGAAAGGCGAGCACTTAAAATCAATTAAAGGTTTACCACAATACGTAGAATACTTCTTGAACAAGAAAGTATCTGGTAAAGGTTCTAAATTAGAAAAAGCTGGTTTGATTGCAATGAACGACAAAGAGCGTGCAAAAATCCTAGCTGATTTCAAAGCTGGTAAATCAGTTAAATAAGTTTATTTGAAAACGGAGGCTGGTGAGACATGTGTTCATCAGCCTTTTTGTCTAGCTAAGTTTTTTCAAATGATGAAAATTGAGAAAACAGTGGAGATTACATGAATCTGCTACTTATCGGTGTGTTGTTAGCCCTTGTGGCAATTGCATATCAAATCGGGCTGAGTAAAAGCCGTAACCTAGCAGGTAAGGGAAATAACTCAGTAACACTACATTCGCGTCCAGTGTATTACGGGGCGTTAGTTGCTTTGTGGTGTGGTATTCCTGCTTTTTTAATTTTGATGATTTGGAACTTGGTTGAACCGAGTGTTTTACACCATATTATTTTTAACAATATACCAGCATCAATTAGCGCAAATTTAGATGAAGCTGGTCGTGATGTTTTAATTGATCGTGTTCAAGCGATTGCTTCTGGGTTTGGGGTAACTGATCAACCAGCAGCGTATGAAGTTGCAGCAGCGCAACAACTTGCAAAATTCCAAACGATCGGATCATTTGCAAAATTTGCAGTAGTTGTGAGTGTTGCTTTAGCTGGTTTGGTTTGGGCAAAACGTCATGTGAGCCAGCAATACCGTGCACGTAATCAAGTAGAAAAAGCAATTAATGTTGGTCTGATTCTTTGTTCAGGCGTTGCGATCCTTACAACGATCGGTATTGTTCTTTCAATGTTGAGCGAAGCATTACACTTTTTCAAATTTGTAAGTCCAGTTGACTTCTTCTTTGGAACTGAGTGGGATCCAGGTTTTAGTACGACAGGAAGTGCAGAGGGAAGCTACGGCATCCTACCATTAATTTGGGGGACTTTAATGGTAAGTGGTATCGCACTACTTGTAGCTGTACCAGTTGGATTAATGATTGCAATTTATTTAGCAGAATATGCATCTCCTCGTTTACGTTCTTGGGCGAAACCAACAATTGAAGTACTCGCGGGTATTCCTACAATCGTTTATGGTGTTTTTGCCTTAATGATCATCGGGCCATTCTTTAAAATGGTGGGTGAAACGGTTGGTGTAAATATCAATGCAACCAGTGCATTAACTGCTGGTTTCGTGATGGGTATTATGATTATCCCATTCGTATCTTCATTATCAGATGACATCATTACACAGGTTCCGCGTGCTTTACGTGATGGTTCATTAGGTTTAGGTGCAACAAAATCTGAAACGATCCGTCAGGTTGTCATTCCAGCAGCGTTACCGGGGATTGTGGGTGCATTCTTATTGGCGGCTTCTCGTGCGATCGGTGAGACGATGATCGTGGTACTCGCAGCGGGTAACAGTCCATTACTCCACGCAAATCCATTAGAAGCTGTGTCAACTGTGACAGTAACGATCGTTAAGCAATTAACAGGTGATACTGACTTTGCCAGCCCTCAAGCGTTGGTTGCATTTGCCCTAGGTTTAACGCTGTTTGTCATTACTTTGGGTTTAAACATTATTGCACTGTACATCGTGCGCAAATATCGTGAGCAATACGAATGAGTTCATCAAAGACATCTCCTTTGGATCAAAATTCGTTTGATCCTCAAGTTGCTGCTGAACAACGTGAACAGCGCAAAAGTAAGATTCAAAGTTCTTTGGCAAAGCGTCATCGCAAAGAAAAAGCATTCCGTTTTGCTGGCTTTTCAGCAGTTATGATTGGCCTTGCATTTGTAGCATTGTTGTTTGGAAGTATTTTATCGAAAGGCTTGCCGGCTTTTTGGCAGAGCAGTATCACGGTTCCCGTTTATTTCGATCCAACAATTATTGATGTAGGCGCGAAACCTAAACAAACCGCAGGTGAGACTCCAGCGCATTTTGAAGAGCGTATGATCGCTTGGCAAACTGAAATGGGTATGGTTGATTGGGATGCGTTGATCGTAAATGGCATTGTTTCAAAAGACAAAGCATTAGAGTCTCAACGTGACTATCTCAGCGGCTTGTACACTAGCTCAGAGTCATATCGTCTACGTGATATGGTATTGGCTGATCCATCACTAATTGGTACTAAAAAAGATATTAAGTTCTTGGCTGATGCAAATGTCGATGTATGGTTAGCGGGCAATATTGATCGTTCATTACCTGATGATCAACAGCAGTTAGATCCAGAAGTTCGTCAGATTGCAGATCAATTGAAAGCAGAAGGCATTATCAACAATACCTTCAATACCAACTTATTCGTAAGTCCAGACTCTCGTAGTTCACCTGCGATTAGTGGTTTGGCTGGTGCTTTCATGGGTTCATTGTTCATGATGCTCATCGTGATCATCATTTCGATTCCAATCGGTGTTGCAAGTGCGATTTATCTTGAAGAATTTGCAGCAAAGAACGTGATGACGGATATTATTGAAGTCAATATTAACAACTTGGCTGCTGTTCCTTCGATTGTATTTGGTTTGTTGGGTGCGGCGATCTTTATTGGTTGGATGCAGTTACCACTTTCAGCACCTTTAGTCGGTGGTCTGGTATTAAGCTTAATGACCTTACCAACTGTGATTATTACGACACGTGCTGCATTAAAAGCTGTACCACCTTCGATTCGTCAGGCTGCTTTAGGTCTTGGTGCATCAAAAGTACAAACCGTTTTCCACCATGTTTTACCTTTAGCTTTACCGGGTATTTTAACGGGTGCAATTATTGGTGTTGCTCAAGCATTAGGTGAAACTGCACCATTGCTTTTGATCGGTATGAGTGCTTTCGTTGCAAGTGTTCCAACGACACCACTTGATCAAGCAACAGCATTACCTGTACAAGTGTATTTATGGCAAGGTAATGAATTGCGTAACTTCTTTGAAGGGCGTACCGCAGCTGCGATTATTGTGTTACTTGCGTTAATGATTGGTTTAAACAGCCTTGCAATTTGGCTTCGTAAGAAATTTGAAGTGCGTTGGTAATAGAGGAGAGTACAATGAATACGATTGATATTATGAACGCCGTAGAAAAGGATAAGTCAGTGAATCCACAGCAAACAGAATTTACCTCATCTGAAGCGCAAGTTCAGCAATCTAATACTGCATTTGTCTCTCAGTTTGAAACGGCTTCATCAAACAAAAAGCCTAAAACAAATGAAGTAAAAATTAGCACTCAAGATGTTCATGTTTACTACGGTGAAACTGAGGCAATCAAAGGGATTGACCTTGATATTTACCAGAATGAAGTTATTGCATTTATCGGGCCGTCAGGTTGTGGTAAATCTACATTCTTGCGTACCTTGAACCGTATGAATGACACGATTGATATTTGTCGTGTGACGGGTAAAGTAACTTTAGATAATCAAGACATCTATGATCCAAGCCTAGACGTTGTATTGTTACGTGCTCAAGTGGGCATGGTGTTCCAAAAGCCAAACCCATTCCCTAAATCAATTTTTGATAACGTTGCGTATGGCCCTAAACTTCATGGTCTAGCACGTGACAAATATGATTTAGAAGAAATCGTAGAAAACAGTCTGCGTAAAGCTGGTCTTTGGGAAGAAGTGAAAGATC
The DNA here is from genome assembly GCF_043102985.1 of Acinetobacter sp. YQ_14. Lineage (NCBI taxonomy): Bacteria > Pseudomonadati > Pseudomonadota > Gammaproteobacteria > Moraxellales > Moraxellaceae > Acinetobacter > Acinetobacter sp. YQ_14. The sequence continues at coordinate 33,098 of NZ_JBICJJ010000022.1, read as the reverse complement.
GTCTAAGTCAGCCGGGTACAGGTCTTTCAGGTGGTCAACAGCAACGTTTGTGTATTGCGCGTACCATCGCTGTAAGTCCTGAAGTGATTTTGATGGATGAGCCATGTTCAGCGCTTGATCCAATTGCAACAGCTAAGATTGAAGAGTTAATTTCTGAACTATCTGAGCAATATACGATTGCAATCGTCACGCACTCAATGCAACAAGCAGCTCGTGTATCTGATCGTACCGCTTATTTCCATTTAGGTGATTTGATCGAAGTGAACTCAACTGAGAAAGTATTTACTCAGCCAGATCATCAGTTAACTGAAGCGTATATTACAGGTCGTTTTGGCTAAGATTATTTCAGTGATAAGAAGAGCCTTCGGGCTCTTTTTTTATTGTATAAATGAAAATGAATCTATTTTTCAAAATCTCTATTGAATTTTTCTTGAGCAGACCACATCTTAGACGAATAAAGCCGAACTTATAGAGCACTTACTTTATGTTATTCCATTTACCTAAATTTCCTGCTGAGATTCGTATTAGCCATTTAAATGCGCGTGTGAATGAACAAAGAAAAAGAATCGCGCAAACAACAGCATCTCGTTTGGAACTATTACAGCTTGTTCAGCAGCTTGCGAAAGAAGCAAAAATTCGTAAAAAAAATGATCAAAAAATCTATGTTCTCGATTTTAAAGGTGATGTTCAAGCTTCCGCTGTAGATACGATTCGTGAGGAAATTACCTTAATTTTAGCGACAGCAAAAGCAGGGCATGACCGGGTTGTGGTTCGTTTAGAAAGTCCTGGTGGAATGGTACATGGCTATGGTTTAGCAGCTGCTCAGTTAGTTCGTCTACGCGATGCAGGCTTTAATGTCACGATCTGCGTAGACAAAGTTGCTGCAAGCGGTGGCTATATGATGGCTTGTATTGCAAATGAAATCATTTCTGCGCCATTTGCTGTTGTTGGTTCGATTGGCGTCGTGGCTCAGGTTCCAAATTTCAATCGTTTATTGAAACAGCATAATGTTGACTTTGAACTTTATACTGCTGGCGAATATAAGCGTACAGTCACCATGTTTGGTGAAAATACACCTGAAGGTAAAGCGAAATTTGAAGAAGAGTTACAACAAACGCATTCTTTATTTAAGCACTTCGTTGAAAAATACCGTCCACAGTTAGAAGTAGCAAAAGTTGCAACAGGTGAGCATTGGTATGGTGAAGATGCACGCGAACTCAACTTGGTTGATAAATTACAAACTTCGGATGAATACATACTTAGCTTGCTACCAAAACATGATGTTTATGTGATTAATACGCGTAAGCGTCCGACATTTGGTGAGAAATTAGGTTTACAAGCTGCGCAAATGGCTGAGAATTTAATTCCAGCAGTGTTGGGGAAAATTACAGATGGATTGACCAAAGCAAATAGCAGTTTGGTTCAGCTACGTGATCCAAAACTATAATTCATCGTATGTTATTTAAAACCAGTCATATGACTGGTTTTTTTTATTTCGATAATTAAAGTATTTGAACAAATAGTAAATTAAATAAAGCTAACAAAATTGCGATGAACTGGATTGTCGTCCTATCTATCATTTGCTATTTTAATCGCGAGATTAAATACTTATATTTTCCATTAATTGAAAAATATCTAAAACTATAATTGATATGTGAGCATAATAATGACAAGAGTTGTCGTTTCATCGAAGAAAAATTTTACTGTTTTACAAGATGGACAAATGCAAGGTGTGATACTGAATCAACCATCCATTGTTCAAATCGGAGTTGCGCAAGGCGATATAAAATCGATCATCAAGCAAGGTAATGATCTTGTCATTACACTGAAAAATGGTGAGAAAATTATTATTAATGATTTCTTTAATGAAATGAACAATACGGAACATACGCTCGCAATTCCCCGAGAAGATGGTTCTTATGCAATTGCTGAATTTGACGCTGCAGGAAAATTTGTTCGCTATTCTCCTGCCACAGAATTAACGCAATTTGCTTCAGCCGAAGTTCCACCTCAAGCTGCTGAGCATTCAGATAGCAGTGATGATTTTGGTGTGAGTAAATCACAGTTAGTAAAAGCAGGTTTGGTGGCTTTAGCTGCTGAAGGTATTTATCTCTGGGCGGTGAAGGATGATGATAACGATAAAAGTGATAATGATAAATCGACAGATATTACTGCACCAGCAACCCCGACCGCTGTATTAGATGCCGATACACAAACCATTACAGGTAAAACAGAAGCGAAAGCTAAAGTAGAGATCAAAGATACCACAGGGAAAGTGATTGCGAGTGGTTACGCGGATAATGAGGGTAACTATAGTATTAAACTAGATAGTCCTTTGGTGAATGGAAATAAAGTCGCAGTTATCGCGATTGATAGTGCAGGTAATACATCTAAAGCAACAGTTGTTACGGGAACAAAAGATACGATCGCGCCCGATGCACCAAGTGCACAATTAAATGCAGATGGTACGATTGTCTCAGGCAAGGCCGAAGCGAATGCTAAAATATCAGTTTACGATGCAGATGGAAAATTATTAGGCTCTGTTAATGCAAATAGTTCGGGACTTTATTCAATTAAGGTATCACCGCCATTAACGAGCGATAAAGGTGGAACAGTAGTAGCGGAAGATGCGGCGGGTAATAAATCTGATCCGTCCAAAGTTTTTGCTGGGAAAGATACGTTAGCCCCTGATCAGCCATTGATTGAAGTAAACCAAGCAGGTACATCAGTTTTAGGTAAAGCTGAGGCAAATGCAAAAGTGCAAATCAAAGATGCTGATGGCAATATTATTGGAAGTGGTGTTGCAGATGCACAAGGGAAATTTCAAATTACAATTTCACCTGCATTAACGGGTGATCACAAAGGCTCTCTTATCCTTGAAGATGCAGCAGGTAACCAGTCTAAACCATTAGAAATTACGGCAGGTAAAGACACGATTGCACCAGAAAAAGCTGTAGCGCAGTTAAATGCGGATGGAGATTCGATCACTGGAACAGCCGAAGCAAATAGTAAAATTGAAATTCGCTCAGCAGATGGAAAAACTGTGCTTGGTTCAGGAACAGCAGGCGCAGATGGAAAATTTACAATCGACTTATCTGCTGCATTAACGGATAAGACCGTTGGGAAAGTATATGTGATTGATGCGTCAGGTAATCGTTCTGAATCTACGGATGTGTTAGGAACGAAAGATACCATTGCACCGAACAAGCCTATTTTGCAGACCGTAACGGATGATATTGGAGATGTTAAAGGGAATATCTCGGCTGGCGGCTCAACCGATGATAGTAAACCTAGCTTGACTGGTCTAGGTGAGGCGAAAGCGACACTAACAATCTATGACAATGGACAGCCAATCGGAACAGTCACAGTGGGTGACAATGGAAAATGGAGTTTTAATATCACCCATGATTTAGCATTAGGCAGTCATACGTTGACTTTTACTCAGACTGATTTATCAGGAAATACCAGTGAGATCAGTAACTCATTTAGTTTTAATGTGATTGCACCGACGACAATGAGTTCATTGCTGAGTAATGAAATGGATGCTGGAACTGAAAGTGCACAACAAATGAGTTTGGTTGATCATGTAGATCTCAATGCATTGCTGAGTCCACAACATGAAGCTACGCCGACACAGACAACTCAAGCAGTTACTGTCGATGAGTTATTAACTTCTTCGACTTCTAATACGAATGAAATCGAAGACTTACTTAATCAGTTGGTTTCTATTGAACCCTCGACTCCTCAAACTGATGGTAATATAAATACTAATTTGATGAATTTCGAGCCAACTCAAGTGGTGCAATCAGATCCTTGGGATGACCTGATGCTGTTACAGCATTCAATTGTCTAACTAAGTCAAAACGCTTATTTCTGAATAAGCGTTTTTTCTTTGCTGAGTTGGATGAAACCAATCAGGGCTGCTCCAACTGTTGCAAGGAACATATCTTTGTGGGCATCCCACATGTCGCCTTGTTGACCATTATAATTTTCCGCATCTTCAGGCGATAATCCCATCGCAATCCACCATTCAATGAACTCATATATTAAGCTTGTTGCCATAACAAATTGTATGACCAAGAACAATAGAGCTGCTGGTCTAGCTGCGGGAAACCAAACTTGAAAACAACGATAGAATAAGGGATAGAGTAAAAATCCATATGCAAAATGGACAAAACGATCATACATATTTCTAGTCCATCCCATACTTTGATTTAAGTCAAAATGAAAAAGGGAATTGAACCATTCATTGTAGGGAACATAAGAGTAGAGGTAGTGTGCGCCAACAATATGAATAAACAAAAAGAGCAGGTATAAGCAAAAGCTATAAAAGTTAATGCCAATTTTTCGCATGATGACAAGCAAAGCAATCAGCATGAAAACTGTACCTGCTTGATGCAATAAATATGAAGCGAATTCTAAAGGATTAATACTTGCGATTATTGCCGTAACTAAAATGAGGATAAGAGCAATATAATGTTTTAAGCTCAATTTTTTTTCTATCATTTAATGTCCTAGATAGAGTTTGTCACTCTATTTATTTTCGTCAGACGCACCTATAACAATTTGTTCTTTAGCAGATGCGACTCCGCCAAGTGCCTGACAAGCTTGTTTATATAATTGATATTTTTGTTGTACTACTTCATCCAATGGGATGTCAAAGAGATCTTCACCATTTTTATATTGTTCAATATATGTCGCGGCCTTTTCTTTATTCACAGCAAGGGCTTGTTGGTGAAAATTGGTGATCGAAGACGTGGCTAACTGATTTGATTCGATATTGTTGCACTGAAAATTTTGTAAAATTTTCTCAGCACGTTTGACCTCACTAGATTGACCAAAAATACACGCTGTTAGGCTGAGGCATGTGACCAATAGGAGTAAAACTTTCATGGGGAATTATGTTGAGTTTGTAGATCGGCTCATTGTATCTAAAATCCTGCTATAAATTAAGTATTTATGTCTAACAGAACAACAATTGAAAACTTAATAGTACGTTAAGCTATATGCCCAAAATCTAAACAGTGTTTGTAAAGGGATAATAATAGCGTCTTTATTAGATTATAATCTTCTATTAGTGTTTGAAATATATCATTAATTTATTGAAGCAAAATGAGTTTTAGAGTTATGCTAATCATCAAGATTGTCAATAAACGCCATTATGCGATTTAAACACATTTTCTTTTTTTGTTTACTGTCCTGTCTAACAACGTTTGCAAATGCGGAGAACTATAATTTCTTTGCTGGATTTGAAGATGATTCTGAGGAAATGTTTGATGCTGCATATCCTGAAATGAAAACAGATTATTCAGTTTTGCATAATCAGCTTTTTCAAGATGAGCGGTGGCGCGTATACAACTATACTGCATACCAGACCAATCAATTCAACCATAAGATGTTAACAGGTGATACTTCAAATCTAAGTTTGGATGATTTCTCGATCTCACTCGGCTACGGTATTGTCTATCAGCTTAACTCAACCAACCGAATCGGCTATGAGTATTTGTCGAGCTTTCCGTTTGATCGAGGGCAACTCATTAGACTGTTTTGGCTAAGAATTTTCTAAGTAATTTTTTGGTATAAGCCTGCTCGAACTACACCTGCTTTAGTTTCTTTAATTTTTTGCCAAGATGCTGGTAGTTTGAGCTGTGATAATTCTCGATCTGCTTCAACGTAAATGAAGGCTTGGTTTGCAATCATCGGATCTGATAACTCAGCAAGTTCTTGCCATAAGTCTAAACTATAGGGTGGATCAAGAAAGACAACGTCGAAACTAAGATTCAGTTTCTTGAGCGCTTGTTGTGCTGTTGTTAGGTGTAGCTGACAATTCTCTGCTTTTAATAAAGCAATATTCTCTTTTAAAAATTTTGCTTGAGTTGTATTGGGTTCAATCATTACGACTTTGGCAGCTCCACGAGAAAGCGCCTCAAATCCTAACGCACCTGAGCCAGTGCAAAGGTCTAAAACCTGTGCATTTTGAATATCCCACATGAGCCAATTAAATAATGTCTCACGTACACGGTCAGGCGTTGGACGTAAACCGTCTACATTCGCAAAAGGTAAAGTACGACGCTTCCATTCCCCGCCAATGATCCGTAATTGATTTTTCATTATTCAGTGACCTCATCAGCAGGTAAAGGAGCTGAGGTTGTTGATTGTGCTTGTACTGTAGATGCTGCTCCACCGCTAGGTAATTCACCCGGCTTAATACCCGCGGTCATCAGGCCGCCACTGACTTGATGATTTGCTGGACGAATCGGATTTTTCTTACGAGTAACAAGCCAGTAATCAAAAATTGGACGTGCGAGTTGAGCTGCTGAACCACCATGTTTACCATTTTCCCATACGACTGCGATTGCAATTTCTGGGTTATCTGCTGGAGCAAATCCAACAAATAGACCATGATCCCATTGTCTTGAAGAAAGTGCTGCTTCGTTATAGCGTTTTCCTTGGGCAATACTTTTAACTTGTGCCGTACCAGTTTTACCAGCAATTGAATATTGCAAACCGCCTTTAATTCCACGACCTGTACCAGATTGAATGACATCAACCATGGCATCGTGCATATTCATCCAATCTTGTGCGGTTCCATTAAATTGGATTTTTCCATCTGGTGCATTATGCACAGTGAATTGTTTTGCACCTTTGGTATCTCGTAATACATGCGGTGTGACATGTGATCCTTTGTTCGCGGTGATTGCAGTTGCCATAGCGAGCTGTAATGGTGTTGCTGTAAATGCACCCTGTCCAATACTGACGGAAATTGTTTCACCTTTTAGCCATTTGCTTTTACGAGTACGCATTTTCCATTGTGGACTTGGGTATAAGCCTGAACTTTCACTAGGTAGATCAACCCCCGTTTTCTCACCGAAACCAAATTGGCGCATCCACTCATTCATTTTTTCTATGCCCATACGATAGGACAAGATATAGAAATAAGTATCGCAAGAGACGACTTGAGCTTTATGTAAGTTGACTGAACCATGTCCTGATTTTTTCCAGTCACGGAATTTATGTGAATCCCCAGGAAGAGAGAAATAGCCGGGATCAGAAATGGCGGTATTCCAATCGACGAGTCCATAATGAATCCCTCCCAGACCGAACATTGGCTTAATCGTAGAACCTGGTGGATAAGAACCTTGAACTGCACGGTTATAAAGCGGCTGATCTAAGTTATCACGCAGAGCACTATAGTCTTTGGTACTGATCCCCGTTACGAATAAATTGGGATTAAAACTTGGACTAGAAACCAGTGCTAAAATTTCTCCAGTGCGGGGATCTATCGCAACAATCGCGCCGCGACGATCAGCTAATTGTTTAGCCGCAATGGTTTGTAAGCCATAATCTATCGATAAATAGAGATCATTACCGCGAACAGGATCTTGACGTCCTAAGTTTCTGAGCACATTACCATGTGCGTCGGCTTCGACAGATTCATAGCCCGGTGTGCCGTGCAGTAAATCCTCATAACTTTTTTCTGCACCAATTTTGCCGATAAGGTTAGTTCCAGCATATAAATCCTTATCGATCTTTTTAAGTTCTCTATCGTTAATTCGACCAACATAACCGATGACATGCGCAAATAACTCACCGTGAGGGTAGTAGCGAGTCATCTGTGTTTCGATTTTGACTCCAGGAAAGGCATATTTAACTTCACTGAACTTTGCGATGTCATTTTCAGTTAGGTTGAGCTTGATCGCTATACGCTCAGTTTTTCGAGCAGTTTTAACACGGCTGTTAAAACGATCAACGTCTTCTTGTGTCAGACTTAATACTGGAATTAGACGAGAGAGTGTTCCATCAATATCGGTGACATCTGCACGGCTTAATGTTGCACTAAAAACAGGATAATTATCTGCAAGTAAAATACCATTACGATCGTAAATATAACCACGGGCAGGCGGAAGAGGTTGTAAGCGAATTCTGTTCTTATCTGATGCCGTTGTAAAATCATCGTAATGAACAATCTGTAAATATGCATAACGACAGATCAATAAAAGAAGAAACGTCATCACTAGAAAAATTGCAAAAAAGATTCGACCCCTATAAATGCGCTTTTCTTGTTGCATGTTTTTTAAAGGAAAGTGCTGTTTCATACTGAGTCGACTTAAATTACAAGATTGAAAGAGGGTATGGGTGACTTATTTTAACGTAAGTTGCATGATCATACTGTAGATTTTTCAATACTTCATATAAATGAAGCTGCGACAGTTTTTGACTTTGCAGACATTAAATTTGTAGGGTCTTGTATACTAGAAGCAAAATAATTCTGTTAAAGTCACAAACGGTTTGAAATAGGATTGTCCAATACGCACTCTTAAGGAAAATGGAGAGAATAATGAGAAAACTTTACCTTTTGCTAGCGGTTTTAACATGTAATGGTTTGGTGCATGCGGATGAAAATCCATATATGCCAGAGCCAAAATTAAAAGATGCTAATGTTTCGACTTGGAATATTGGTGCAGGTTTTACAAAAAAATTACTACATGCCAATTTAGAATGGGTTAATCCTTATGGTATTGCTTATGCAAAAGCTGGTGCATTTTTAAATGATGATAATGAACCAGGTGCACAAGTTGGATTTCGTTATCCATATTATTTAACAGGCACTGATAAAAATGGTTATTACGTTGGTGTCTACGCGGGACATTTAGACAGTAAAAACTTTGGAGGTAAACAAAAAGGCAATCTCGGTGTAGGTGCTGATCTTTCTTATGTTTGGCTGAATAGCGAACGTATCAGCACATTCAGTGTAGGCGCTGGTATACGAGAAAAAATTGAAGATGGAAGTGGCAATACTGTGAAAAAATCGGAACCAGTTTTTCAGTTTTCTTACACTTTAAGTTTTGGTCTATAGGAGATATTTGCTCTTTGTCCTGTTAGCCATAATGTATTAATAATTTTGAGAGTCATGCATGTTTGATTACGTCAATGAATTGTGGCAGATTTTTTTAAATCGACCAGACCATCTGGCGGTCTTAAGTATTATTCCTGTGACAGCCTTTGTAACTTGGGCTCACGTGTGGATGGCTTTAAAAATGGTGTTTTACCCAATTAACTTTTGGGGATTCCATTTAGGACCATTACCTGTAGGTTGGCAAGGGATTGTTCCACGTAAAGCTGGACGTATTTCAGGCATCATTACTGATAATACATTAACTAAACTTGGTTCATTGCGTGAGTTCTTAGAAGCAATGGACCCAGAAGATATGGCCATGATCATTGGTGAACAAGTTGGTTTTGAACTTGAACACTTAATTGATGAAGTCATGATCGACCGTAATGCAGTGCTATGGGAAAATTTACCCTATTCGATTAAACGCCGTATTTATGCTCAAGCACATAAACAACTCCCAAATACATTAAGAGAACTTGTGACTGAGCTGACCATGAACGTCGAGTCACTTGTTGATATGCGTGAAATGGTTGTTCGCCAAATGGAAGGTGATCGCCGTTTGATGGTGCGGATGTTCCTCAAAGTTGGACAAAAAGAAATTAATTTTATTTGGCATATCAGTGCATTGATTGGGATGTTCTTTGGTGTTTTCCAAATGATTGTTTGGTTCGTAGTGCCTTGGCATTGGACCGTTCCATTTTGGGCATCGATTTGGGGTTTCTTGACCAACTGGATTGCAATTTGGATGGTATTTAACCCAATCGAGCCGCATTATATCCGTTATCCACAAATATTCCGCTTAACCAAAGACCGTAAATTCCCTTGGATTGTACCTGTTCTAAAGATCGGTACTTACAATGTACAAGGCGCTTTTATGAAGCGTCAGGAAGAGGTTTCAGATGTATTCGCGAGTGTGGTAACAGAGGACTTAATCACATTGAAGTCGATTATGACTGAGATGATGTACGGCAGCAAAAAAGATAAAACCCGTCGTATTGTCAAGCGCCATATTAATGAAATTATGGAAACTCCACTGGTTAGAACATCATTGCAGCTATCATTGGGTCCTAGAGAATATGCTAGACTCAAGACCGACTTGATTGATCGTTCAATTGAAATTACTATGGGGCCAGTATGTGACCCAGCCTTGAATGCTAGTCGTGCGCAAAAGATCTTTCAAATGTTTAGAGACCGTATCCGTGAACTGACACCGAAAGAGTTCCAAAATCTATTACGACCAGCGTTCCAAGAGGATGAGTGGATTTTAATTGTACTAGGTGGGGTAACTGGCTTTTTTGCAGGTTTAATCCACTTATTTGTAGCTTTCTTATAATTAATTTGATGTTGGTTGGGCAATAAGTCTGTATGATATTGCTCAATTAAAGATTTATTGTTTTTAAATGAGGATGTTCTTTATGCGCATTATTTTACTCGGACCACCTGGGGCAGGCAAAGGTACTCAAGCTCAGTTGATCTGTAAGCGCTACAATATCCCACAAATTTCAACCGGTGATATGCTCCGTGCTGCAATTCGTGAAGGTACTGATCTTGGCTTAAAAGCGAAAAGCGTTATGGAGTCAGGTGGTTTAGTATCAGACGAATTAATTATCGGTTTGGTAAAAGAGCGTATTGCTCAACCAGACTGCGTAAACGGTTGTATCTTTGACGGTTTCCCTCGTACGATTCCACAAGCTGAAGCATTAGAATCAGCTGGTATTTCAATTGATCACGTGATTGAAATTGATGTTCCTGATGAAGAGATCGTTCAACGTTTGTCTGGTCGTCGTCAACATCCAGCATCTGGTCGCGTATATCACATCGTTTATAATCCACCAAAAGTGGAAGGTAAAGATGACGAGACTGGTGAAGAGCTTGTACAACGTCCTGATGATCAAGAAGAAACAATCCGTAAGCGTTTAGGTTCTTATCATAGCGAAACTGAGCAACTTGTTGGATTCTACCAAGGTCGTGCTGCTTCTGGTGAAAATGCGCCAACTTACGATAAGTTAAATGGCTTACGTGCAATCGACGAAGTTCAAAAAGATTTATTTGCAATTTTAGATAAATAATCTAAGTTGTAGATTAATAAGGAGCTCTGACAAGGGCTCTTTTTATTTTGGAGAAAGCAAATGTTAAAAATCGTATTGATCATTGCGGTGATTTTAAGTTTTATTTTGCTGTTATTTTTATTATACCAAAGCCAAAAAATGCTGCGTCATGTGCAAAAACAGCAAGCATTAGAAAATAAGAAGTATGGTAAAGCTCGCCAACTCCATCCTAAGTTACAACAGCAAAAAAAACCTCAGGACTAACTGAGGTTTTTTGTTTTAATCATTTTAGCCGCACCAAACTCAAAACGATCTGGCCAATTACAGACATCTGAGACAATACATTCGCCACATTTTGGTTTACGTGCGATACAGCAATAGCGTCCATGCAAGATTAGCCAATGATGTGAATCAATAATAAATTCTTTGGGAATCACTTTAACTAAACGATGTTCAACTTCGAGAACATTTTTTCCTACTGCTAAACCTGTGCGATTACCAACACGGAAAATATGCGTATCCACTGCCATGGTCGGCTGGCCAAATGCAGTATTGAGCACAACATTGGCAGTTTTTCGCCCCACACCCGGCAATGCTTCAAGTTCTTTACGTGTTTCAGGCACTTGTCCTTGATACTGTTCAACCAAGATACGGCAAGTCTTAATCACATTTTCCGCTTTGGAGTTATATAAACCAATGGTTTTTATATATTCTTTTAAGCCATCCACACCCAAATTGAGAATACTTTGTGCCGTATTGGCAATCGGGTATAGTTTATCGGTGGCTTTATTGACACTGACATCTGTTGCCTGAGCAGAAAGCATCACTGCGATGAGCAATTCAAATGGAGATGTGTAGTTTAATTCTGTTTGAGGATTTGGTCGTTGTTCACGCAACCGTTCAAAAAAGATTTGAATTTGCTTTTTGGTCATATTTTTAGTTGACATGTTAACCCTCCAGCAATTCGTTTAAGCGCTGTTGTAATTCAATCAGTTGCAGTTGTTTTTTCTCATCTGCACGTACGCTGAGCTGCTTTTCCAACTTTTTGATCTGTGTACGCAGTTTTGCTAACTCAATCGTGGTCTTTGCATCCAAAGCTGGAGTTTCAGCCACTTTTTCAGTCAAGGTAATTGCTGGGACATTATTGAGTTCTTGGGAGAATTTCGCAAAAAATGCAGCATCAATTTCAGCACGTACAATCGGGCCTTTACGATGAATTCGATGTTTTTCTTCGCGTTGAATATGTGCATAGTAGCGATGTCTGAGATCATCTTGTACTTTGATCCGCTGCTCGTCGTTAGCAACTGGAGCTGTATCCTCAACTAGATCAATACAGTCAACAGGACATGGTGGAATGCAAAGTTCACAACCTGTACACAGGTCGGTCAAAATGGTATGCATGAGCTTACCACTGCCAATAATTGCATCAACAGGGCAGGCACTAATACATTTAGTACAGCCAATGCATTCATCTTCACGGATTACCGCTTTCATTTGCTGCGGACGTCCATCTGATTGAATATCCCAAACACTTGGTTCAGCGATCAATACAGGGCGTTTTAAAAGTGTTGCCAATGCATCAGCCACAGGTTGTCCACCCGGAACACATTTATTCGCTTCCTCGCCTTCAGCAATCGATTTTGCATACGGCAAGCATCCATCACGGTGCCCGCACAAACCACATTGTGTTTGCGGAAGTAATGCATCAATTTCACGAATGAGTGCGATAGAGGCGTCCATAGAACCAACAACTTGTTAAAACGACAGCGATGATGAAGAAAAAACAGCATAGGGTCAAGATAACTTTCTCAGTTGATTAGATTTGATTTCTGTACAGCTTTTAAGATTTCTTGATTAGAATGGAATTGAATAATATTTAAGTGCCGTAAAGCGGATTTTTATGCCAATCGTAACAATAATTTGGGGTGCGTTAGCCATACTTGTGGTATGGGGGCTGTCTCATCCAAAAATAAGAAATAAACCTGTGTGGCGTGCAACAGTAACGCCATTGGCATCAATCATTGGTAGTGGTTTTCTGATCGCAGCACCTTTATTGAATGATTTAAGTGGTCATTATGCAATTTATGTGATGGTGACTTTATGCGTATTTGCGTACTCAATTGGTCAAATTATTCGTTGGAATATTCAGCACGTTGAACCTAACTTGGCTGCTCAACAAGATCGTCACTTATTACAGATTGAGCGTTTAAGCGACATTGCGTTAACCGCAGCGTATGTACTTTCAGTCACCTATTATTTGTATTTGTTTTCATCATTTATTGTCAGAATTTTTTCCATTCAATTTTCAGGAACAACACAGATCATCACGACAGTGGTTCTACTATTAATGGCATTCTTTGGTTATTTCCGAGGATTTAAAATACTCGAAAAAATTGAGATCTTTGCTGTAAATATTAAGTTGAGCATCATTACTGTTTTTCTGTGTGCTTTGTTGTTTTTCAATTTAGATCATCAAGCTCCCAGTCATGTACCTTATAGCTTTGATATGAAGCATATTCCAATCATTATGGGTTTACTCATTATGATTCAGGGCTTTGAAACCAGTCGTTATTTAGGAAAAGAGTATTCAGCAGAAATTAGAGTGAAAAGTATGCGTAATGCGCAGTTATTGAGTACAGGCATTTATATCATTTTCATTCTATTGTTTAGTCTGGTTTTTCAATTACATCCGCTTAGTGGCGAAATCTCAGATACATCTGTGATTGATATTGCAAAGTATGTGTTTTGGGGTGCACCTATTTTCCTATTTATTGCTGCGGTAACGAGTCAACTCAGTGCTGCATTAGCAGATTTTGCTGGAAATGGGGGGCTAGTTAATGAAGTTTCGCAACAAAGAGTATCTGTAAAAGTTGCTTATGTTTTCATAGCCGCTGCGTGCATTGTTTTAGTTTGGTCATTCGATATTTTTGAAATTATTAGCTTTGCATCTAAAGGTTTTGCACTGTATTACTTTTTTCAATGTTTGAGTTCAATGTGGGTACATTTCCGAATAGCTAAAGCCAAGTTTGTGTTTTCACTGTGCGTTGGAATCCTGTGTTTATTGGTTGTATTGTTTGGGCAGCCTTTTGAAAGCTAAAGTGAGAAGTAATTAAAACAGAGACATTGTTTTGAAAATGCTAGGCAAAATTCCTTAAGCTATTGAGCCTAGAATTGTCATTCATCCTTTCTTTTTTGATTAATAATAGTGCTATTTTTGGTTGTTTTTGGTGCTATTTAATAATTTTATTTGAATTTTATAGTTTTTAATTTGGTATTTATAATATAAATAATGAATATTTATTTAAATATTTTATTGATAAATATAAATAAATTTTAAAAATTAGAAAAACTATACTCATGCCTAATAGCAAAGTATCGCCAATTTGTGAGATATTCTTTTTGGTGCATTTTTAGCACCATAATGAATCATTGTGTCGGGGGTGAGTGTTGAAATACAGCAGTTTAAGTGACTTCTTTGCTTATGTTGAAGCAAGAGATCCACATCAACCTGAATTTCTACAAGCTGTTGAAGAAGTAATGACAAGCTTGTGGCCATTTATACAGAAAAATCCAAAATATGCTGAACATGGTCTTTTAGAACGACTGATTGAACCCGAACGAGTGATTCAGTTCCGCGTATCTTGGATGGATGATCAAGGGCAAGTGCATGTCAATCGTGGATTCCGCGTGCAATATAACTCAGCAATTGGCCCATATAAAGGTGGTATGCGTTTTCATCCATCTGTGAATTTATCAATTCTAAAATTTTTAGGTTTTGAGCAAACCTTCAAAAATGCGTTAACTACTTTGCCGATGGGTGGTGGTAAAGGCGGTTCTGACTTTGATCCAAAGGGTAAGTCTGAAGCTGAGATCATGCGTTTTTGCCAAGCATTGATGTTCGAGTTATATCGTCATTTGGGTTCAAATACGGATATTCCAGCAGGAGATATTGGTGTTGGTGGACGCGAAGTCGGTTATATGACGGGCATGATGAAAAAACTAAGCAATGACACTTCGTGTGTGTTTACAGGTAAAGGTATTTCATTTGGTGGTTCTCTCGCTCGTCCTGAAGCAACGGGTTATGGTACGGTTTATTTCGCTGAAGAAATGTTGAAAACGCGTGGTGATAATTTCGTAGGTAAAATAGTTTCAGTTTCTGGCTCAGGAAATGTGGCGCAGTTCGCAGCAGAAAAAGCGATGTTCCTCGGTGCAAAAGTTGTGACTCTCTCTGACTCAAATGGTACTGTGTATTTGAAAAATGGCTTCAGTAAAGAACTTTTAGATGAGGTGATGGAGCTGAAAAATGTCAAACGTGGACGTATTTCAGAGTTTGCTTCGAAACACGGATTTGAATATTTCGAAGGACAAACACCGTGGCATATTCCTGTTGATATTGCTTTGCCATGTGCCACTCAGAATGAATTAAATGGTGAGGATGCAGCAGCATTACTTGCTAACGGTGTGATTTGTGTAGCGGAAGGGGCAAACATGCCATCTACACTTGAAGCCGTTGAAAAATTCGTTGAGGCGAAGATTTTATATGCACCAGGTAAAGCATCAAATGCAGGTGGTGTCGCGACATCTGGTTTGGAGATGTCTCAAAATGCGAATCGCTTAGGTTGGTCTTTTGAGCAGGTCGATGAGCGTTTGCATGCGATTATGAAAGAGATTCATCGAAACTGTGTCAAGTATGGTACGCAGGAAGATGGCACAATTAACTATGTTGATGGTGCGAACATAGCTGGTTTTGTGAAAGTTGCAGATGCGATATTGGGGCAGGGCATTTATTAAGAACCCCTCTCAAACCCTGTTTAATAAATAAGGCTTTCCATAAAAAATCCGATGCTAAAGCATCGGATTTTTTATTACTAGAATACGATTATGGTTTTTTCACAATTTCTTGTTCAACAACCATATCTAATACATCTGCAATGCTAGATTGATCAGCAGCAGGATTTTTAATATCAAAACGTTTAACACGAACGATTACACGTTGATTTGGATTGTGCTCAAAACCTTCGATTTGGCCGTAATACAATGACCAGTTTTTATCTGCATAAGTTTTGATGCCTTTGTCGTCATATTTTACTTCACGTACTTGCATACAAGTTTGTGGAGCAACACCTACACATGATTTAGTTTCTGGTGCGATTTCCAAGAAAACAGTCTTACCTTCAGATTGGTATTTAGTTTCAGGGGTCATTTTACCAACAAAAGTATATTCTTGACCTTTTGTATCTGTCAGTGTCATGCTTGGTGCGTGTAAATCAGTTGTATTCACTTCGAAAGGAATTTTTCCTTTTGTTAATAATTCACCAGCAAATTGCTCTTGTTTCATTAATGCAGGATCACATGCCATTAATGTTGATGCACCATCACCAGTAATGATTTGACCATTTTCAACTTTCCAAGAGGTATTAAGGCGGTTACAACCTGTATCTACAGAGAGACGGTCATTTGCCAAGAAATTCAATACGATTGGACGTTTTGTCTCAGCTGGCTGATATGACCAAGTATAATTTGTTAATACGTTATTACTTTCCACTTTAGTACCTGCAAATACGTGTTTTTGACCTTTACTATCAGTTACAGTCAAGATCGCTTCACCATTTAAAGTGCTGATTGCAAATGGTACTTTTTTCTCGCTGAAAATATTAGAAGATAGGCGTTCTTGTTGCATTAAGTCATCTGCACAAGCCATCATTGTCGATACAAGTGGCGAAACAACAATGCTGTTGCCTTCAACTTTCCACGTACCACCTTGATTATTACAGCCAGTTTGGATTGAAAGTTTTTGATCTTGGCTAAAAGATAGCACTAAAGGTTTAGATGCTTTAGAACTTTGATATGTCCAATTATATTCAGTTAAGTTTTTCGCAGCATTCGTGTTAATTTGATTAATTACGTTATCACTAACGTTTTGTACTGTTTGACAAGCCATTAATGAAAGCGGAAGCAAAGCGAGAACCAAATATTTAATTTTCATATTTAAAAAACAACAGTTAAAAATAAACAGTAATAAGCTTAAATCATTCTTAAAAAAAGAAAATGCAATCCATTTATGGATTAAGTGTGTTAAATGTATTTATTTGTAAGTTTAAGATAAATAAAGGAGATTTGTAGGTTTGCTCTATTTAAAGCAAACCTATTTTAGAGTGGTTGATAAAATAATCAATTTAATCGAAACGATAAATATCCATACCCAGAGAACCCATCGAAAAGCTGCTATGTACAATACTAAATCGAACACCTGTCCCCATAGCAAAGAACAATGGTGCGAAGTGCTCAAGCGTTGGATGATTACGTTGAACATAGGGCAGCTCTGGCCAATTAAGTACTGCATCATAATCTTGATGGCTGAGTTTACTCACAACAGTATTACGGAAATTACTTGCCCAAAAAGGAACGTCTGCATCTGCATGCCATGAGAGTTCTGCTAAGTTGTGTGTGATACTGCCTGAACCAATTAATAAAATTTGTTGTTCCCTTAATGGTGCTAATACTTGCCCAATTTTGTAAATCTCGTCTGCAGTCATTTTGATTGGAAGGGAGATTTCAATGACAGGAATATCTGCATCAGGGTACATATGCAGTAATGGCATCCATACACCATGATCGCGTGGTCGTGTGCTGTTAGCATGTGCAGCAATACCAGCATCAGCAAATAAACTCAGTATTTTTTCTGCTAAAGTCGCTGAACCAGCCGCAGGATAACGAATTTCATATAACTCAGGTGGGAAGCCACGGAAATCATGCCACGTTTGTGGTCTGGAAGAAGTACTGACTTCCAATGCCTGACTTTCCCAATGTGCTGACATCACGATAATGGCTTGGGGTTTTGGTAGGTTGATGCTTAAGCGATATAAAGCAGGGCCTACTTGTTCTGGATCAAGTGCAAGCATGGGTGAACCATGAGAAATAAATAATCCGGGTAAAGTCTGGAAATTCATAAATAAGCACCTGATTGGAATTACATCACTATCGTGACAAAATCAGCGGGAGAATGACAGCCGTTAAACTTCAACAGATTGTTCTATAATCAGAACAATTTGGCTTAAGTCATGCACGGTGATAAGGGTGATTATGGTTAATACTCATTGCCCGATAAAGTTGCTCAATCAACAAAATACGCACCATTGGGTGAGGCATGGTTAGTTTTGATAAAGACCAATGCCAAGCCGCAGCTTTACGAACGGCATCTGAATGACCATCAGGTCCGCCGATTGCAAGCGCAACGTCATTGCCTTCAAGCATCCATTGTTTCATGGTGTCGGCGAGTTTTTCCGTACTCAGCTCGCGTCCACCGACTTCAAGTGCAATGAGTGTTTCATTAGGTTTTAGTGCATTTAAGATACTTTCACCTTCGATTTGGCAGTATTTTAAAATATCTGCTTCAGAATCATTTTTACCTCTTTTAGCCATAGGCAATTCAATGACCTGTGTTTGTACAAAAGGTTGGATACGTTTGAAGTAATCTTCAAATCCAGTAAGTACCCATGCAGGCATTTTTTGACCAATGGTGAGAATTCGAATTTTCATAAAAAAAGTAATGTGGAAAATATAGAGACATTATAAACATTCAACTTGTTTCATGGCGGTTTAATTGAATGTTTACTTGTCATAAAAACTTCAGAATCATGGTTTATGCTTCCACATAAAAAACGCAGCTCAAAATGTGTATGAGCTGCGATTAAAGTGTTATCCGTCTGGAGTTCAGATAACACTAAAATTAGTTTAAGAGTCAGAATTTAGCCTTTCTTTTTATTGACTCTATTTTATTATGCAATAAATTGATCATTTTTCAACCTGATTATGTAACAAAAAAAGAGAGCCTAAGCTCTCTTTTTTATATAGTACTGATTTTTAGTGACGCGCTGCTTTTGCATCTTCTACTGGTTTTACAATAGGTGTTTTTGGCAAAGGCTTTGGCGTGTCTGTTAATGCTAAAGGTAAGATTTCATCAATGCTCTTCACCGCTTTGATTTCTAAGCCTTCTTTGACATTGTCAGGAATTTCAGCCAAATCACGTACGTTATCTTGCGGGATAAATACGAGCTTAATGCCACCACGGTGTGCTGCAAGAAGTTTCTCTTTTAAACCACCGATACGCATTGCACGACCGCCAAGACTTGTTTCACCTGTCATTGCAATATCTGGACGAATTGGAATGCCAGTAAATGCTGATACAAGGGCAGTGGTCAGGGCTAAACCAGCAGATGGACCATCTTTTGGTGTTGCACCTTCAGGTAAATGCACATGTACATCGGTCTCATCAAAACGAGAAGCTTCGATACCTAGATCATCAGCGCGGGTACGTACCACAGTCATTGCAGTGGTAATCGACTCTTTCATTACATCACCGAGAGAACCCGTCGTAATGAATTTACCTTTACCTTTTACCGCAGCAACTTCAATCGTAAGTAATTCACCACCTACAGAAGTCCAAGCTAAACCATTTACACGACCAACTTGTGCTTCATCTTCTGCCATACCAAAGTCAAACTTATGTGGACCTAGGTATTCTGGAAGATTTGCAGAAGTCACATCAACTTGTAAGTTTTTAGACTTCTTGCTCACCGCTTCTTTAACAACTTTACGTGCAATTTTCGATACTTCACGCTCTAGGCTACGAACACCTGCTTCGCGTGTATAACGTTGTACGATGTCACGAATTGCTTCTTCATGAACAGTCAATTCTTTGGCACGTAGACCATTATTCTTGATTGCTTTTGGAACAAGATAGCGCTCAGCAATATTTACTTTTTCATCTTCGGTATAACCCGGTAGACGAATCACTTCCATACGGTCCAATAAAGCTTCAGGAATATTCATACTGTTTGCAGTACAGATGAACATCACTTCTGACAGATCAAGATCAAGGTCTAAATAGTGATCATTGAATTTACTGTTCTGTGATGGATCGAGCACTTCAAGTAATGCAGAAGCAGGATCACCACGGTAGTCTTGCGCCATCTTGTCGATTTCGTCGAGTAAGAACAGTGGGTTCTTTACACCAACTTTTGTCAAAGATTGCACAATTTTACCCGGCATCGCACCGATATAGGTACGACGATGACCACGGATTTCAGCTTCATCACGGACACCACCAAGTGCCATACGAACAAACTCACGGCCTGTTGCTTTGGCAACTGACTCACCAAGTGATGTTTTACCCACGCCTGGAGGACCAACTAAGCAAAGGATAGGACCTTTCAGTTTCTTCACACGAGACTGAACTGCAAGATATTCAACAATACGATCTTTAACGTCATCTAAGCCGTAATGATCCGTATCTAGAATTTCTTGAGCTTTCGCCAAGTTGATACTAACTTTGCTCGCCTTATTCCAAGGAGTATCTAGAATGACTTCTAAATAGTTGCGAACAACAGCAGCCTCACTTGAAGCGGGTTGCATCGCTTTGAGCTTACGGAATTCAGCATCAGCTTTTTTGCGTACATGCTCAGGTAGATCAGCTTCTGCAAGACGTTTTTCAATCTCAGCTACATCATCCTCAGCACCGCCATTCATATCGGAAAGTTCACGTTGAATGACTTTCATTTTCTCATTTAGAAAGTATTCACGTTGGTTCTTTTCCATTTGACGTTTTACGCTGTCATGTAACGTTTGTTCAATTTGCTGTTCAGCAGATTGATTCATCAAATAATTCATCAACTCTTGTAGATGAGCTTCAAATTCGTCGTGTTCTAAAAACTTTTGTTTCACTTCAATATTTAAAGGCACACGAGTCGCCACGAAGAACATAAGTTGTAATAAGTCTTCGATTTTATTTGCAGCTGCAACAAGTTCACGCGCATTACGTAATTTTGCTTCTGCATATTGAGCAAATAGAGTACGTAATTCATTTAAGCGAGTCTCTTGTGCTTCTTTATCCAATGGAACATTCATTGGGCTTAAATGATGCTCTGCTGTCAGATATTCTTCGCCATCGATAATGCGCTCTAACTTAGAACGGTGTAAGCCTTCGATCAGCACTTTAATACAGTTTTCATCATTTTCATGATTCACAACTTGTACGATTTTAGCCACGGTTCCATATTGATAGAGATTATCGTGATCAATTTCTTCTGTAAGCGAATCTTTTTGCGCAACTACAAATACTAAATTGTCACTGTTACGAGCCACATCCACTGCATTGATCGATTTTTCACGACCCACGAATAGCGCGATTTGCATGTGTGGATACACCACAACATCACGTAACGCTAATAGTGGTAATACACTTGGAACCTGCGGCTCTAAGCTTGTTTCATTATTCATAATATATTCAGACATGGGCACTCCTAATGAGTGACAACGGTGTTGCCATGTTTTTTATAGTGATGTGCATTTCAAAAATTACAAGGGTTTTACAAGAGAAATTATAAAAAAAAGACTAAATTGGTCGACTTTCGCCTACAAATTCATAGAAATTAGAGACTAAGACTTGAAGTAATAAATTTTTTCAGGAGTCAGTAAGGCATTTAGCGGCTGATCCCATTTCTGTCTAAATAAAGGTTCATTTATATATTGAAATGAATGCGCGAGACCCAGTCGAAAAGGCTGATGTGGTGCTGTTGCCAAAGTACGATCATAAAAACCACCTCCCATACCGATTCTTGTTCCGAAATGATCACATGCTAATAGCGGCATCACCAGTAAATCTAATTTAGATATATGTTGTCCGCGCGTTGCCATAGGCTCTTTCATACCAAGCGGATGGTGAGAGAAACGCTTATTGAGATATTGATTTGCACTGATTTTTACCCAAACAAGGTTTTGGTTCATCGAGCAAATCATCGGTAAATATACTTGCTTCTTTTGTTTAAAGCATAGCCCAATTATTTTTCGTGTATGTATTTCACCAAAAGCGTGTAAATACAATCCGATTTTTTTAGATGATTTAAATTGAGGACAGTATCTCAATTGATTTAATACTTGTTGTTCGATTTGTTTATGTTGAATAGGCGTAATCAGTTTTCTTTTTAAGCGAAGTTGTTTTCTTAGTAATTTTAAACTGCTGTTCATACGGGTTCAAACATCATTTACTCCTCTAAATCATACTCGATTTGTTCCAAAATATTTAAAACAAAATGATGATTTTTATGTGTGGAATTAATCTTTTGGTCTGTGATGTTTTGTTAATTTATTTTACCATTTGATTTATTTAATATTTTGTTTTATATGTAAAAATTATTAATTTATTAGAGTTATTATTCTATTTGTTGTGTCATTCATGAAATAAAAACAAAAGAAAACAATTTGAAACATTTTGGTTTTTTATTAATTTAAATCAATGATTTATATTTTTATTTATTTTTAGAATATGAGAAATGTGTCTCACATTTAAATTATATACATTTGTATATTCTTTACCAGATTACTCGGTTTGATTAGCATCCGCCGCTCTTTTTTTAGCGGCGACACTAAAAATGCAGTTTCGCATTTTTAGACCATCAATAACTGTAGTAATTATCTGAGAATTTTTATGAATAAAGTATATAAAGTGGTTTGGAATGCTTCTCTTGGAGCGTGGGTTGCAACTTCTGAACTTGCAAAAAGTAAAACAAAAACCAAATCAAAAATTCTCAATTTATCAGCTGCGGTTTTGGTTGGTGCAATTAGTTTTTCTCCTACTGCATTTGCTGCTACAAATATTGGAGGCGGCTCAGGTTCAGGAACATCAATTTCTGGAGACAGATGTGGTGAGGGTACAGCGAATACTTCTGGTAGCCGAGATATTGCAATTGGTTGTGGGGCGCAGACTCAAGGAACTGGTATCTCAAATATCGCAAATCGTCAAAATCCATATAATAATTCAACTGGTGCATTTGCAGGTGCACAAAAACAAGGTGGTTCAATTAGTTTAGGCACTGGCGCGACCACTCAAAATAATTTTGGTACAGCGATTGGTTCTTATGCTACTACGACTGATATTGCAGGTGTAGCAATTGGTACGGCAGCTTTGTCAAAAGGAAATACGTCTCTTGCGATTGGTCGTCAGTCGGCAGCTACGGCTGATTTTGCTCAAGCGATTGGTAACGTAGCCGCTGCTACTGGTAAAGGTTCTTTGGCAATTGGTCACTCAGCAACGGCTGAAGGCTATCGTTCAATTGCAATAGGTTCTCCTGATATTGAAAATGCTGGTTCTGTTGCTGGACAAGCAGGTGCTTCATATCAACCTAACATGGCAACGAAAGCAACGGGTAAAGACTCGATTGCATTTGGTGGCGGTGCGGTTGCAACTCAAGAAAATTCATTAGCGATTGGGGCATTTTCAGCTTCTACGGGGAAAAAGTCAGTTGCGATTGGTACTGGTGCAAAAGCAAACAAAGACAATGCCGTTGTGATTGGTGATCAAGCTGAAGCAGCTCACGAAGGTGGTGTTGCAATTGGTAAGGGTGCGCGTTCAGATGCTGAGAATAGTATTGCACTTGGTAAAGACTCAAAAGCAACTCAAGCAACAGGTGAAAGCTTTTTAACAAAGCAAGCAGCGCCAACGGGTGTTTTATCAGTAGGTGGTGTTGGTGCGGAACGTCGTATCCAAAATGTTGCAGATGGTGCTGCTGATTCCGATGCTGCTACTGTGGGGCAATTAAAAGCCGCACGTTCTCATTATGTCAGTATCAATGATAGAGGGACTCAAGGTGGTAATTTTGAAAATGATGGTGCTACAGGGCGCAATGCGATTGCGGTTGGAGTAAATGCAACTGCGGCAGGGCGTGATGCAACAGCGGTCGGAAGTGCAGCGAATGCGACGGACTGGAATTCGGTTGCACTTGGTGCAAATGCTAAAGCAGCTGGAACTGGTGCTATTTCAATGGGTGCAAGTTCAAATACTGTTGGTCAAGGTGATATTGCAATAGGTCGTAATGCGTCAACACAAGGTGCTTCAGGCTTGCGTCCAGGATATAGCAACCAATCAATTGCAATTGGCGATCAAACAAAAGCAATTGGTGATCAATCTATCGCAAT
The DNA here is from genome assembly GCF_043102985.1 of Acinetobacter sp. YQ_14. Taxonomy (NCBI): domain Bacteria; kingdom Pseudomonadati; phylum Pseudomonadota; class Gammaproteobacteria; order Moraxellales; family Moraxellaceae; genus Acinetobacter; species Acinetobacter sp. YQ_14. The sequence goes on along the minus strand of NZ_JBICJJ010000022.1, from coordinate 9,182 downwards.
TGGCGCTGATGTTATTGCACGTGGTAATTCTTCTGTTGCGATTGGTGGCGATGATGTTGATAAAATTGCACAAGATGCAGAACTTAGCAAAACCTATACTGATATTACAGGTGGCGTATTAAAAGCGGGCCGTTATCCAACAACTGAAGCAAATCATGGCTCAACTGCGGTCGGCACTCAGGCGGTAGCTACTGGTGCATTCTCATCTGCATTTGGTATGACTTCAAAAGCAACAGGTGATGCTTCATCAGCTTTTGGCGTAATGGCTAATGCATCTGGTAAAGGCGCTGCTGCATTTGGTGCAGTTTCACAAGCAACAGGTGATGGTGCTGCTGCAATGGGGATTAACTCATTGGCATTAGGTAAAAACTCCACTGCGATAGGTTCAGGTAATAAACCAGGTGAAGGTGCGAAAGCGACTGGAAATGGTGCAGCTGCGATTGGTAGTGGTGCTCAGGCAACTGGTGATAATGCGGCTGCAATTGGTAAAGATACGGAAGCAAGTAATAAAAATGCTGCAGCTGTAGGCGGTGGTGCGAAAGCAACAGGTAAAAATTCAGCGGCGATTGGCGGGGGATCAATTGCCGATCAAGAAAATGCGGTTGCTGTAGGTCAAGGTGCTCAATCACTGGTTGTAGGTGGTGTGGCTTTAGGTGCGCGTAGCCGTGTTGATGCAGAAAATAGTGTGGCATTAGGACAAGATGCTATCGCAACAGAAGCAACAGGAAGTTCTTTCCTAACCAATCGTGATGCTTCAATGTCAAATGGTGTTATCTCAGTTGGTTCTGCTGGTAAAGAGCGCCGTATTACGAATGTTGAAGATGGTTCTGCTGATTCTGATGCGGTTACTGTACGTCAGCTTAAAAATGTTGATACGCGTGTCAGTCAAAATACGCAAAACATTACGAACTTGAATCAGAAAATTGATAGCACCAAAAAAGATCTAGGTAATCAGATTGTCGATACCAATAAAAAATTGGATGACACAAAGCAAGACTTGGGTAACCAAATTAAGGATACCAACAACAAGTTGAATGATACTAAAGATCAATTAACCACTCAGATCTTAGATACCAAGACTGAGTTAAACAACACGATCAATAACACTAAAACCGAACTCAATACCAAGATTGACAACACCACGACAGAATTGGAAAACAAAGGTCTCAATTTTGCAGGCAATACGGGTGCAGATGTTCATCGTAAGTTGGGTGATAAATTAAATATCGTGGGTGGAGTAGATGCAGCAACAGCAGAAGACAAAACCAGCGGTGAAAATGTTATTACCCGTACCACAGCAGATGGTATCCAAATCGAATTGTTAAAAGATGCGAAATTTGACAGTATCACGACAGGTGACAGCGTATTAAATAATAATGGTTTAACCATTAAAGATGGTGCAAGCATTACCAAAGACGGTATCAATGCAGGTAATAAAGTCATCAGCAATGTTGCGGATGGTGTGAACGGTAAAGATGCAGTGAATGTTGACCAACTGACCAAAGTTAAAGATGGTTTAGATGGCAAGATTACTGATACCAATAGCAAGTTAGACGATGCGAAAAAAGATCTAGGTAATCAGATTGTTGATACCAATAAAAAATTGGATGACACAAAGCAAAACTTGGGTAACCAAATCACGGATACCAACAACAAGTTGAATGATACTAAAGATCAGTTAACCACTCAGATTACAGATACCAAGACTGAGTTAAACAACACGATCAATAACACTAAAACTGAACTGAATAGCAAGATTGATAGCACCAAGACAGAGTTAGAGAATAAAGGTCTCAATTTTGCAGGTAATACGGGTGCAGATGTTCATCGTAAGTTGGGTGATAAATTAAATATCGTGGGTGGAGCAGATGCAGCAACGCCTGCGGATAAAACTAGCGGTGAAAATGTCATTACGCGTACTACAACAGATGGTATTCAAATCGAATTATTGAAAGATGCGAAATTTGATAGCATCACAACAGGTGATAGTGTACTTAATAACAACGGTTTAACCATTAAAGATGGTGCAAGCATTACCAAAGATGGTATCAATGCAGCTAATAAGGTCATCAGCAATGTTGCGGATGGCGCAATTACCAACGGTTCGAAAGATGCAGTGAATGGTAGTCAAGTTAAAAATATTTCTGACAGCATCAAAAACAGCATCGGTGGCAACACGACTGTTAATACAGACGGTAGCATCACAACGAATAACATTGGTGGCACTGGCAAAAATAACATCCATGATGCGATTAAATCTGTAGATGACAAAGTAACCAATGGTGTTAACGATTTAACTGATAAAGGTTTGAGTTTTGCAGGCAATGCAGGTGCAGATGTTCATCGTAAGTTGGGTGATAAATTAAATATCGTGGGTGGAGCAGATGCAGCAACGCCTGCGGATAAGACCAGCGGTGAAAATGTCATTACGCGCACCACAAAAGATGGTATTCAAATCGAATTATTGAAAGATGCGAAATTTGATAGCATCACAACAGGCGACAGCGTATTAAACAATAATGGCTTAACCATCAAAGATGGTGCAAGCATTACCAAAGACGGTATCAATGCAGGTAATAAAGTCATTACTAATGTTGCGGATGGTGTGAATGGTAAAGATGCAGTGAATGTTGACCAACTGACCAAAGTTAAAGATGGTTTAGATGGCAAGATTACTGATACCAATAGCAAGTTAGACGATGCGAAAAAAGATCTAGGTAATCAGATTGTCGATACCAATAAAAAATTGGATGACACAAAGCAAGACTTGGGTAACCAAATTAAGGATACCAACAACAAGTTGAATGATACTAAAGATCAGTTAACCACTCAGATTACAGATACCAAGACTGAGTTAAACAACACGATCAATAACGCTAAAACTGAACTGAATAGCAAGATTGATAGCACCAAGACAGAGTTAGAGAATAAAGGTCTCAATTTTGCAGGCAATACGGGTTCAGATGTTCATCGTAAGTTGGGTGATAAATTAAATATCGTGGGTGGAGTAGATGCAGCAACGCCTACGGATAAAACCAGCGGTGAAAATGTCATTACGCGTACTACAAAAGATGGTATTCAAATCGAATTATTGAAAGATGCGAAATTTGATAGCATCACAACAGGTGATAGTGTACTTAATAATAATGGTTTAACCATTAAAGATGGTGCAAGTATTACCAAAGATGGCATCAACGCAGGTAACAAAGCCATTACTAATGTTGCCGATGGTGTAAATGGTAAAGACGCAGTAAATAAAGGTCAACTAGATGAACTTGCTGCGAAGCAAAAAGATAGCGATGATTCAGCTGTAAAATACGACGATCCAAAATCTAAAGATAAAGTGACGTTGCAAGGTAAGGATGGAACCACTTTAGATAACGTTAAAGATGGTCACATCTCAGCGGGCTCAAAAGAAGCTGTAAATGGCGGTCAGATTCATAATATTGCTGATAGCATCAAGAACAGTATCGGTGGTAATACTACGGTTAATCCTGACGGTAGTATTACAACCAACAACATTGGTGGTACGGGTAAGCATAATATCAATGATGCGATTGCTGAAGTGAAAGACTCTGCAATCAAAGCCAAAACAACGGTGACTGAAGGCGACAATATTGTTGTTAAAGAGACCACCAATAAAGATGGTAGTGCTAACTATGAGGTTTCGACCAAGAAAGACTTAATTTTAGACAGCATCACGACGGGTGATAGCGTTCTTAATAACAATGGTTTAACCATTAAAGACGGTGCAAGTATCACCAAAGATGGCATCAATGCAGGTAATAAGAAAATTACTAATGTTGCTGATGGTGCAATCGCGAATGGTTCAAAAGACGCTGTTAATGGTGGTCAGATTCAGAATATTTCTGAGAGCATCAAAAACAGCATTGGTGGCAACACGACTGTTAATCCAGACGGTAGTATTACGACCAATAACATTGGTGGTACTGGTAAAAATAACATCAATGACGCGATTAAATCTGTGGATGATAAAGTAACCAATGGCGTCAATGATCTGACTAACAAAGGTTTAAACTTTGGTGCAAATGATCAAAAAGCATCAGGTGGAAAATCAGTACATCGTAAGCTCGGCGATACATTGAATATCGTTGGTGGTGCAGACGCTGATACTGCTGAAGACAAAACTAGCGGTGAAAATATCATTACTCGTACCACTGAAGATGGCGTGAAAATTGAGCTATTAAAAGATGCTAAATTTGACAGCATTACAACAGGTAATACAGTACTCAACAATAATGGTTTAACCATTAAAGGTGGGCCAAGTATCACGATCAATGGTATCGATGCAGGTACTAAGAAAATTACCAATGTTGCTGATGGCGTTGATGCAAAAGATGCAGTTAACAAAGGTCAGCTTGATAAGCAAATCAGTGATGTTAAAGATCAAATAGGTAAACAGATCGGTGATTTGTCTGATCATGCTGTGAAGTACGATAAAGACAAAGACGGCAATGTAGATAAAAACTCAGTGACTTTAGATGGTGGTGATAAAGGTACAAACCTGAAAAATGTTGCTGACGGTAAGGTTGTTGAAGGTTCTAAAGATGCGGTGAATGGCGGTCAATTGTGGAATGTGCAGAAGCAAGTTGACCAAAACTCGAATGATATTCAGAACATTCAAAACAACATTGAAAACATTAACAATGGTAAGTCTGGTCTGGTTCAGCAGCAAAAGCCAAATGGTGAAATCACAGTGGGTAAAGATACGGGCGGTACAGGTATCAATATGGCTGGAAAAGATGGTAACCGTGTCATTCAAGGCGTAAAAGACGGTGAAATCAAAGCAGGTTCTAACCATGCTGTGAATGGTGGTCAAATTCATAACATTTCAGAAAGCATCAAAAATAGTATTGGTGGTAATACATCAATCAATGCTGATGGCTCAATCACGACTAAAGATATTGGTGGTACAGGTAAAAACAATATTAATGATGCAATCGGTGCATTGAATCAGTCTAATCAAGATCTCGGGAACAAGATCAATAACCTTGGCGATCAATTACAGCAAGTTTTCTACGATACGAATAAACGTATTGATAATTTAGAAGACAAAATGTCTGCTGGTATTGCTGCAACAGCTGCATTGGAACAAGCTCCTTTTGTACCAGGCAAATTAACAATGGCTGTTGGTGCTGCTTACTATAATGATCAAAATGCTGTTGGTGTAACGTTCAGACGTACTGCAGACAATGGACGTTGGTCACTTACAACTGGTGCTGCGCTAGGAAGTCAGGGAAGCCCATTAGTACGTATTGGTGTAAGTACAATTATTGACTAATTGCTTCAAATAAGGAGAGCTGCCAGCTCTCCTTAGCTAACAGATATGATGAGTAAAGAAATGAACAAAAACATTCAAATTTTGATGATGGCAACATTCGTTGGTTTAAGCACAACAGTTGCAGTTGCACAAGAAGATGCCGTAAATCAGCAACAAGAGATTAAATTTCCTACATTTGAAAAAAGCTATTTAAAACAAGTGCAACGTTACGAATACGACAATGTAGCACGCTTAGATACAGGTTTAACTAAAGATCAAATTCGATATATTTTGGGCAATCCTCAATTTAGCGAAGGCGTATTTTTTGTAAAAACGTGGAACTATGTGTTAGATATTCGCCAGCCGAATAGCCAAGATTATTTACGTTGCCAGTTACGCGTAGACTTTGACAAGAAAAATCTCTCTGAGCGCTTATCTTGGAAAGGAGAGGCTTGTGAGGGTTTAATGGCTTGGGGTGCAAACAATCAAGTACCAAATGATGCGAATTTAACTGGAGCAAGATCAGGAAGTGTGTTCTTTGCATTTGATCGTTCGAATCCAAATGCAATCGAACAAGGTTCAAGTTCTGTGGCAGCAATTGCTGAGCGAATTAAGCAAAGTAATTCAACAGGTCCGATTACAGTTGCAGGTTTTGCTGATCCATTAGGTAAATTTTCATATAACCATCAACTTTCAGCACAGCGAGCGAATACAGTAGCGAAGCTTTTGGTAAATGAAGGTATTGATGTAAATCGCATTCAAATCCAAGCCAATAGCCAAACTGAGTTATATCAGCAATGTGCTAGCAGTAAATCAAAGAGTAAGCTTGTGAATTGCTTAGCCCCAAATAGACGCGTTAATGTAAATTGGTAATTTTACCTTTTAGTTAAACTAAAGAGTCAGCCATGATGCTGGCTTTTTTTATTTCTTGATACAAACTTAAATAGAATAATTTTAAATATTAAAAGTAAAAAACTGTCAATTATCGTCATGTAATAGCAAATTTTAAATATTTCTTAAAGTAACTTAGGTGAAAAGTGCACTTTATTTTTTACTGAAAATTAAATATTAATTCATGTTTTTTATGGAAATAAATTAAAAATAACGTCTTAATAATACAAAATTATAATGTGAGTTTTGGTTATCGTATTGTGGTTAAAGTGTGATTTACATCTCATAAGAAAAACGTTATTTTACTCGATAATAAATTACATTTTTTTACTTAGTAGACCGACTTGTATACATAAGGCTACAAGTTGTAACTTCTTTTCTGCGTTTGGAAATTATTATGAATAAGGTTTATAAGGTTGTATGGAATGCCTCTTTAGGCGTATGGGTGGCGGTTTCTGAAATTGCCAAAGGGAAAACAAAAAATAGTGGAAGTGTTGGGCAGACTCTTTCGTTAGAACAAAAAGAACCACAGAGCTTAGGTAATCTTTTTTTTAATTACAAAGCTTTAACTCTTGCTATTTTTGCGGCATTTACTGCTGATTTTGCCTATGCTGGTTATGAAGCTGGAGGGGGAACTACTCGAACTAACTGTACAAGAACTTCGAATGGATTTGGTACAGAGGCTGCCGCAATCGCTATTGCAAATGAAAATAGTACAGCCTGTGCTTCAGCAGTAGAGGCTATTGCGATTGGTGCAAATATTGCAGCTCAAGGAGAGCAATCTACTGTAATCGGAAATGACGTTATTGCTAGTACTAGCGCAATACAAGCTGTTGTTATTGGTTCAAATTTTAATGCAAATCCAGTGACGTCGAATGGGAAAGGTGGTGTCGCTATAGGTAGTGGTTTATCTACTACACATAGCAGTCCAATAGCTGATGGTCAGGGGTCATTAGCTTTAGGTTCGAGTGGTGATGGCACTACAATTAACGGAACTACTTATAACCAGCAAGGTCCTGATGCTAAGGCTGCTTATAGCGCGGCTCTTATGGCAGGATCACAAGTAGCTACTGGCGCTGACAAATCTATTGCATTTGGTGTGGATGCAAAAGTCTCTGCAAATATAAAAGATGCTATTGCATTAGGTACTGGAGCGGTTGCTAGTGTTAACAATTCTGTTGCATTAGGTGGAGGCTCAACTACAACTGCGCCTACTGGTACAGGTTACATTACCAATAGTACAGCTCCTACTTCCGTTGTTTCAGTTGGCTCATCTACAAATCTTAGACGTATTCAAAATGTTGCTGATGGTGCTGCTGACCAAGATGCGGTTACAGTGGCTCAACTTAAAGATGTAAACAATCGTGCGGTTGGAAACACTACAGCTTTAGGAGGAGGAGCAGCTTATGATCCATCAACAAATGTATATACTGCACCGACTTTTACAACTACAAAAACAGATGGAACAACAGTAAACTCGAATACTGTGTCAGGTGCTTTAACTAATCTAAATAATGAAGTTATTAAGCCAATTACTTTTAGTGGGAATACAGGTAGTTCTGCTAACAAGCTTGGTTCAACATTAAATATTACTGGAACAGGCTCAACAGCTGGAACTTATTCTGGAAATAATTTAAAAACGTCAGTAAGTGGAAATACTGTTAGTATTCAAATGGCTGATGCACCTGTATTTACAGGTACAGTTACAGCTGGAAATCTTGCAACTGGTGGCACATTAAGTGTAACGGGAGTAAGTAATTTAAATGGTGGTGCAAACCTAAATAATCAAAAGATCACAAATGTTGCAGCAGGTACAGCATCAGGTGATGCGGTTAACTTTGGTCAGTTAACTACCACGAATAACAATGTAACGACTGCGCAAAATGCAGCAAATGCTGCACAAACCACTGCGAATTCAGCATTAACAGAAGCACAAAAAGGTTTAAATTTTAGAGCAAATGCAGGTGCTACAGATAAAGTTAGCTTAGGTGAAACAGTTACTTTAGCGGATGGTACTAATACCACTGTAACTTATGATGCTGCTACGAATACGTATAAATATAGCGTAGTAGATGCACCAACATTTACAGGAACAGTCACAGCTGGAAATCTTGCAACTGGTGGCACATTGAGTGTTACGGGTGTAAGTAATCTAAATGGTGGTGCAAATTTAAATAATCAAAAGATTACAAATGTTGCAGCAGGTACAGCATCAGGTGATGCGGTTAACTTTGGTCAGTTAACTACCACGAATAATAACGTAACGACTGCGCAAAATGCAGCAAATGCGGCACAGACATCGGCAAATGCAGCTCAAACTACTGCCAATTCTGCGTTAACAGAAGCACAAAAAGGTTTGAATTTTAGAGCAAATGCAGGTGCTACAGATAAAGTTAGCTTAGGTGAAACAGTTACTTTAGCGGATGGTACCAATACCACTGTAACTTATGATGCTGCTACGAATACGTATAAATATAGCGTAGTAGATGCACCTACATTTACAGGTACAGTTACAGCAGGAAATCTTGCAACTGGTGGCACATTGAGTGTTACGGGAGTAAGTAATCTAAATGGTGGTGCAAATTTAAATAATCAAAAGATTACAAATGTTGCAGCAGGTACAGCATCAGGTGATGCGGTTAACTTTGGTCAGTTAACTACCACGAATAATAACGTAACGACTGCGCAAACTACAGCGAATTCAGCACTAGCAGAAGCACAAAAAGGCATTAATTTTGGTGATGGTAGTACCTCAAATAACTATGCGTTGGGAGAAACTATCAATGTTAAAGGTGATAGTAATATCAACAGTGTTACTACTGCAGATGGTGTGCAATTAAGTTTAGCATCGGATATTAGTGTCGACAGCGTGACCACAGGCAACAGCAAGCTCGACAACAGTGGCTTAGTGATTACAGGTGGCCCAAGCATCACGACTACAGGTATTGATGCCGCGAACACCAACATCAGCAATGTTGCGGATGCCACCACAGCAGACCAAGCGGTGAAC